>JBCDIX010000017.1:0-101603 GCA_038748405.1 Cyanobacteria bacterium P01_H01_bin.21 | reverse complement strand
GAAGAGTTGGTGTTTCAACGGTGCCAACGATTATCTCAACAACAAGACCTGATTCAGGGGCTGACCTTCTACCATTGGTGGCCTGGCTATGATGACAGAGACGCTGCGTAATTGTGGGTGTTTAACCCGACTTGATATTACTCCTCAGCGATGAATGCGCCTGCCTACTAGTTCATGGGGTCCCGTTGGTTGCGTTTCGGTGACTACACCTTGATGCAGTTCATATGTTTTGCCATCGTCAGGCACCCACCGGATAAACTCGTTAAATCCCATTTGTTTGAAGTCAACGGCTTGGACCATGTGTTGCTCATCGCGTTAGAACATTTGCTTATAGTTTAGCTGGCTCATTGGAGCATCAGTAGCTCAACCATCAAAACCCAGCATCCGCTGGACACACAATTCTTGCCGCTGACACAAGGTCTAACCGTAGGGGCGTTGCATGCAACGCCCCTACGGTTAGACCTTATAGGCAAAAATTTTCTTCTCCAACCGTTTGGCTAACCACTCATTGGCCTCACCTAAATCATCCAAAATCATTTCTGCTTCAGCCCTATATTGCCGAATCTTCTCTAACTTCCAATGCCCTGGTGGCTTCTGCAAATTACTAATCCGATCCGCCAGCTTTACTATCCATACCTCGTAAGGTTGCTGTCGAATTCGCTCTAAACTATCGGCCATCTGCTTATTCTTCGACAATGCTGGATTCTTACTTAACGCCAAGACTCCAGCTGCCACCTCATGCCCAAACCTAGACGCAAGCACCTCATAGGTTACTGTCGTATCTTCGATCGTGTCGTGCAACAGCGCACACTGCACCGCCAAATCCGGATGCTGCACGGTTGATGTCGCCGCAATCGCCCGCATCACCTCCATTGCTACATTACCCAAATGGTTAATATAAGGCCGTTTCGTACCTGGTACCCGTTGCTCCCGATGAGCATCTGCCGCAAAGTTCCAGGCTCTGGTATAACTATCTGGAGTCCATAGAGTCATTGCAAAACACCAAAAATACAAATAAAGGTGACAGTCTTACGTCACAATGCTTACAGGCTAGTTACAACAAAAGTATGCCCCATTGAGGAAATTATCATGGTGCGCCCTCTAATTCAGTATGTGTTTGCTGTTTGGCTATTGGCGATTATTCTCGCGTGGATTGCAATTTCACCCACTGCTACTGCCCAAACTACTCTGCGAATTATGGCCGCCAATACCACTAGCGGCAATCGCCAATCTTACGATCCAGGTGAAGGCACCCGAATCTTTCAGGGTCTACAACCCGATATTGTTCTGATTCAAGAATTTAACATCAGCAACAACTCTGAAAGCACCATTGAGGGGTGGATTGACACCACCTTTGGCGAAGAGTTTGTCTATTATCGCGAATACGATGCTCAAATTCCTAACGGTATTATTAGCCGCTATCCCATCTTAGAGTCAGGCGAATGGGACGACCCTGCTGTCAGCAATCGCGATTTTGCCTGGGCAAAGATTGATATCCCTGGTAATCAAGACCTGTGGGCTATTAGCGTACACTTTCTGACCAGAAGTGCCAGCATACGCAATGTTCAAGCCGATGCCTTGGTGGAGTTTGTTCAAACCAACATACCTGAAGAAGATTTGTTAGTAATTGGTGGAGACTTAAACACTCGTAATATCACAGAAGCTACTCTACAAACCCTGGGTACTGTTGTAAACACACGCCCACCCTACCCAACAGATCAAGATGGTGATATTGATACTAACTCTAGTCGCCGTCGTCCCTACGACTGGGTCTTTGCCGATATTGACCTGCAAGAATATGAAGTACCCGTTGAGATCGGTGATAACAGCTTTCAACACGGCCTTGTATTTGATAGCCGTGTTTATTCACCCCTATCAGATGTTGAGCCTGTGCGTCGCAGCGATAGCGGTGCAACAAACATGCAGCATATGGCTGTTGTCAAAGACTTTTTCATTCCCAGGCAACGTCTGGGTTCGTCATCTCTAAGAAACTGCCAAACAATTACAGACAGCGTTGGTAACGGCGCATGGCGACAATACTATTTTGATGTTCCCGATGAAGCCACTCAGCTAGAAATACAGCTAACGGCAGCGGACGAAGACAAGCTCAGCGATGTGGATCTATATGTCCGACAAGAGGCAGAACCATCCTTAAGTAGTTATGATTTTCGGCCCTGGTTAAACGGAAGCAATGAGACTGTTACCGTTAGTAATCTAAGTCGACCAGAATTGAGCAGCGGTCGTTGGTATATTGGCACCTACGGTTACTTAGGTGGTGAGTACTCGTTGACAGCCTCAGTGGACAATTGCGAAGAATAAAAGCCCGTAGGCTGAGCGTAGCCGAAGCCTACTGCCCTAACATCTGCAGCTTATACAGACTTGCATATAGACCATCTGCGGCTAGTAGCTCATCGTGGCTGCCCTGCTCTACCATGTGGCCCTGCTTGAGTACTAAAATTCGGTCCACATTGCGAATGGTCGAGAGTCGGTGGGCAATAATAATTGCCGTACGATTTTCCAATAGCGTATTCAATGCCGACTGAATTCGAGCCTCGGTTCCCACATCTAAATTTGCTGTGGCCTCATCTAGCACCAAAATGCCAGGGTTACGTATTGCCGCACGGGCAAAGGCCAACAGCTGTTTTTCACCACCGGAGAGATTGGTGCCTCGCTCTCGCAGCATGGTGTCATAGCCTTGGGGTAGCTGTTCAATAAAGCTAGCCACATTTGTCGACTCGGCTGCATGGCGAATTTGGGCCGGTGTATATTCTTCACCCAGGGTAATGTTGCTACTCACATCGCCTGAGAAGAGAAACCCATCTTGCAAAATGATGGCCATACGTTTGCGTAGATCTTCTTGAGCCAGGTTACGAATATCGACACCATCCAGTAAGATCTGACCTTGATTAACTTCATACAGACGACACAGCAAACGAATAATGGAGCTTTTTCCCGCACCTGTTGGCCCCACTAAAGCCACTTTCTCTCCAGGGCGAATCGTAAAGTCTAAATCTCGTAAAACATATTCATCGGACTTATAGCCAAAGGAAACATGGTTAAATCGAATCTCACCCGGCATAACGTTACCGCGTGGGTCGGTGGGCTCAGGTAGCACCGCCGGATCGTCAATGTCTTTAATTTCAATGGGTTCATCTAGCAGATCGTTTAGACGCTCAACAGCTGTGAACCCGGCCTGAATGGCTGTAAATTTATCGGCAAACTGACGCAGTGGCTCAAATAGACGCTGGGCAAATAGGATAAACGTCGTGAGAGTACCAAGCTCCATATTGTCGCCAAGAACCAGCCAGCCGCCTAGCCCTAACACCCCTGCGACTGCAACTAGCGCAATCCACTCTAAGGTGGCTGACACTGCAGAATCGTAAAAGATTGTGCGATCAACCGCCATCATATAGCGCTCGTTGGTGGTACGAAACAAATTGGCGTTAAACTTCTCTCGTCGAAACAGCTGAACCACCTCAATGCCAGCGATGTTTTCTTGTAGGTTAGAGTTAAGGGCCGATAGTTCCTCGCGGGCCTGATAGTTGGCCTTACGATACTGTTGCTGAAAGTAGACAATGATTGAAGTTACAGGCACCAGCAACAACATCAGCATCAGTCCCAAACGCCAGTCGATCAGCAACATGATCACAACCGACACGACAATAGAAAACATGTCGCTAAAGATGCCGATAGCCCCCGTAGAAAAAACATCCCCTAGCGCATTGACATCGCTGGTCAAGCGAGTAATCAGCCTGCCCACCGGCGTGCGATCAAAAAATCGCATTGACAAGGCTGTGACATGGTGGAACATGTCGTTACGAATATTGCGGGTGATATCTTGCCCTACCTTTTGCACTAAAAAGCTCTGCCAGCCATCCAGCGCTAGTCGGATGCCAATACAAACCAGCAACAGCACAATTAAAATATTTAAGCCCTCTTGCAGGGAGCGCTCTATCAAAAAACTCCAGGCCCCAGACTCTTGCCGAATCAGTGATATTGCCTGACCAATCAGCACAGGCTGTAGTGACTGGGCAAAGGCTAGAGGCACCAACAGCAGCAGCGGTAGTACAAGATGTCGTTTCTCACGCAGAATATAGGGGAGAAGACGCTGGAAGAGCTGCCAATCGTAGGTTGAACCCTTTCTAGATGTAGAGACGGAAGAAGAAGCCATTGGAATACAAACGATAGGAGAGTTTTGAGTTCTCAGTTTTGAATTGAGCTGTTAATTTTGAGTTCTCAGTTTTGAGTTGCGCGCCGCTAAATCTAATCAAGGGAGAACTGATAGTTCAAAAGGAATAGTGCGTCACTCGATACTACATATCTTTGATGAAAAACAGTTAAAAGCTACTCCCCGCCTGTTTTTAATCACAAAGCCCCTCAGGCAGGTACTGCTGCAACCTGCTGACGGATCAGGTCAACATATTCGCTGAGATTATCCACATCTAGACGATAGCTCAGCGGGTGGGCGACCAGTCGTGCTGTGCTTTCAAACAGCACTTCTAACTCCATCAGATTATTTTCTTTTAGGGTGCGGCCTGTAGACACCAAATCCACAATCGCCTCAGACATTCCCGTAATCGGACCTAGCTCCACAGACCCATAAAGGGGGATAATTTCGACTGGCAAATCAATACTTTGGAAATAGCGTCGGGCACTGTTGACAAACTTAGAGGCAACGCGACAGTGGGGGGGTAAATCTAATGCCGACCGGTAAGGGCCATCTTTTTTGACCGCAACTGAAAACCGGCAGCCCCCAAATTTTAGGTCTGCTAGCTGGGCTACATTGGGTTCTTTTTCATAAAGAACGTCATAGCCAACAATACCGAGCTGCGCCTGGCCGTATTCTACATACACTGGCACATCCTGCGCCCGAACCAGTAGCCCTTGAGCCCGACCGCTGCTTTCGACGATTTGTAGCTGTCGGTTACTGCTGTCTAGAAAGCCACTAAAATCTAGCCCAGCCCCTTGCAACAGTCGAATGGTGTCTTTGAGCAACGAGCCCTTGGGTAGTGCAACAGTAATCATATGGGGCGCTGGTGAGTATTGGTGGGTGTATCTATTTTAACAATTTACTTAACACTACAGTTGCTTTCTCGCTGGGCCAACCGCATTGGCCGCCGCTTCAGCTGCGATCGCAACATGAGCCCAATGGGTGCCCCCCTGGCAGTACACCACATAGGGTTCTCGCAAGGGTCCATCTGCTGACAGCTCTGAGGTGCTGCCGTCGATGAAGGTACCCCCGGCCATCACCAGCTGGCTATCATATCCGGGCATAGCAGCAGGCACAGGATCCACATAGGCTTCAACGGGGGAATGTTGCTGCACCGCGCGACAAAAAGCAACTAGCTTATCAGGGTCTTCTAGACGGATGGCCTGAATCACATCTCGCTGAGGAATATCGACGGCTGGATTCACATCGTAACCCAGCTGACTAAAGGTCTGGGCCAGCAAATAATTACCCTTTAGAGCCTCACCCACCATTTGCGGAGCCAAGAATAAGCCTTGAAACAGTAGACGATTTTGATTCAGGGTAGAGCCGCCAGAGCTACCAATGCCAGGGGAGGTCAAACGACAGGTGGCGGCTTCCACCAGGTCCGCTCGGCCTGCCACATATCCACCTGTCGTCACAATGGTGCCCCCCGGATTTTTAATTAGCGAACCGGCCATCAGGTCCGCACCAACGGCAGTGGGTTCACGGGTTTCTACAAATTCGCCATAACAGTTGTCCACAAAACAAACCGTGTCTGGGTTTTGGGCTTTGACTGAGCGCACAATTCGGCCAATCTCGTCAATAGTCAGACTGGCCCGCCAGCTATATCCACACGACCGCTGGATTAGCACCATCTTTGTGTTGGGTCGAATTGCTGTGGCTAGGGTGGCCCAGTCTATAGTTTCCTCGGCGGTCAGGGGCAGCTCGCGATAGCTAACACCAAATTCTTTTAGCGAGCCTTGGCCACTGCCGCGGACACCGATGACTTCTTCTAGGGTGTCATAAGGAGCCCCAGTCACCGCCAATAGCTCATCCCCAGGACGCAGCACCCCAAACAGGGCACAGGTTATGGCATGGGTGCCCGATACAAACTGCACACGTACTGCAGCAGCTTCGGCCTCAACTAAAGTCGCAAATACCCGATCTAGGGTTTGGCGTCCTAAATCATCGTGACCATAGCCTGAAACGCCTGAGAAATGATGTGTTCCCACCTTATGTTGACGAAACGCCATCAATATTCGCGCAATATTTTCCTTGACCTGGGAGTCAATTGCGTAAAAAATCGAAAATAGTGCTTGTTCTGTCGGCTGCAGTGTCTTCAGGCTATTCACTCGCTCTCCTGGGCTAATGACGCGGGCTCTAATTGTGACGCAAGTTGGCCCTAACGTTAACGCTGAGATTTTTACATGACTGTTGCAAACGTTCAAAAGCCTCCCATTAACTGGCCTACAGCAATCTTTATGGTAGCCGTACACCTAATTGCTTTATTGGCATTTCTACCTACAAATTTTAGTTGGAGCGCTATTGCGGTAGCGCTCTTTTTGCACTGGCTTACAGGCTGCTTAGGAATTACGCTGGGATGGCACCGCTTGGTGGCCCACCGTAGCTTCTCTGTACCCAAGTGGCTAGAATATTTTTTTGTATTATGCGGCAGTCTAGCGTGTCAGCATGGCCCTATTGAGTGGATTGGCTTGCACCGACATCACCACGCGCATTCCGACCAGCCCATCGACCACCACAGCTCGACTAAAGGATTTTGGTGGAGCCATATGGGATGGATTTTTTATGAGGTGCCTGCCGATGGCGATGTGCCTCGACTAACCAGGGATATTGCCAAAGACCCGTTCTATCTGTTTTGCGAGAAATACTTTTTGCCAATGCAGATTGCTTTAGGGCTCTTGCTTTATGCGGTTGGCGGTTGGCCCTTTGTGCTGTGGGGCATCTTTGTTCGCCTGGTGGTGGTCTATCACTGCACCTGGTTTGTCAACAGCGCCACTCACAAATTTGGCTACAAGACCTTTAACTCTAAGGACTATTCCACAAACTGCTGGTGGGTTGCTGTAGTTACCTATGGTGAAGGTTGGCATAACAACCACCATGCATTTCAGTTCTCAGCACGTCACGGCCTGCAATGGTGGGAAATCGACGCTACTTGGATGACAATTCAGCTGCTATCTAAGCTAGGTCTGGCCACCAAGGTTAAGGTGCCGAAAAAGGAAGATATGCAGGCTGCTCTACTGAGCTAGCAGTTTTGGCGTCGTGGTGCTAGCGCCGCGACGTTAAAATCGCCCCACCTGCCAGGCTGGCAATCAATACGGCCAAAATTCTAAGGGACGTAGACAAAAGCAACCAGAACCCTGAGATGGCTAGCAATATAGCAATAAGCACCAGTAGACCAATCCAACCAGAGGCTGGCAAATGGCTATATTGCTTCCATTGATGGCCGGTCCAACGCCATAGACGACGATAGGGATGGGCACCAGAAAGCTGCTCTAATCCAAAACCACCGTCGCGAATGACATAGATCTGCTGACAGCGATCGCAACCAAATGCTTCAGTCAGCGTAATTTCCCGGATTTTTCCACGATGACGGCAGGTCGGGCAGGGGTAGACCTCGCTCAAATCTACCTTCTGAACCAGCTTTTGGGAGCGCAGGGCTCGATCCTTGAAAAAATGGCGATAGCGCACAACACTAGCTTGCAGAGAAGGGGCGTTAGAAATGGGAGTAAATGCAAGGCCACCTAGGAATTACAAAAGCATCCAAGTTAGGCCTGAAGGAAATAATTCTGAAGATAGTCTAAGACACCTAAGACCTGGATGACTAAGGCTGGGGAGGTAGCTGCTGACATTTACCTATTCCCAAAATAGTCACTCCATCTGGGAATGCGAGTAATTGTTAAGATCGATTTTAGAGTTGATACAGGCTGTAACGTTGTCCAAGTTCAATACTATCTATTGAAAAAAAAATCTTACAGCTTTCCTTGTAAACTGACCGTTTTCAAAAAACTCCCATTAATATATATGCGTGGGATGTCAGTTTTTAGCAGCGAATTTAAGGTAAATTGCTTACAACTTTCGTATGTTTGAACATGTCTCCCATCATGACATTCGACCTTGGTATGTTACCGGCGGTCGGACTGTCGTATCTCCTTATAACTCCTGTGATTTGGGTGGCGTTGGTCCACCCTTTTTTTTGCCGCTAGAGAGCCTACAGCAGGCGGCCTCACCATTAACTGCCGTTTCCCCAACACATTAGATGCTAGATTAAGGCTTTGAATGCTGTGCAGGGTGTCGATCAGCATCGTTATTCCCTAGATTTCACCCGTAAGCATTTTATTGTCTAGGTTTTGCCTGTGAGGCAGCCTTCATCATTTAGCCGATGGCAACCCCGTTTGAGATTACTCTGCAAATCGTACTTGCGGTCCTAGCCGGTATTACAGCACAGGTTATCGCTGAGTACTTGCGGTTACCTAGTATTATTTTTCTGCTCAGTCTGGGGGTATTGCTGGGACCTGACATCCTTGGGGTGATCGAGCCAAAAGTACTGGGCACAGGTCTAGAGGTGATCGTTTCCCTCTGTGTTGCCTTAATTTTATTTGAAGGCGGTCTTAACCTGGAGCTAAAAGAGCTAGGTCAGGTATCTGGTAGCCTGCGTAATCTGATCACTCTTGGGACCTTTATTACACTGCTTGGCGGCGGGATGGCAGCCCACTGGTTTGGTGAGTTTCCATGGCCCCTAGCGTTTTTATATGGGTCATTGGTGGTAGTAACCGGGCCGACTGTTATTACTCCGCTCCTGCGCCAGGTGCAGGTGGAACGGAAAGTAGCCACAATTTTGGAAGGTGAAGGGGTGTTAATCGACCCGGTGGGGGCGATTTTGGCCGTTGTGGTTCTAGATATTTTACTCAACGGCGACACTGATGTTGGTTTTATTGTCGGTGGTCTAGCTCAGCGTTTAAGTATTGGAGCCGCTATCGGAGGGTTGGGTGGCGCACTGCTGGGACAGTTTCTAAAACGGGCAGATTTTTTATCAGAGGAGCTGCGTAATCTGGTGGTGCTAGCCAGCGTCTGGGGGTTGTTTGGGCTAGCCCAAGAAGCTCGAGGTGAATCTGGCCTGATGGCAACGGTTACAGCAGGGCTAGTTTTGCGGGCTCTCTCGGTTCCAGATGAGCGGCTACTGCGACGCTTTAAAGGGCAGCTGACGGTCTTTTCGGTATCGGTTTTATTTATTTTGCTGGCAGCAGACCTATCCATTGATAGTGTCTTTGCTTTAGGGGTGGGGTCAGTCTTTACAGTATTGGCTCTGATGCTACTGGTACGTCCACTCAATATTTATGCCTGCACCCTCAACAGCGATTTGAACTGGCGGCAGAAGCTGTTTCTTAGCTGGATCGCCCCTCGTGGGATTGTATCGGCCTCGGTGGCATCCTTATTTGCGATTTTGCTAACCGAACGAGGCATCAATGGTGGGGATTCCATTAAGGCCCTAGTGTTTTTGACCATCATTATGACGGTGTTTATCCAAGGTCTAACGGCACGCAGCGTGGCTAAGTTTTTAGGTATTACTCAAGCAGACGCCACCGGGGTCGTGATTGTCGGCTGCAATCCGGTGGGGCGCTTGGTGGGGCGCTTATTTGCTCAGCAGGGAGAATCGGTGGTGATGTTTGACACCGATGAAGAAGCCTGTGAGCTGGCTCGAAAAGATGGTCTGCGCGTGTATTTAAGCAGCGCTCTGGATGCTGAGCTACTGGATGAGGCAGGGCTCAGTTCAATTGGGACATTTCTGGCCCTGACCACTAACGGGGAGGTTAACTCGGTAGTGGCAGAACGGGCAGCAGAGGAATTTCAGCCACCTCGAGTGTTGGCCGTACTGCCGCGCAGTGAAGCAGAAGCGGAACCCAAGCCAAACGGTAAGGGGAAAAAAGTCACGCCTACGCCTTTACCTATCAAAACGTGGATTACCTATCTTAAAGATGATGCGGCTGAGCTAAAGACAACTCAGCTGCAGCCTGAGGAGTTTGAAAAGCAGCGGGAACAGCTCAATAAGTTAATTGGCAGCGGCGACTTACTGCCCATTACTCTGCAGCGCAATGGCAAACTCGATGTAGTTTTAGGCCAAGGTACCTGGCAGCCTGGTGATACGGTCACTTATTTGATGCACGATCCAACACCACAGCTGCTAAAGCGGCTATCTGGGGGCAAGCGCACCGGTCGCTTAGTCAGCGATACCTTGCCGCCATCGAAAGAGGCCACACCGCTACCAGAAACGGATGACGTAACCAACGAAAAATCTCAGAAGAAACCGTCGGGTTCTCAGAAGAAACCGTCGGGTGGATTGCAAACATCCTAGCGCGATCGCAACTGACCACTAATGCGCTCAATTGGGTCTAAATTGTCTATGCTGATCCTTAGCAGACAGATCGTTAACTCCTAAAGCTTTTCTGCGAGTTCTGACTTTAGGGAATCAACCGCTCTGCAGCCGTGGCTATTTAATGGCCTCTCACAGCTAAAGTCATCCTAAGGATCGACAATGCTGATTTTCTTTACTGATTCCTCCACTGTGCTTTTGCACTTGGAAGTAGTGCTCTCAATGTGCCATGTCTAATTCTCCTGAGCTAACCCCCAAAACTTCATCGTCGGCCAAGAATCTACTGCGTAGGTTCAAGGAGCTAATTACGAGTCCTTACGGTGTGGCAGCGATTGCTTCTTTGAGCTTCCATGGCGCTTTGTTTGCAGCGATGCCTCGATTCTCCGAAGCGTCTTTCGCTGCATTCAACGAGGAAAATACTGAAGCTGAGGCCCGCACTGTCCCTCTAGTCACCCTATCGGCGGCTGACCAGGAACGCCTGCCGGATTTTAACCGCCCACAGCTACCGGCAATTTCCAACTTCAATTCTGCCCCACCGGCCAACCTGCCCAACGCCAGCACGTTCAATCGCTCCAATATTCCCAATATTTTTAATCGTTCTGGCAGCAGCTTAACCTCACCGTCCTTGGGGTCTCCCAATAACCTCAGTCGCAATCGCCCCTTCCAAAATCCTTATATTCCAAGACCAAATCTATCCATTAGAAATACGCCATCTCGGTCAGCGCGCAGCAGTGATAACCGGACAGCAACTATCATCGATATCCCTAAGCCGCCCCCCAGCATTCTGCAGGGGACAGAGACTGACGAAGATACCTTGCGCAGACAGTTAGAGATAGAGGCACAACAGCAGGCAGCGGCGGATCAGGCTGAACCGGCTGAGGGTCTGCCTGATTTGCCTGAGCAATCTGAAGAAGAAACTGACTCTGAAAATTCAGAAGACATTGCCGCAAATACTGAAACCGCAAATCAACCCACTCAGCTAGAACGGTTACAAGCAAAGTTTAACTACGATGAAACCAACACCACCCCCGAGGAAGTAGAAGCCAACTACGAAGACTGGGAAACCCAGACAGAGGAGAACAGTGACGGTGCTGTAGAAACGGCAGAACTTGTAGAGTTAACCCTTGAGCCAGGGTTTAGACTCTGTGCACAAAATCCGCCCACTAGCGGTGCAATTGGCATCTTGGTTGCTCCAGACGGCACCCCCAGCGACCCAACCGTTCTACGTAGCACCGGCTATGAGTATCTCAATAAGGCTGCTATTGAGACCTTGATGGCTACAGAATTTCCTGAAACAGAACAGGCAGTCCGCTATCCGTTTGAGATTATCGTCAACTACGACGATGCAGCCTGCAAGAGCGCCGAAGAGATTTTGGAAACCGTGCAAAATACCGCTGAGCAGCCTGAAGCCGAACAGCCCGAAGCCGAACAGCCCGAAGCCGAACAGCCTGAGGCTGAGTAAAGCTCAGCCCTCAAACTCGGCGGGTCAAGGTTAGACCATGACTATCTGTACCGCAGGTGCTGAGTAGGTCGTACTTACCCGCCAACCCCTGAACCCGTTCTGTTTTCTTGGGGGTAGGCCGCCACTCAGCCGGATGATCATAGGCATAGTAGGTTTCCACTCCATCGATACCTAAATCTGCTGCTGCAGGAATCAAATCTTCAGGAGAGCGACGATATCGCACAGGATGGGCTAAGACAGCTACACCACCAGCGGCTTGAATTGCCTGGATAACAAGTTTTGCCTGTCTTTTTTCACCCGTGGGAGCCCCACCTTGCAAATAGTCTTTGAGAGCCTCATGCTCTGGGTTAAATGCGTAGCCCAAAATATGTACATCCACATCTAGCAAACTTGAGGTAATCTCAACACCGCACCAGAGGTGAGGGAGCTTTAACTTGGCTTGGCTAGAGGACCAGCTCGATGGGTGTTTCCAGCGCCAATTTTCCAACCACTGGCAGGCTTGTCGATACCCACGAATGGTGTGGTGGTCTGTAATGGCGAATCCTTTGAGTTGTAAAGAGATCGCCTGCTCCATCAGCGCACCAGGACTAAGCTTGCCATCAGAACAATGGGTATGCATATGAAAATTGTACTGATGGGGGCAGCTTTGGTGGGTAATCTGCTGAAAAACGGCTTTTAATTCTTGCGCTGACTGACTGGGCGCAGAGATCGGGCGGACAGAGGGCTCAGCCATGGATAGAGCTCTAAACTATTGCATGATACTAATATACCCAAGCCTCTTAACATAAAGGGGTTCTAGAGCCTTGCGCTCCCAGAATCACCAGTAAAAGAAAACTCAGAATATATAGTCTAATCCCTCTGACCCTTAGGTTTTGAACTCTGTGAACCATTTTCCTTTGCTGGGGTGATACCTGGACACAGATATCGCCCCAGCAAAGGAAAACAGATGCGGTTCAATCATCCATTAGATGACTCGTGGAGAGGGGGCTATTCACCTAATGGACAGTACTAAGCAGCGTAGTTAAACAGAGCGTCTAGATAGACTTTAGAGGTTTGGCGATCGCTATCCCCATTTTGCAAAAGGAATAACGACAGCGCTGCCGAAAACACCCGATCTTGGTCCCATGCAGGATGTTTCTCCAAATACCCTTTGAGGGATTCATGGAGTTCTTCAGGAATCTCCGCCAGGATACTAACAGTAATTTTCATGGATGGGAAAACCTCAATAGTTGCAGCACGTCCAGCCTGAGAAGCCAGGGAATGGAACCGCAGCGGGGCAACCAGGAACCCCAACATCATCGACTCATGTCGCTAACGCCAGGAACCCCCAGGGGTGGTCAGATAATTCTGCTAATGGGATGGGGTGTTGTCAACGCCACCTTATCTGGGCACTCCAAGTTTAGGAAAACCTCGACAACCAAACCAATAGGGTTTTGATTTGATTCTTGTAACATTAGTTCATTTTTGAGCTGACCATTTCTCATAATTCTCATATTCTATGGCTATCCCCAGAATGGGGGAATTGGTCTATACTTCGTTGTTAACCTGTGGAAAACTTGTGGAAAACCCCTCTACCCTTGTGGAAAACTTGTGGATTTCATGGGGAAAAGTTCGGTGAAAAATAAGAATCAATTTAATTCTCAAACGGTATCAAAAAGCACAGTTTGGCTGTGTAAAAAATCACAGAAAACCTCTGCACAATCGCGGAGTTAGTGCAGAGGAACTACTCCTGAGTTTAGAGTGCCAGATGGGCTAGTCCGATGTAATGGATACCTGTGGGAGAAATATCAAATCGGCAGGGCAGTACTTCTACCCCCGCTGCGATCGCAGTTCTCAGCAGCTCGCCATATTTGGGATCGGCACTATCCCCAGGGGCAAACTGGTCACAATCACCCCGGTTGATGAAATACAGCATGACGGCACGGGCATCTGGCAGCAAATCCGTAAGTTCGCGCAGATGTTTTTGCCCCCTAGTCGTGACTGTATCGGGAAACAGACAAAGACGCTGCTGCGCCCAAGTGGAGTTTTTAACTTCTATATAGATGGGTCGTTCATCTGTCGTGAGTCGAAAATCAATCCGGCTGTTGGAACCGTAGGGTACTTCTCGTTTGATTTGGTCGTAGGACCCTAGCTGTTCAAAAATGTGATCGCTTAATGCCACTTGAATCACCCAGTTGGGCAATGCCGTATTCACCCCAACCCAGGTGGGCTCATTGTCATTGACCTCCGCCAGCTCCCAGGTATAGGCAAGTTTGCGTTTAGGGTTATCGCTCTCGGACACCATGACCCGACCGCCAACATGGCAGACACCCGTCATCGGACCGGTATTGGGACAGTGAGCCGTAATGATTTCTCCTGACGTCAGTTCAATGTCCGCCATAAAGCGTTTATAGCGTTTGACAAGGGTGCCTTCGAGCAGCGGGGGGAAGGTGTGGACTAGCGTCATAACGGATGAGTTTTATCGAATGAGGGATTAATTCAGTGTATTGCGGAGACTCGTGTGAACAGCCGTATCAGTTAGATTTTCGGAGATCTATTGTTGAAACTACGGACATTATTTATCTCAACCCCAATTAACCCTGTAAAAATACGTATTGAACTGTGGAGCGAAACTTGATACTCTCTAGTTCCTGCGAAGTTATGGAATGCTTGCTGACAGGGGGGCAGGGTGGTTTTGCCTTTTGTTCAGTTTGTTCTTCTACACAGACTTCAATGTCTTTTTATACAGCGGCCATCGTCCGTAATCGATGGGTAAACGCGAGTAAGCATATTTCTAAAAACCTTGCTCAGTAGTTTTTCAGATGGCTGGTTATTTTCTGTAAGTTTGTTATTGGCTACCACAACGCGCCATAGTTGAGTATTCAGTGTTGAGGCTCCAGTGACCAAACGTTCTTTAGCTGGCATTGCTGGCATTGTTGCGATCGCAACTCTAATTAGTAAAGTCTTTGGCCTGGTGCGAACCCAAGCCATAGCTGCAACATTTGCAATTGGCCCAGTCGCCGATGCCTACGGGTTGGCCTATGCCATTCCTGGGTTCTTATTAGTGCTGCTGGGAGGTATCAATGGCCCATTTCACAGTGCCATTGTGCGAGGAGTTGCCAATCGAAAAAAAGATGAGATTGCCCCCCTTGTCGAGACGATTACTACCCTAGTGGGAATAGGTCTGCTGTTTGTCACCCTGGCCATCGTTATCTTTGCGCCATCTATCATTGGCGTGCTGGGCCAGCGTCTTAGCGAAAATACAGAAACAGGGGCCATCACTCGCGATATTGCCATCTTACAGCTACGGATTATGGCTCCGATGGCCATGTTCGCTGGGCTGATCGGCATTGGTTTCGGCACCCTAAATGCCGCTGACCACTACTGGCTCCCGTCCATTAGCCCCCTGTTTTCCAGCAGTGCTGTGATCGTGGCTCTGGGAGTTGTCTTTTTTACCATTGGCGATAGAATTGCTGAGCCCCGCTATGCCCTGGTTGGTGGTGCAGCCTTAGCCGTTGGTACATTAGCGGGTGCCATTCTGCAGTGGCTTATACAGGTACCCGTGCTGTGGAAACAGGGACTAGGCCGACTGCGTCTTAGGTTTAATACCCAAGATCCCGCTGTTCAGGATGTGCTCAATGTCTTAGGGCCAGCCACCTTTTCGTCAGGCATGGTGCAGATTAACGTTCAAGTCGATCTGTTTTTTGCATTAGCAATCCCTGGTACTGTCGCGGCTTTAGACTACGCAAATTTGCTAATACAGACACCTCTAGGGATTATTTCTAATGTAATTTTGGTCCCATTTTTGCCCGTTTTTGCCCGTTTAGCAGACCCCGTTCATTGGGACGAACTAAAACAGCGTATCCGGCAGGGTTTGTTGCTGACGGCGCTGACGATGCTGCCTTTGAGCGCCATATTTATCACCCTGGCTCTACCTATGGTGCGGGTCATCTATGAGCGCGGAGAGTTTGACAGCAGGGCCTCTCAGCTAGTTGCCTCCGTATTAATTGCCTACGGCGTGGGGATGTTTGTCTATCTGGGTCGCGATGTATTGGTGCGCGTCTTCTATGCCCTGGGGGATGGCGACACCCCGTTTCGCATTAGTGTGTTTAACATTGGTCTTAATGCTCTGCTGGACTTTATTTTGATCAACCGCTATGGAGCTCCCGGCCTAGTGTTGGCCACGGTTGGCGTTAACCTCGTATCTATGGTAGCTCTGCTAGTTTTGCTCTCGCGTAAGCTTAATGGCTTACCCTGGCTCGACTGGGCAAAACCGCTAGTTATGCTGCTCTTGAGTAGCGGTCTGTCGGGTGTCGCCGCCTGGGGTAGCCGTTTAGGATTAGAAACTCTGTTGGGCACAGAAGGATTTTTTATCAATCTGATTGTTTTATGTGTGGCTGGAGCGATTAGCCTTAGTGTCTTTGCAGGCGCCGCATTGTTGTTAGGCATTCCTGAAGCTGCCATGCTGCTCAATCAGCTTAAGACAAAGCTACCGAGACGATAGAAATAGGGTGTACACCCAACAATCCTCGCTAAATCATTGGGACATAACAGGAACTTTCTAAGGAATGAGGAGCTAATTATGCTCTATTTTCTGACGTACAGTCGTTCCATGGAACGACTTTTCAAACATAACTTTTGGATCCTGTAAAATAAAATCCTTATCCCTAAATTTGTATCCTCAAGGCCCACACCTGACTCAACAATTGGGGCAATTACGCAATTCTTCAGCTTTGCTGGCATCCTTTAAAACTAAGGTACGCCCTCTCACGGTGTAGTTCTCACCTACGTACCCCGTCCGGTCAAAAAGAATTTGATGAATATGCTGATCTAGCTCCACCGGATCATCAATACGACTGCGGTAGTAGTTTTTGATGTCATATTCGATACCCAGACTACCCATCAAATCGTGCAGCTCGGTAGCATCACTGTCTAATAAGGCTGAACGCGCAGCCGGATCTTGCCATACCTTCATAAGCACGGAGTAGGGCACACCTCCCAGGGTAATGGTTTCTGTCGTAAACAGAATAATCCAGGTGCCTGCAGTCATAATTGTGGCAATAGCCCCCACAATTAATGCTTTACCCAGGGTTTTATTAGACTTTTGACGAGCCTGGACAGACTGCAGTGAATACATAGTGTGAAAACAGCGAATGAGTTATCCCCAACCTAGCGATTCGTTCAAAAAAGCATTAAGTCCCGTCGGTAGAATTTATAAAACCTTGATAAAGGTCAGTCACTGTAGACCTAGAATTACAGACTCTACCAAATTGGGAACTTCGTGCTACTTCGCATTGCTACCTGCTAAAGCGAACCCTACGGAATCAGTTCATGGGCCTCATTGCATATTCCCAAAAAGATCAGGCTAAATGCAGTCAGATGTTGCAGTAGCCGAACCCACGCTATTGGATAGAGCGGTTATGGCTCTCTTGTCTGGCGCAATTACCTGAGTTCTAAACCATGATGCACTCCCAACTGGTGTCGATTCCCACGCTAGAACCTGACGATCGTGAATCTATGTATCGTCTATTGGAGCATCACTTTAGTGGTGTCACCGCGATCACGTTTGCCAGCGATCTAGCGAGCAAAAATTGGGTTTTGTTAATTAAAAATAAAGCAGGTCAATTAAACGGATTTTCTACTTTACAACTCTACGATGTCACCGTAAAAGGTGAGGTCTTTAGTGTTGTTTACTCTGGCGATACTATTGTTGACCCCACCGCATGGAGTAGTGCCACACTGCCCCGCGCCTGGATTCAGGCCATCAATCGGCTACGTCATCCTGATAAACGTCTTTTTTGGTTACTCATATCTTCAGGGTTTCGTACCTATCGACTTCTCCCAACGTTTTGGCAGACGTTTTATCCTCGCTACGACCAGCCCACTCCAGAACCCATGCAACAGCTTATGGATTATCTGGCCCAACAACAATTTGGCAGTGCCTATGACCAAGAGGCAGGTATTGTTCGATTTGCCCAGCCTCAAAAACTTTCTCCCATCCTGGGCACTGTTCCACCAGAGCGACAATCGGACCCCCATATTCACTTTTTTGAGCAGACAAATCCGGCCCACGCTCAGGGAGATGAGCTGGTATGTCTGACAGAAATCTGCCCTGATAATCTTACAGCAGCAGGCCGACGTATGTGGTTTAGCCGCAGTTTAGCCGCATGAGCTATCAATCTTTTGCCCAGTCAACAACTTCCACACATGTTGCGACGCAGCATGATAAAAATCCAGTTTTTAACCGGCCTGACCGATTTGTTGAAGGATGGTACTGGGCGATGCCCAGTCGTAGTTTAAGGTCTGAGCAAGCTAAATCTCTCACATTAATGGGGAAAGAGCTGGTGCTTTACCGCACTGACTCACAACAGGTTGTTGCCCTAGATGGATATTGTCCTCACATGGGAGCGGCTCTTGGCCAGGGTAAAGTTATGGGCAACACCATTCGCTGCCCGCTACACCACTGGCAGTTTGATCAGACGGGTCAATGCACCAAAATTCCGGCCTGTGGTGAAGAACATCATGAACTGCAGACCCAATTAAAGAGTTGGCCAACAGCTGAACACTACGGCATGATTTGGATCTGGACGGGTAACACACCGCACCATCCTCCCCCCTATGTACCGGAATTAAACGAGGTAGACTGTGATGTGGCGTTAAGCTATCGCTTTGAGCGGAACTGTCATCCAAATGTATTGATGATTAACGCCATTGATGCCCATCATTTTAACTCAGTCCACAATCTCCCGCTTGAGGTGCGATTTAAGGCGTCTTCTCTCAATGAGAACGCTCTTTGTTTAGACAATACGACCCGTGGTGGGGAGGCTTCTCAGTTTGTCAGATTGATCCGCCCTCTGTACAAAAACGAAGTGACCTATAAAATGTGCTACTGGTATGGCAGCACTGGCACCGTCACCATCGGTCCAGACTTTTTTCACTTTCATATCATGTTTGCACTGCGGCCAATGGCTGGGGGCAAGACTGAAGGGTGGACTATCTTAATTACACCCAAGCGGTTTGCTGGACGGTTCGTTAATCCGGTTGTCTTATGGGTTACGCAACAAGTAGCGGCCTATTTTGCAACAGGTGACATTCAAGTATTTCAGGGGATTCGATTTGATTTTAAGACACCCCTCAAAGCAGACCAGTCAATTATACGGTTTGCTCACCATGTAAATCGCCAAACGGCCTTAAATTGGGGAGATTGGAGTAGCGTCATATGAAAACGGCTCAGTCGTTTAATTTATCTGGCTTTGGCTTGCCAGAACTACCGATAGATAACAAATTAAATCGTGTCTTGACAGCTGCGTTAAAACAACAGACTGATCTTCGTTCATCCGTTTCAGATAATGCCTTTCTCTACTGGCAGGCAGATTATTTTAATTTAGGGCAAGTGTCGCTCTTTCAAGATGCGAGTACGGTTGAGCAGCAACAGATTCTAAAGGGTTTAAATCAGTCTTTGTTACAAGAATCTGTATATATTGAGCAGGCGGGTGTTGGCTATATGGCAAAGATGGTGCTGATGGCCGACAGTACCCAAGAGCGCATGCTGTATGGTTTATTTGCAGCAGATGAAACCACACATCTAGCCCAGCTGAGACCGTATGTGTCATCGCATACCCTATTAAACGAGCCCGACGATCCGTTTTTACAGTTGCTGTCTGACATCGTAGAGAGTTCGGACAAAGCTGTTCTTTTATTTGTTTTACAGGTGGTGTTAGAGGGCTGGGGGCTAACCCACTATCGCAGTTTGGCTAGGGGCTGCACCCATAGACCGTTAAGGGACTTGTTTCAAAGTTTTTTGCAGGCAGAGTCGCGACACCATGGGGTTGGTGTCACCTTATTTAACCAAACCCAGGTGTCGACCGATAGTAAAGAGTCAATTTTGGAGTGCCTTGCAATGTTTTTGCAGATGGTACGGGTTGGCCCCCAACGGGTGGTGAGTGAGATCGCAACCACCAAAGGGCACCTCTCCCGCCCTCAGCGCATTCAAATCTTGCAACAGTTAGACACCGTGGGCCACGCGCATCAAAGGCTGCAGCTACTCAAATCACTCATGGTTAGCACTGGCAATACCATTGTTAGCCAGCTAGAGGAGAACGACTTATTTACCCCCCTAAGTGCAGAGGAGGCCGCTAGCTATGGATAAGAATCATCATCAGGCAGCTCAAGTGATTGAAAAAGAGATATCACCAGAGACTGTCGTCTCTGCAGCTCAACCGATTAATGAGCCACTAAAGCGCAGGCTAGAGATTAACTACCGGCGCAATCAAAAGCAAGACCAAACTCAGCTGTTAGATCAAGCAGGGCAGGCATTTAACTATCACGACTGCAGCGATAGCTATTGGAACCCTGTAGCGTTCTCACTGCTGTATGGCACCCCCCTATGGCACCAGGCCAGCGAGCACCAGCGTATAGTTTTAAACCAGCTTTACTGGGTGGCTTACTATTCGCAAATTATCTCCGCTGAGATTGCGACGATCTTTTTTAATCAAACTAGCGCTGCCGCCCTGTATGCCCACGATGGCTTTCGCACCATCTGCGACATGTTAGATCTCGAGACCTCCCAGGAGCGTGCCCACATCAGTGCGTTTCGTCGTGTGGCTGAGCAAACGGAGCAGGCACTGCTAGGCAAGCGGCTATTTAGCTACCCTATGCGGGGGCCGTTTAGCGAAACCATGATTTTTGCTGACACCAATCAGCTGAAACGGTGGTGGAAGCAGCTGCAGCTCCAGGCATTTGGGTTAATCTCAGCCTGCAACAGCTTTCTTGCCTGTCAGTATTTTACGGTGCGAGGACTACGCACCCTCAATGGCAAGCTGGTGCAGCATCAGCTCAGTCGCTTTTATCAAACCCACAGCGATCAGGAGAATGCGCCAATTCCATCAAAAATCTCGTTCTATCATTTTATGGATGAGAGTTTTCACTTTAATAGCTCCACCCTGCTCTCCCACGATGTGATTCGCTGTTTGCCCAAACCAACAGGGTTTGAGTCTCTAGTGGCAAATTTAGGCATCCGTGGCTGTCAGCAGGATCATCAGCGATTTTCGGTCGCAGTAAACGGAATTTTTTGGCACGATCCGGCCCTGTATCCCAAGGTGTATGAGCTGTTGCGATCGCACATTTTCTCAATGGATGACGCAGATGCAAAGGCCATGATGCAGGCCTGTTTCACCCAAGAGTCTGAGGGGCTGCATCACAGCTATCGCACCCATCAAGAAGCCATGGCGTCATATCAAGTCTATCTAGAGCCCTTGGACTATGTGTGGTCAAGCAATCGCACCATGGCAATTATGCAAAGGGCCTCGATTGATAGGTATCTGCGCACACAGCGACAGGCACTATCCAGATTTTTTCAAGACATGGTTTTAGCTGAGTTCGGCTCCGCTCACCCAGCGACTGTTTCTTCTTCCCGTTAGTTAAATCGATTTCCAAAGTAAGCTATGACAACTATATTTAACAACTGGGATATTGTTGCTAAGGGCTGGTACTTGGTAACAGCATCCAAAGACATTCCCAAA
Source organism: Cyanobacteria bacterium P01_H01_bin.21 (assembly GCA_038748405.1). Taxonomy (GTDB): domain Bacteria; phylum Cyanobacteriota; class Cyanobacteriia; order Phormidesmidales; family Phormidesmidaceae; genus Leptothoe. Next base: position 80,283 of record JBCDIX010000017.1, on the reverse strand, counting down.
GAAACCGTCAAGTCGTTTGACATTTGCGGTCAGCGCCTTGCCATCTTTCGAGGTCAGGATGGCAAGGTCCGTGCGTTGGATGCCTACTGCCCTCACATGGGGACAGACCTAGGTATTGGCAGCGTCGATGGCAACCAGGTGCGCTGCTTTTTTCACCACTGGGCCTTTGATGGCGAAGGTCAATGTCAGGATATCCCTTGTCAGGATCATATCCCTGCCGGTGCAGCTCTTCAAGCCTATGCCACAGAAGAAAAGTATGGTTTTATTTGGGTCTACCCCGATACTGTTGCCCCCACAGCAGTCGCGGAGTTTGATGAGCTTAAGGGACATGAGCTAGCGGTTGTTGCCGACCAGCCTCTCACTCGCAAATGTCATCACCACATCTGTATGATCAACGGCATTGATGTACAGCATCTACAAACGGTGCATCACCTACCGGTGGATTTAGAACTGTCGCTACAGCAAACGGGTGAACAGATTGACTTTACCCTCAGCGGTGAATTTTTAAACACTAACTGGCGAGAGCGTCTAGGCAGAGCCATCTTGGGACCACGCTACGCTTACTCCATGCGCTATGCCCACGGATGTTTAGGGCTGCTCACCATGATGAAAGAAGTGCGCTGGATACCGCAGCTTTATATGCTCTATGCCTATCGACCAGCATTTTCAGATAAGACAGGTGAAAAAGAGACATTTATCCAGCCAATTTATGTCACCAAAAAGCGTCCAGGTTTGCTGGGTTGGGTCATTACTCAGTTGCTGCTGTGGCTAACGCGGCTGAGCTACTATGCGCTGCGGGGCGAAGACGGCATGATTTACGACAATATTCGCTTTAGTACAGAGCGCTTGCTGCCAGTGGATGCTCCGATTGCCCGCTATGTGAAGTATGTGAATGGGTTAGTGTCGTCACGATGGTCGCGCAGACCGCTGCCTGAGCCCAGCTCTACAGATAGAGAAGCTTGGCCAGTGCCCTCCCGCTTATCTAAAGAACCAAAACTCGTTTCTTCTCCTATCCAGAGAGAAGACGCTGAACTACCTTCTGAATGTAGCTGAGGAGCCATGGATTGCAAGCTCTCTTTTCCTAACACCGATCACGCTGCTGTAATTGTTAATTCACACACGCCCCTCGCCGACGAACTCACTATTCAAAACTCTCCCATACTGTTTGGCTGTCGTACCGGCATCTGTGGTACCTGTCTAGTCACTGTTGTTGGGGAGGTGCCCCCGCCGGATGCTGATGAACAAGAGCTATTAGAGGTGCTTGCCCCAGACTGCCCCAATGCCCGCCTGGCCTGTCAGCTTGATATCACCCACGATCTGAAAATTCGTCCCCATGGAAGCTCCGATCACAATTCCAATTCAGTTTGAAGACTTTTGGTATGTTGTTGCCCTGAGTGAACAACTTAAGTCCCATGCCGTTCTACAGCGAACGGTTTTAGATGAATGGCTGGTGGTTTTTCGGGGTGCCAATGGTCAGCCCGTTGCCCTCAGAGATCGCTGTCTTCATCGCAATACCCGACTCTCAGGAGGAACAGTTGACCAGGGGCAGCTACAGTGCCCATATCACGGTTGGCAGTATGATCACGCTGGCCAGGTGGTGAATGTGCCGGCAGAGGGCAGCGAGTTTCGGCCCAACACCAAGCGCTGTGCCAAAGCCTACGACACCTGTGAACAGGATGGCTATATTTATGTGCGGCTACGGGGTGGCTTAGACACTCAGCCATTTTTAATGCCCCACTATCAAGAATCGGGTTGGGAGACCGTGCGGGTGATTAATCGCTTTGCCAACAGCGTCACTAACTGCGCCGAGAATTTTATCGATATTCCCCACACAGTTTCGGTGCATCCTGGCATCTTTCGCACCGCCCGGCAACAGCCGCTAACAATGACGGTTAAACGTCAGCAGGGGGCTGTCACGGCCACCTACCGCAATGAAACCAACAACCTGGGCTGGTCGCGCTGGTTTTTAAACCCCCAGGGGCATGAAATCTATCATCGAGACTCTTTTTATATGCCCAATGTAACCAGTGTGGAGTACACCATGGGACCTCATCGGCGCTGTTTTATCACCAGCCAGTCAATTCCAGAAACCGAGAACTCCACCCTGGTATATACCGATGTCACCTTTAACTATGGCATTTGGAACCGGCTGGCGAAACCGTTGGTGCGATGGACAGCACAGCGGATTATTGACCAGGACGTGGCGGCGTTGGCAATACAGGGGGATGCGATCGCAAAATACGGCCGCCAATTTCACCATACGCCTGCTGATACTATCCACATTTTTGTGGAATCGATTCGAGATGCGATCGCGGCAGGCAAAAACCCACGCAACCTGCCTGACAAGTCCGCTGACGTCACTTTTTGGGTATAGCCATGGTTGTCTTTAGTGCATTTGTTCTTTTAGTTAGCCTGACCGTCTGGAAAAACGGCTCGGAGCTACGACAAAAACCGTTACACGACTGGATGTTAGACAGTGCTGGATTGTGGATACAGGGTCTCCTAATTCCGTTACTCCAGCTAACCTTGCTACAGACGTTGTATCAGCAACTATTTCCTGCGTGGCACCACAGGTTGACCATTCATCCGCTGCTGGCCTTTGCCCTAAGCTTTGGGGTCGTCGACTATCTTTATTACTGGAATCATCGGTTTCTCCACAGTCGCTGGGGATGGTTTGCCCATCAGGTGCACCACACCGTCAGCACGATGGATGTCCTAGGCACATCGCGCAATACCCTATGGAGTAGTTTTTTGATTGTGTACTTGTGGGTTCACGGTCTGTTTATTTATCTGCTAGACGACCCCACAGCCTACATTGTGGGCATCAGTTTGACTGCAGCCCTTGACCTGTGGCGACACAGCCGGTTTAGCCCACAGCCCAAGAGTTGGGAATATCGGTGGCTCGCAGGGTGGCTAATTTTGCCTCAAGACCACAGCTGGCATCACCACAGCACCGCCAATGCCTGTAACTATGGCGCTAACTTTAAGCTATGGGACCGACTGCACGACACCCTACATCAGTCAGAGCAGTGGCCAACAACCCTGGGGCAGACCAGCCATTTATCCCTGTGGAGAAAGCTTATATATCCTCGAGATGTTTAGTAATCGTGATTATTACGCCATTTTTACCCACAATCGATACACTGAATTGTCGCTACGGAATTTTCTCTGATGACATCTATAGAAACCAATGAACGTTTGATGTTCTGGATCATCTGTGCTATCCCATTCGCCGCACTCCTCTACTGCGGTCTAGTATTTGCCATCGTGTTTACTGTACCTGCTGTCAAAACCAACCCGCTTGTATTTGGCGGCATTTTTGCCCTGATTCCGCTTGTCACTGGGGCCGCCATCTGGATTGGCCCCCGCCGTAACAATAGTCATGACTCTGCTTAGTAAACTGTTATCTTTTTTCCCAGCTCTAACGTTGGGGTTAGCCGCGCTCTCCTTTCTGTATGGTATTTGGAACCACAGCCCTTGGAGCTTGATACTGTGCCTATTTTTTCTCTACGGTCTGCCGGTACTCATTTATCGCCTGCACAACGCTGTTTACCCCTTAAAAAATGGCATTAGCTATCTCCAGGGAACTGAGTATTCCCCTTGGTGGGGTAGTCACCAGCTCCAGGTTATCTACATTGCATTTCCTGTACTAGAAACCCTATTAAGGCTAGTGCCTGGGGTTTTCTCAGCCTGGCTGCGGCTCTGGGGTGCTCAGATAGGCAAACAGGTGTACTGGACACCCGTGTTAGAAATTGCCGATCGGGGTCTGCTAACCATTGGCAATGGTGTCGTGTTTGGCCATCGTGTAGGGATGTACAGCCACATTGTTAAACCGCGACGAGAGAATCTGATGCTGTACCTCAAACCCATCACCATTGGGGACAACAGCTTTATCGGTGCTGGCTCCTACATTGGCCCAGGCGCAACCATTAAGGCAAACAGCTACCTAGAAGCCGGTAGCGAGATTTATCCTAATGTCACCATTGACAGCGCCCAGGAAACAAACCAGGAGGCTAACTATGCGCTGGCTGATTAAAGCATTTGGAGCCCTGTTAGCACCCACGGCCCATCGGTTTTACCAAACCCTGTCAAAGCCAAAAACAACACAGCAAAGTCTACAAACAAAACTCTTCCAACAGTTTGTACGCAGCGACTATGGGCAGTCTCTAAACATCACCTCTATTGATGACTGGCATCAGATTCCCATTATCACCTATGAAGACATCAGCCCCTGGCTCAACCCAGAACAATCTTCGGACCCTATTCTCTTTTACGAAAAGACATCTGGCAGCAGCGGTCCGGCCAAACGCATCCCCTATACCCGTGCTCTACGAAAGTCGTTTAACACTTTGTTCTGTATCTGGGCCTATGATCTGATTACCCATGGGCCTAAATTTGAGACTGGGAAAGTATATATGTGTATTTCCCCAAAGCTGCTCTCACCTGACGAAACAGCCGAGGGATTAGAAGAGGATTCTGACTATTTAGACCCCTGGCTGCGCTGGTTACTCAAACCTTTTTTGGTCTCCCCACCAGATGCCCATCAGCCACAGCCACCTGAAATCTTTCAGGCCAACCTGTGTAAGACTTTGCTGCTAGAGGAAAATTTAGAAACGATTTCTATTTGGAGTCCCAGCTTTCTTAGCGTACAGCTGGACTACATTCAAACCCATCGACAGCAGCTGCGATCGCAGCTCCAGCTATCGCCTACCCGCGCCGAGCTACTTACCCACAAGATCATTAACTGGGAAGCACTGTGGCCCAAACTCAAGCTCATTTCCTGTTGGGACAGCGCCATGGCAGCCGACCAGGTCAGTAGCCTTAAAACGCATTTTCCCAACACCCTGATACAGGGCAAAGGGTTACTGGCCACAGAAGCACCGATGACCGTTCCCCTAGTTAGAGCTAACGGCTGTGTGCCCTTGCTCAATGAGGTATTTTTTGAATTTGAAGATGATGCGGGTCAGATTTATTTGCTCCATGAGCTAGAGCTAGGGCAAACCTACAGCGTTATTATTTCCCAAAAGGGCGGTCTGTATCGCTATCGGATGTGCGATCGCATCCAGCCTACCCACTATTACCGAGCCACCCCCTGTCTCCGCTTTCTAGGGCGGAACAATGCCACCAGCGATATGGTGGGCGAAAAACTGACGCTGGATTTTACCCATCAGGCCCTAAGTCAACTAGCTCTGCCGCCGACTGCTTTCAAATGTCTTGTGCCCAGTCTGAAGCCCCATCCTCGCTACACGTTGCTGACTGACTGCTGTGTCAATGCCACTGATCAGCTCGCTACAACCCTTGAACAGGAGCTACTCAAAGCCTTCCACTACCGACAAGCACGGCTGTTAGGGCAGCTTGAACCTGTCGAGATCATTGTCAAGCAACAGGTGCAGCAACAGCTCAGCCTCTATTACTACTCCCAAGGCAAACGACTGGGGAATATTAAATACCCGTGTTTAGTCAGCACACCCATCGAGCTTCAGTGGTTTTCTGCTCAGAGTAATAATTCAGATTGGTAACAAGGATTTAGAAATGTCTAAGCATAGCTCTGCGTTAATTCAATAACGGTAAGTTAGACACTGTGTGCCTAGTCCTAAGTTCCAATGGCAGATGATACCGTACCCTCAGAAAATTTTGACCTAGCCCATGCAGTTGAGCATTATCAACATGCCCTGTTAGACGCACTGGCGGCAATCAAAGCTAGCGAACCAGCGACTCCAACGATTTTGAAATTATTGCTATGTAGGGACGCTGTTGAAGCAGTTCGTCAACAACTAGGGCACAGACAACCACAGCAAACAGCTATTTATTTGCAACTGGTGGCTCTAGATCAGCAGTTAAAGGAAAATGCTGAATCATTTGCTAACTATGTCGATTTCGCAGACTATCGGCAAAGTATCAAGCCCAACGAATCATCTTGGTGGTGGTTTTTAGACCCTCCTTCTCCAGAACCAAAAGTTCATAGACACGACCGTTTTGATTGGGTTTGGAATGGACTAACCGTGGTATTTCTAGTCAGCGCGACCAGCTTTGTCACAACAACTGCCCAAGCTTTCTTATCCCAAGGTGTCGATCTGCTTGGTCTTTTTAGTAGCTTTAGCCAGGGTGCAGGGCTCGCACTAGTAGCTGGAGGCACATTTACAGATAAAGGCCGTAAAACTGTTGAAAACATTCTAGACAGCGTTTCCATACCTCAGCATTTTCATGCCGAAACTACCTGCGCACTCTCTGCTTTAGTACTGCTTAGTTCGTGGGCGGTAAGTGATAATTTAAGTCGCCTTGGTGAATTCTACTATAAACAAGGTCAGCAGCACAGTAAAAATGGCCAGACAATACAGGCATTAGAAGCATTTCAGCGGTCTTTAAACTTTGATCCAGAATATAGCCTGACCTATTCTGCGCTGGGCCGAATTTATGAAAAAACCGGCAGATTGGATGATGCTATTGCCCACTATGAAAAGGGATACGGTCTTTCTGGTGATTCAGGGTTGTCTGCACTAGGTCTAGCCCGAGTAACTCTCTTAAAAGCTCTCAAAGAAAAAGGATGGACATCTGAGATCGACAATGCCATCGTTCAAGATATAGCCTTCTTACTAGAAGTTGCCCAAAACTTTAATGATGAGCAATACGCCATCACTGGCGATTGGGCTAGTGATGTATTTATTGAGGTGCACACTCATTTAGGTCTATTAGAACTTGCTAAGGCTGAGTTTAAAGGCTTACCTTATGGAGAGTATCAAGAGACTATGGGTACCTCAGAAAAAGAGCACTCAATTGAAGCAAAAAAGAGGCTTAATAGAGCTGTGCACTTGTTTCAAACTGCTCATCTAGAAGAACTAAGGGTGATGATGAATTGGCCGTCTTGGCAACATTATGAGAGTGTGACTGATGCTCTCAAAAAACGGGCAATGGAACAGGAACTCATAGAAACACCTTCCGAGACCTATGACTTAGAACAGTTACTCAACCGTTTACCTGAGAAAGAAAGTATTGAAATTATCGAGAACTTTATTACGAGCTTACCTGAAAGCCAATTGAATCAGATAAATAACACTATCCAGAACCTAGCCGCTAGCGCTACATTCGACATGGGCAAGCCGAGATGCTACGCTGCCATTACAGAATTTATACACGCTGCAGTTCCTGACTATTCTCAGCCGAGAAGCTCTGAGCAACTGTCTTTGAATATAGGATTGCTCAGAGAGAAAAACAGGTATGCCGAGGATGCATGTGGTTCTGATGAGCGTGTTAAAACACCCCCTGCTCACTATATTGATATCTCAACCTTAAACTTACACGACAGAGTACTAATGGATAAGTTTTTGGGAAGTCCATCAGACGTATTACCCCCTGATGTATACAACGACTGACGTAGTTTAAGCAGAGCAGAGTCGACTTACAGCCTAATTCCAGAACCTCCACCATGGTCTATTAGCTTGTGTAGGATTCTTCTTGGATGTTCGACAAACATTACTTTTTGATCTAGCCAGACAGGTTTTTCCCCTTGGTGGAGAGGTATAAAGTTGTTTTTCAATAACCTTAGATGCAACAGACTCAACAATATCAACGCCACGAAGACTCTGAATAGTTGACGTACTGTAGCGCAAAGTATCGTTATTGAGTTCGCACACGTTTACCCCATACTGGTCGACAGGGTCTAATTTCTTAGATGATTGTGGATCTGGGTCTATAAACACAGCGCGAATGTCATAAAGGCAGTCGCCAACATCATCAATAAGCGAAATCCTACGACTGCGGCCTGAACTATTAACAGGCTCCTTTAAGAGATCATAACCCCAGTCATCATCTGCAGGCTTTGTCGCGTAAAGTTCCCATAGAATTGCATTGTCGAATCCATTTTGAACGGTCAAACGACGCTCAACGCCTGGCTTAGGATCCCCGAATACAATTGTTTCTGAAGAGCATGCATCTATATTTTTTGTCTCTTTAGTCGAATCTGAGAAGGTAGCTGTAAGCTCATAGGTTTCGAAATCCGCACAGTTTTCTACCTCAAGCTCTGTAGTCAGTAGAAATTCTTCACCAGAGCGAAAAAGCTCGCCACTCGATATAATCTCCTGATCATAGGAGCCAGACCTAGAGCCATTGTTTGTGGTTTCATTATATTCGGCTGTAATTCTTAAGCCAGAAATATTACCAGTAGTGCCGTTATATATCTGTATATCCTGAGTCTCATTGGCAGGATCTAGAAAACTATAGGTGCCACCACCCAATTTACAAAGGTCAACGCCATAGTCCACAACTTCTGACCCATCCTCAAAAATTCCCAGAAGGTCATAAGAGCATTCCGGGTAATTGACATCCAAAGATATTTCTCGTGTAGCTTCAGGGTTCAGTCTTGAAGTAAGTTTGTCACGGCCAAATGTGTTGGCACTGGATGGAGTCATGTAAACATCAATCAGGGCATAACGCGTTTTGTTATTAAGCGTCAATGTAGAGGTATCGACTAATTCACCGCTAGTTCCTAATCTTCCTGGCTCTCGATTTTGCCCATCTGAGTTGGAAAAAGGCCATGGATTATCGTCTTCAGGTGCGCCAGAAATAGGCCAAGGGATGCCTGAATCAGATGGATCAGAAAAAAGCCAAGGGTCGTCTAAGTCAGAAAAAGACCATAGGGCATTGTCTTCATCAGATTCAGGTAACAGAATAGGCTCTGATTCAGAAAAGGTAAATAGATCGTCATCAAGTGCATATGAATCACTGAATGTATATGAACCGTTATCTAGGTTGCAAAGATCGATCATGGACTCATGAATCCGTAATCTACTGCCAAAGACGCCTATAAAATCGTAGAGACAACTCGGAGAATTGGTATCGAGTGATATAAAAGCTGAACTACTGGGAGCGATAGCCTGAATGAGTTGATTAGGGCCTAAGTCTTCAGGCTCTTCAACCCCTGCGAAGATAGAGGGTACTATATAAAACTCAGTTAAGGTCTCTGATGTCTGATTGTATAATTGCCAGGTGAAGGTATCGGCTGAAATCGAGCGAATGTTGAGGATTGATAGGGCAAAAACACTAAACGCAACTGATGCAACCTGATATTGACGCATTGGAGATGTTTCCCAAGGCTAATTGAATGTTATTCATTGATGCTCAAGAGCATATCTCAACTCATAAATAGTCAAATTCATTTATTGAGATACCTTTAATAAAAAGAGACATTGTTTGTGACATGTTTTACGGACAGATCGAAGAGTTTTAGACGCTGCGTCAAAAGCGATTTACGTTACCAAGCAGTGGCGCCAGCGTAATATCAGCAGAACTAACTCCGAAAAATTACTGAGCTATTGTAGATTTTTAGTATTCCGTATTTAAACGAGAGTACTGCTGTCTGGAATTGCTTCCATAGGCCGCAGTTCAATATCGCAGACTGCTGATAAACCATGATGAGATACTTTGGCGCAACTATAGCTGCGATCGCAGGGATTAACGTTCTTCCTGCCCCAGCCCAAATTAGTCCCGTGCTGACAGCCATCCAACCATCACCTCCTGCAGATCTCATTCAAGCAAAATCGCCAGTACGCGTAGGGACCAAAGAGCTACCGCCGTTTGTCACGATTCAACCGTCCCTGCCTCCATATGGGTACAGCGCTGATTTATGGCAAACCATCGCAGATGATTTATCCTTACAAACCGAATGGGTTGCCTATGAGTCAGTTAGCGAAATGCTAGACGGGCTACGTCAAGGGGACATTGATGTTGCCATTGCGGGTATTTCCATCACCGCTCAGCGAGAAGCCGAAGGACTGGACTTTTCCTATCCTTTTTATCAGTCAGGGCTGCAGTTGATGGTGACAAAACCTGACACCAATGTCACCACGTTAGCCGGTGGCATGTTGCGGTGGACCAATCTGCGGCCTATTTTTCTCATCTTTGCCAGTAGTACAGTAGTCGGTGGCCTAATCTGGCTAGTAGAGCGAAAGCATAACGAAGGCTTTTCTGGCAACGTCATTGAAGGCGTCAGTCAAGGCATCTGGTTTGCCATCGTCACCCTGGGCACATTTGGCTATGGCGATGTCACCCCGACAAAATTTACAGGGCGGCTGATTGCCACCCTATGGATGGGGTTAAGCTTTTTTATTGTGGCGGATTTTATTGCATCGCTGACGGTGCAGCAGCTCAGCGAAAGTGAACTCGATTTAGCAGCCCTCAGTGGTGAACCGGTTGGTGCCATAGCCGGTACGACAGGAGAAATATTTCTACAAAGCCAACCTGTCACATTAGAGACCTATCCTACATTTGCAGCAGCAGTAGAGGCGTTAGAAACTGGCGACATCAAGGGGTTAGTTCAAGACGCCCCGGCCCTGCATCATTTTGTCAACCTAAATTCAAATTCATTTGAACTTGCAGGCGCGTTACTAACCAATGAAGGCTATGGCATTGCAGTGCAAGAAACGGATGCAGATCTGCTAGAAGCCTTTGATCGGCTGATTTTGGACTATCAGCAGCAGGGTTTTTTGCAAGATTTACACCGCAAATGGTTTAGCGAAGCCGAACCATTTGATGGTTAACCATGAGCCTTTTTTAGGCAGACATTTCAAAAACCATTGAGAAATGCAAAGGTTTGTGGCCTTCACAATTGATATATGCATATTTTCACGGATTTTACCCTATTACCTCCTAGGGACACCGCATCTACAGCTAATTCTTCAGTAGTTATTGGACTTTACGGGTTCAGTAATCGATTGTGCTAATCGTAAGAGGATCATGACAATTCAAATGCCCTGGCTCAAGCACTCCAACCATTCTGCAATTTTATCTGAGATTACCTCGACCCAACGCAGCCTAGAGAACAATTTTCTAGATAGTTGGATTGATGGAATTTTGATCCTGACGAAAACAGGTCAATGTATCCACAGCAACAATCTTGGTAAAAGTCTTTGCGATCGCATTGCTCAAGACTATCCGTCTACAGACCTGATCCCTCAAGAAATCTGGCATACGTGTCAGATTCTCATACATAATCGTCAAGGGCTTCCAAGACATCTAATCATTGCCGAATCGGAACTTAAGCTTAAGCGATCCCATGAGCATGTCCGCATTCGTGCTAGATGGCTTAACAACACGACCGATCCCCACATTTTGGTCATTCTTGAGAACCTAACACAGTCTAGGCAGACTCTGGCGATTACTGAGACTATTAAGTATAAGTTAAGCCCTAGAGAAGCCGACGTATGGAGTTTGCATCGTATTGGCTATACTTATCAAGAAATCGCTGCAGAACTACATATTGCGCTCAACACCGTTAAGAAGCATATGAAAAATGCCTATGCTAAACAACAGTTGTTTACGATGATTGATGAGTCTTACACTGATGGATTAGCAGGATGAGAAAGAGCTTCTAAAACCGTCAGATTTAGGTGTCTTGAAGCTTCGCTAGCTTGGCCGAGCTGCATTACTTTATTAAATCTGTTTAGATGAGAGTTTTCTTATCTTTATACTGACTTGCCTTATGTATAAAAAGTACCCTTCAGGGTACTTTCCTGTAGTGCAACAAGAGATTCATCATGTAATTAAAGAATCGTCATCAAGAGATGTGTTATTGCTGCAAAGTTCCCTGAATTTGAGCTACTGACAAGGGTTATCCCCTCTCTTCATCATTAGAACGTGTCCAGTTTTACTACTGAGAATCCAACAAATGGCACAAGCTACGCTCACGCTCAACAATGTTACATATATGGGTGACGGCCCCTTCAATGGACCAGCGCTAGAGTTTCGCTTTGGGGATGACCCTATTGGTACTGCATCCTTCACCAAATCTCATCAAACTGTCACTTTTAGCAGTGCTTCAGAGACAATTTCTGGAACAGATTTTATTAGGGTTTATCAAAATGGTAACCCTTGTCGAGGAATGTTTGTCTCAGCGGTTAGTGCTTCTACTTCTGGACCAGGGGCTTGTGAATGTACAGCTGGCGTATATGGAGGAGGCCATCTCATTCTGTCCTACACCGTATCATGACCCTCCTGTAATCAGACTTATGCAGGGAGAATGGAGTCTACCTAACTTTAAAGCAGTCGTCTGTATGACAACGCCAATTACTGTTTGAAGCACTCTCTAAGCCGTTATGTGGGTAAAAAAGCCTTGTGCCCACATAACGGTTTTAATGTAGATAGGATTAATTAAAGCAGGTCGAGATTGACGAGTGGATGTATTCTAATTGGAGGAAAATATTGGAAGGCTAAAGCGCAACCGTGATGGCAAAGCGATATATTTTGAGACTATGGGTTGTGAGCAAACTTTTTGCCTGCAGTTTATTGTCGTGTCAAGCTGCATGGGCACAAGTTATCCCCGATGGCACTACGGCTACTCCAGACCCTGGGTCCTGCGCAGTAAATTGCACCATCACAGGCGGCACCATTGACTCAACTGGAACCAATCTATTCCATAGCTTTAGTGAGTTTTCAGTGCCTGAGGGGAGCATAGTTACGTTTGACCATGATCCCGCACTTATGAATATTTTAGCTCGGGTAGCGAATGGTCCATTATCTATGATTGAGGGGACTATTCGCACCGATATTACCAGTAACACCAATCTGTTTTTGATGAACCCCCAGGGTATTATTTTTGGTCCCAGGGGAAGTTTAGAACTGGGCGGCTCATTTGTTGCCACTACAGCCGATGCAATCCAGTTTGGAGATCAAGGCAGCTTTAGTACTACTGATACAACTTCTGATCTGGTTAGACTAACCGTTGATCCTTCTGCGTTGTTATTTAGCCAATCTGCACCTCGACCTATCATTAATCAATCTGGTGCCTTCAACCTAACTTCTTTTACTATTGGGCTAAGTGTGCAGGAGGGCAACAGCTTACTGTTAGTGGGGGGTGATGTAATTATTGAAAGAGCTCCTACTAGTTTCCGTACAGGATCTATCACAGCTCGCGGTAGCCGAGTGGAATTAGGCGGTGTTGATGGTGCCGCTACGGTCGGTTTAGACATTGATGGTGGCAGCATCAGGCTAAGCTACCCAGACAATGTTTCCTTAGCTGATGTTACCTTAGACAGTGCTGTCGTAAATATCTCCAATGACCTTACTAGCGCTGATCGGTCTATCAGCAGCCTTGTTATTAGAGCCAATTCTATCGCGTTTACTAAGAGTTCTATTGATAGCACCACATCCGGCCCAGACAATGCTGGGAACATTTTGCTTTATGCAAACGAGTCTATAAATCTTGATGATTCAGGTATTGGTGTCACTACAAACGGCTCTGGAAACGGGGGTAGCCTGATCGTTTTAACTGACACACTCTCCTTAGAGAATGGTGCTACTTTCAGCGTCAGAACAAATAGAGCAGGAAATGCTGGAGAGATTTCTTTAACTGCTGATAGTATTTTACTCAGCAACAGCAGTAGGATCATTGCCGAAGCTGATGGGAGAGCGACTGATCCTGCTGGCAGTGCCGGTAAAATTGAAATTCAGACTGGTACACTTTCTCTGGTTGATGAATCTAGTATATCAACACAAACATTTGATGAAGCTATTGATACAGAAGCTGCCGGTCTAATCAACATAAACGCGCAGGAATTTGTTTCTCTCGCTAACGATGGCAGTAGCATCACCAGTGCAACTTCCGGACAACAAAATGCTGGTGACATCATCATCAATACACCGGAGTTAACGATTCAAGATCTTGCCAGCATATCTGCTTTCAGTAACGTATCTAGAAACATCACTACAGAAGGCGATGCGGGGAGTATTGTCATCAATGGTGCCAATCAAGTCACGCTCTCGAACGGTTCTATTACTACAGAAACAAACACCCTAGGTAGCGGCGGCAATATCACCCTCAACACCGATCAACTCACCGCCGACTCAGGAGCCCGCCTTACCGCCACTGCTACCGCCACTGCCGACGCTTCCACCCAAGGGGGCAGCGTCACCCTCAACACTAATCAAATCAATATCTCAGGTGAGACAACTGGCATCTTAGCTGAAACCCAAGGTCCTGCTGACGCCGGTCTTATTACTCTTGGTCCTAACGGCAACAGCGAGACTCTGATAGTTAACTTTCAAGACGGCGCTAATATTTCAGCTGCCACTAGCAGTAGTGGAGCGGGTGGTCAGGTATTGGTAGACGCTGAAACAGTCACATTAAGCGGGGATGGTAGCCTATCCACTCGCTCCACAGGTTCCGGTCCTGCAGGCAATGTCTTCATTCAAACTAGCGGGCAATTTCGCGTTCAAGAAGGCGCACGAGTCGAGGTCAGCGGCGAGAGCACTGGCGACAGCGGCATGCTCGATGTTATTGCAGAAACTGTTGTGCTTGATAATGGTCAGCTGCTTGCCTCAGTTGAAGCGGGAGAAGGTGGCAATATTGAATTAGAGTTAGAAGATGCTCTGGTGTTAAGAGGCGACAGTTTAATATCAGCAGAAGCTTTTAAGGACGCGGATGGCGGCAATGTGGACATCACTGCGCCCTTTATTATTGCGCTCTTTGCAGAAGGGCCTGACGGCAACGATATTGAAGCTAGTGCTGTCGATGGCGATGGTGGACGCATCACCATTCAAGCCAACACTCTCTTTAATATTGAAGAAAATAGAGCCGATGGTGGCAACATGACCAACGATATTGACGCCAGCTCAGAAGCAGGCATTGATGGCGAGGTCGTCATTCAAACTCTAGAAGTTGACCCCAACGAGGGCACCGATCCACTGCCTAGTGGTCTGGCAGAGCCGGAAATTAGCCAGGGTTGCCAGGTAGGTGTTAGCAATAGCGGTCAGTTTACCAATGCAGGGCGGGGCGGGCTACCGATAAATCCTTATGCGCCGCTCAGCAGTGAGGGCATTCAAGAAGATATTTACCCGGCAGGTCAAATCGCGGCTCAGTCAGAGAATAATAGCCAGCTTGCAAACTCAAATGACACCGCTGAGACAATTGCTGAGGCCATTGGCTGGGATAGAAACAACCAGGGCGATGTTGTTTTACTCGCCGCGACTCCATCGTTTTATAACTCCTGCCAGCACACATTAACTGGAGAGTCTTAAAATGAAGTACTTACTCCATGTAAGCAAACGCTACCGTTATCTGTGTCTCTTCTTATTGACGGTGCTGCTAAGTTTTGTATTCGCCATTAGCTTGCCAATGCTTTGGCAACAGCGGGTAAGTGCAGCTGCTTCAGCAAACGAACAGAGACAATCAGAGACAATGGCCCAATCAGCCGAGTCACTCTTGCAAGACGGCATACGGCTCTATCAGGCAGAGCGGTTTGCAGAGGCGATCTCTAGCTGGAATCAAGCACTCGCTGGATACGAAGCAACACCAGATACGCTAAGTCAAGCACTGCTGCTGAGTAATCTCTCGTTGGCTCATCAGCATCTAGGGCAGTGGGACCAGGCTAGCAGCGCGATCGCAAATAGCCTAACCTTACTCAACAATGCAGATGAATTTGAAAATTCGTCAGCCTATTTAGAGACCCGTGCCAAAGCCTTAAATACCCAAGGGCGTCTACATTGGGGAAAAGGGGAGCTAGCAGCAGCTGCCGTGGTTTGGGGTGATGCAGCCGCTGATTACCAGCAAGCAGGCAATGAGCGTGGGCTATTAAAAAGTCTGTTAAATCAGACTAAGGCTTTGCAGGCGCAAGGTTTGTACCTACAAGCAGAGAGCATCTTAAAAGGAAATATTTATCAAATATTGCAAAATGAACAGCTGGAGCCAGAGCTAAGGGCAACCGGCTGGTGGCATTTAGGCAATGCCCAGCGACAGTTTGGTGCCCTTAATAAATCTGAGACCAGCTTGCAAACCAGCCTAGATATTATCAATGCGGCCCAAATAGAGACGCTATATAGCTCTGTGCTATTAGATGTAGGCAATACACAGCTAGCCTTGGCTGAGCGTGCGATCGCAATTGGCAAAAGCCAGGAAGCTAACGATTATAGAGATGCCGCCTTGGGCCACTATCAAACAGTGGCGGCGATGTCTTCTCCTTCTATGACTCAGCTACAGGCAAAGTTAAACCAGCTAAGCGTGTTGATTACTAGCGAACGCTGGGCTGAGGCAGAAACACTTTGGCCAACGCTGACACCACAGATCACTCAGTTATCCCCCAGTCGCACAGCTGTATATACCCAGCTAAATTTTGCGAAAAGCCTGACCCATATCCTGAAAGCAGAGATTGAACAAAAATCAATCGGCAATGACGAAACAATCGCTACGACCGGTAAAACAATTGACGACATCTTAGTAAAGGCCACCAGTCAGGCAAAGGAGTTAACCGATCCGATTGCTGAGTCTTATGGCGTGGGTCAGCGGGGTGAGCTGTATGAAATTATCGGTCAGTTTTCAAAAGCACAGCAGCTGACTCAGACAGCACTGCAGCTCACCGATGCGAATCAATATCCTGACGGTCGCTATCAATGGGAGTGGCAGCTGGGGCGATTGCTTAAGCAACAGGGCAAACCAGAAGCAGCCATTCAGACCTACAAAATAGCGGTCAACACCCTTGAATCAGTAAGAGAGAATCTGCTGTTTACCAATACAGATATCCAGTTCTCATTTCGCGATAATGTTGAACCGGTTTATCGAGAACTAGTGGAGCTGTTGCTGGGTCAGTCTAAGTCAGATGAGCAAGCCCTGGAGCTAGCCATTAAACAAATTGATAACCTGCAGCTAAGCGAGTTAGAAAACTTTT
Organism: Cyanobacteria bacterium P01_H01_bin.21; assembly: GCA_038748405.1. GTDB lineage: Bacteria > Cyanobacteriota > Cyanobacteriia > Phormidesmidales > Phormidesmidaceae > Leptothoe. The sequence continues at coordinate 63,634 of JBCDIX010000017.1, read as the reverse complement.
TACGGTGCGATCTGGCAGCTACTACTGCCATCAGCCAGTTTGAGGCCAACAATGATACTGCCATTATTTACCCAATCATTCTTAAAGAGCGATTGGCCGTTATCCTACAGCTCCAAGATCAAAAGATTGTTACCAGTTTTCTGGTTGACAAAACTACCGCAGAAGCTACGCTAGAGCAGCTACGCAAAGATTTGAGCCTGTCTCGCAGTCGCACTCCCGAAGTGCTAGAAACAGCCAAGGAAGTCTATAAATGGATAATTCAGGATATTGAGCCACAGCTACAGCAGTACCACATCAAAACGTTGGTTTTTGTGTTGGATGGCATGCTCAGAAATATTCCCATGGGGGTTTTACACGATGGGGAGCACTATTTACTTGAAAAGTATGCGATCGCCATCGCCCCTGAGCTGGAGCTATTTACACCAAGACCGTTATCTAAAGACCTGACTGTATTTACTGGAGGTGTGGGTACCGCCCAGCAGATCGGAGAGCGTAGATTTCCGGCCATTGAGAAGCTGGCGGATGAGCTAGATGAAATTAGCAGGCTCTATGGCGCTACGCCACCGCTAACGAACGAGAACTTTAAAAAAGAAACTCTGCAGCAACAGCTCAGTACAGGTCAATTTTCTGGTATTCATATCAAGACCCACGGTGTCTTTAGCTCAGATCCAGAAGAGACATTTATCGTGGCCCATGAGCACTTGATTCGGGGTCAAGAATTGGGCGAGCTGATCCAGGTGGCTAGCCAGGAAGAAGCGATCCCGGTTGAACTGTTGGTGCTTAGTTCTTGTTCAACAGCGACCGGTGATAATCGGGCTGTTCTGGGTCTGGCGGGTATCGCAGTACGAGCAGGTGCCCGCAGTACTGTTTCTACACTATGGGAAGCCCAAGACACTCCCAATACAGAGCTGATGATTCAGTTTTATAACGAGTTAAAAAAGCCTGAAACCACCAGGACTCAGGCTTTACGAAATGCACAGCTAGCATTACTGAATCGACCGGGCTATACAGCCCCACATATTTGGGCTACCTATGTGCTCGTCGGTAATTGGCAATAGGCTGAGCCGTTAGATGTCGCTATCGGTCAACACCACCGGGCCAATCACCGGTTTTTGAATTAAATGATCTAGCTCAACGGACTGCAACAGCTCAGACCAGAGCTGTCTCAGCTCATTTTCACTAGCAGGTTCGGTTTGTATCTGTGCGGCCACATAGTCCACCATGTCATACCAAATCTCTGGAGATAATTCTCTATCTGGTGCAAAGCCCACCCGCTCTATCCATCCGTCAATGGTGATAGTGTTCTCGGCCTCAGTGCCAGACAGACAGGATAGGGTCAAATACCAGTGGTAATATTGCCCCTCCTGTAGGCTACTTGCCACATCTGTTGGCAACGTGATGCTCACTAATCCGGGTTCTGTAGGCAGCTCAAACGATGTTTTGTAGATACGGGTTTCTTCATCTTGGGTGAGTATGGAAAACTCTCCGCTTTGCACCTCATCGGCAGTGTAGGGGGTGTAAAACCAGAATGTGGGATATTCTGACACGGTTCTACCGTAGGTATCGGCTGGAGTAATCGCTGTTAGTTCATGCTGCTTTACTGGACAAACAGCCTGTTCTCCTAGACCACCTCCAGGCGTTCTGTTTCCTACCGGAGGGCGAGGTGTAGGTGGCACTTGGGGCAGTTCTTGCTTAGTGCGGCTGTTGATAGAATTGGGAATAGCGGATGATGCAGCTACAGAACCTAGTTGGTTTGCAAGTATTGCTAACGTAAAACTGACTGAGGCTAGAAGATTTTGCGATCGCATGTCTCGAATCCCATCCTATCCATAACGTTTTCAGGTCAATTGCTTAAATAGTGCGTCTACTTTTGCGGGTAAATACCCTTGCTTAAAAGCGAATATAATCCCAGCGGTCCCTACCAATGCTAACAGAGGCGGAATCAACGGCACCCATCCTCCTTGGCTTAAAATTATCAGACAAATGTGATGCAAAATAAGGCCAGCAACTACCCCCGTTATGCTCAACGCGGCCAGCGAACGCATCCGCCAGGCCATTAGGCCACCGATCACGGCCCATCCCCACGTCCATAGCATGTCTGCCCACTGCCACTGTCCCCACTGCGGCAACACCCATATCAAAGGGCGACCATCTAGCACGGCCCCCAGCAGCTGACTGACACCGTGGGTATGTACCCAAACTCCCGGTAGTTTGCCATAGGGGGTTTCGCGATAATCATTACCAACCGGCTCATCTGTAACCCCGATTAAAACGATGCGATCGCGAACCACATCGCTGCTGACCCTGCCATTCAATACATCTGAAAAACTTGCACGCTGAGCCGGTTTAGGATTAACCCGATAGTTCAGCATGACTTTACTACTTTCACCATCCAGGTGCTGATAAGCACCGGTACGAGTAGCCAATCGCTTCGCAACAACAGAGCCCAGTCGCCAGTTACTATCTTCAGTAAAGTCTAATGGGCTAACTTCCTGCGTCTGCAAAAAGCGCACAGCCAAGTTCATGCTAAAGCTATAGGGGGCTATACAGTTAGAAAAGCTCGAATCTAAGTAGTTGTCGTAAGACAACAGCTGCCGACGCACCACAGGACGACTGAGAGGAAATCCGTCATCGGTTTCTAAATCGCTAAAGCCCACCTGATGCCGCACCTGAGCATCAGAAAATTCAGGTGGATGTCCCATTATCTCGCGATTATCCCAACCAAACGAGCAAACTGTTATTGAATTAGGATAATCTCTAAACTGCTCAAGGAGTTGGTCTCTTCCCGGTGGATTTGGCTGATATCGATGCAGGTCAACCCCAATAGCCAGGGGTTGATGCTGCTGTAGTTGTTGTAGCGCCGTCGTCAATAATTCATCTGAAACCGGATAGCCAAGCTGATCAGTATCTTCCTCAGTAATCTCTATCACCAGAAGACGAGAATCAATTGCAGGTGTATCTTGCGATTGTGATCGTGACCTCATCAGGTGGTCGTAGGCTGGGAGTTCAAGAGGCTGCATTAGCCCCAGGAACCTTATTAATAAGATGGGTACAGTGACCACTAGACTCAGAGCTAACACCTGACGGAGCGTAAGACGTTTAGCTCGGCGTTGGCGTTTAGGAGGTTTTTGAGGTTGTGGCGGCTGCGGCGTATATTCACGTCGTAGCCGCCATGTAATGGGGGGTGCCGTCGGATTTTGAAAAATGACCGGCAGCCAACTGGCCCCAGGAAAGTCATTTTCTAACCCATGCAATTCTTCTCTCGCATGTCGCACGGCTGTATAAAAAGCTTCTCCATCAGAGAACGCCCTTAAAAAATTGCTCAAAAATGTATGAGCGACTTTATCGAGAATTGGCTCACGCATCACAATCAGCTGAGGTAAATTGAGTTCAGCCAGTTCGCGCGCTAGTCCCAGTCCGTCGCATGAGTTAAAAATAGCAAGCTGAAGACCGTTCTTTACAGAGGTTCTGAGCCCATACTTTAACTGATCAATTGATAGCTGTTCGTTTGAATTTAGAAACAGCTTTTCAGATACTTCTCCTGATTTATTGACTGACTGACTTGTGCTATGCCCAGCAAAAAAGAGAATATCCCAACCCTGTTTATCCCATAATTTTTTGTATAGCTCGGAAAGCCTAGGCTCGGTCAAAACAACAGTTTCAGCATCCGAGTCCTCTAAAATCTGACGGTCAAACTGTACATCAATATTTTGACTATCCCCTAAAATCACGAGAATTCTCATTCTCCGATCCATGCGACTACTAGACAGAGAAGATGCCTTATCGTATTGTTGAGGGCTCAACGCCATCTCGGCTTGGTCAAATTGATCAAAGAATTTCCAAAGATGCCACGGTAATTTTTGCAGCAAGGGATCTTCAGTTTCGATAATTAACCGAATACTGTCGTCCTTGCTAAACTCGGTTCGAAGCTGGTTTTCAATATTGCGAAATCCTGGGCTATCGAGCCAGTCATTGAGTGCTTTCTCTAGAGTTTTGTGCAGTTGTCGGAAATCTTCTCTAGAAACATTGGTAACAAACTCTGGTTCAAATTCTATTGGGCCAGTCGGTGGCTGCCGCCAACCAAAAGGGTTGTGAAGTGCTTCATACAGGACTCTCCAACGTTCGTAAAGTTTGGCTAGCTCCAGATTAGCGGGCAAACTGCCCAGACACTGCACAGGTGCTTGACCACCGTTTCCTTCTAACCAAAGTCGAGCGGTGATGTTAGGTAAGCCGTCCTGACAGGTTCCTTTGCCTAAATGTAGAACTACAACGGGGTCCATAGCGTCATCTCAGGGAGTTAGTCAAACCGTAAACGTTTTGGCGCCACCACGAAGGGTGAGGAGACAGCCTTCATTACAGGCAGAGTGAACCTGTGTGCGTTCATCTGGTTCCAAGTTTAATGTCATTAGTAATGCTACCGTCTGGGTACCTAATCCAGTATTTAAGGTGGCAAACTTTACGCATGGTGGGCAAGGACTTCATCGGTCTTGCACTTTGGGCCAGAACAGGTGGGGCTGATCCCCAATGCTCAAAGGCATCGATTGTCTGGGCAACGCTACAGCTTAAAACAGCCAGACCAACCCTATGGAGCAAGTTTCACTAAACCCGCAAGCCGCGATTAGTTTAATAGTTCTGCCTCTAGATCTCGCAAAATCGTAGAGCTATTAGACTGCTGAGGATTAAAAATAGCCTGCAACGATTGCTCTAACGTTTCGCTCATGGCAATACGATTTTGATAGGCCACGATTACGCGGGCCAAAATAGGTAACCGGTTTTGTTCTGCTTCTAGATAAAGCGGTTCTACATAGAGTAATGATTCTTCTATGGGGATCACCAACAGATTTCCCTGGTTGGCGCGGGAGCCCTGAGTATTCCAGAGAGAGATACGCTGAGAGATTTCAGGGTCTTGGTTGATACGGGCTTCGATTTGTTCTGGCCCGTAAATCAACTCCTGCTTTGGGAAACGGTAGAGCAGCTTACGGCCATATTGATTATCGTCAGAACGAGCTGCCAACCAGGCGATTAAATTGTTGCGTTGAGACGGGGTAAACGGGCGCAGCAACACAAATTCTTCTTCGGCCTCATCAGGCAGTTTCATAATTAGATAATAGGGCTCGACCACCTGAGATTCATTAGCGTAGATTTCATTGGGGGCCCGCCACGTATCTTCCCGATTATAGAAAATCCGTGGATCGGTCATATGGTAAACCAGCAGCTGGTTTGACTGGACTAAAAAGTAGTCTTCAGGGTAGCGAATGTGGGCTAGCAACGCCGGAGGCATAGACTCTAGGGGCTGAAACAGCTTAGGAAACAGCCGAGCCCAGGTTTGAATGATCGGGTCTGTGGCGTCTGCAACATAGAAAGAGACCGAGCCATTGTAGGCATCGACCACCACTTTGACAGAGTTGCGAATGTAGTTAAATGGCTGACCTTCTGGATCTGAATAGGGGTAGCGATCGCTGGTTGTATAGGCGTCAATCATCCAGTAAAGATAGTTACCATTTGGATCGACCGGTCTAGAGGCATCCGATGCCGCTTGAGCATTCGCGTCTGCCACCACCAGATAGGGGTCGCCATCAAACTGCAGAAACGGTGCAATCTGTTTAACCCGATCTTGAATATTGCGTCGAAACAATAGTTTTGTATCGGGGGTAAAATCATCGGTAAATAACATCTGCCAATCGAGCAAATGCTTGGAATAGAGCAGTCGCCGCCATAGTGCCCCAAGACTAATGCCACCGTTACCGGCATAGGTGGTGTAAACGTTGTCGTCTTCACCTGGATAGTCAAGTTCAGGCACTCGCGTCCCGGTCATCACATAGTTGTCAGTCAGCTCACCAAAATAGATACGGGGCTGACCCACAGGAATGCTGCGGGCCACATCGTCGTTACTGGGAACGTGGGCAATGTCTTTGATGAAATAATCTGGTAGCCCACCCACAGCTGCCGTATTGACCGGACTCATGGTAAATCCGTAACCATGGGTGTAGCTCAGGTGTCTGTTCACCCAGGTTTGAGCGGTCTCTTCTAGCTGTTTATAGTTCAGCTCGCGGGCAGAAATTAACACCTGACGTCGTTCGGTCGTCCCGTCACTTTTAGTGAGAGTGTAGCGGTCGACATCGGCATCTACAAATTCATAGTAAAGTCGAATCTGCTGGAGCTGACGATTACTTTCTAATAGGGGTCGTGTATCCCAAACACGGATATTGCGAACGGTCAGATCGTTGTTGCTAAGCTTCTCGGTGGTTAGATTGTTCTTTGGGTCAAAACTCTCTTCTTGAATATCTGTCAGATTAAATGCATCGCGAGTGAAGGCAATGGAGCGTTCAATGTAGGGACGCTCTCGCTGAAATTCGTTAGGCTGCACCACCAGTCGCTGTATTAACCAAGGTGCAAGCGTTTCACCTAGCAGTGCAACGGTTAGATAGGTGGCGATCAGGATAACAAAGGAGGGCACCCGTCGCCATGGCTGTTGTTTGCTGTTAAACCCAAACAAAAAACGCCCCAAAGCGACAACAACCAACGTCAGCGTGATGATACTTAGGGATGTCTGTACTGGCAGATCCACCATAACATCGGTGTAGCTGGCACCATAGGTCACCCCCTGGGTGGAGTAAAGCAGCTCATAGCGGTTGAGCCAGTGACCTACGCTGGTGGTGAATAAAAGTGCCCCTACTAAAATGTAGAGATGGCGCTGCTGCGGTGCTGCAAACCCCAAAAACCGACCTTGACTCAGGCTTTTACCCGACAGTAAATAAATTAGAGCAACGGCCACCAACGTAAATAGAAATAGCCCTGAGAGCCAAAATTCCAACAGCTCTAAAACAGGCAGTCGAAATATATAAAAACTAATATCTTGGTTAAATAACGGATCAAGCTGCTCAAAGCTGGTGGGGTTCAAAGCCGGTAGCACCCGTGACCACTGAGATGACAGCACCAGGCTAAAGCTAAGGCTAATCAAGAGTGTTGCGATCGCACTGCCCACTCCTGGATATAGCAGCACTCCCAGTATCATCATCAAGAGCACACCGCCCAACCAGGGTTGCGAGACCAGCTGCTGTACAATCTGGCCGCTGGTGTTGATGCTAAGCCACAAAGGCAACGCTGGCAGCGGGTCTGTCGCACTGTGATGCCAGCGGGTAAGCGCCAGCTGAGCGTGGTACAGCACCGACACCGACAGCAGCAATCCTAACCCTGTTGTTAGGGGCAACAGCCGTCCTAGCCCAATGCCCCTCCGGCGGGTATCGGCACTGGGGACAATGCAGTGATCATCAAAGCTCAGCTGCTGGGCTCGCCAGAGGTTAAACCCAGCAAACAAAAAGCTGCCCATAAATGCAACAGCGCCCAGAATGATCTGGCTGCGCAACCGTAGCCAAAAAACGCCAAGATAGTTAACTGAGCCAAACCACAGCCCCTCTGCCGCAAAATAGGTCAAGATATCGAAGCTAAGCAGCAGTGCGATCGCACCTAGCCCCCAAAGCCAGTAAGCTCCTACAGACTTTTTGGAGGTAGGCCGCGAAATAGACCGTTCTTGCACAGTCGCCATGGCAGATCAAAGGGGATGACGGGACGGTGATCACTCTAATCTATCCTAGCGAGATTATTAAGCGTCTCAAAAATCTCTCAGAAACCCTGCGCCCTGCGAGTAAGCGTAAACACTTGATAAGTCAACATTGTGTCTAACCCAATTCTGGCAATAATAGACAAATTGTTGGATAAGCATTGAAATAATGACGCAAAGCAATAAAGCTGCCAAATGGAAACGTCTGGTTAACTACCTCATTGATATTATTGGCTATCTGATTATCTGTTTGGTGTTGGGGTTTATTCTGGGCATTGTATTGGCCATCACAGGCAATGTTGATTTTTTAGAGTCCGCTACGTTTGACGTTCTCTCTCAGCTAGTAGCCCTGATAGTGCTGTTTGCTTATTATTTTTTCTTCGAGCTTCTTGCCGCAGCCACACCTGGCAAGCTAATAACTGGGACACGTGTCATCAGTCGTCAGGGAGACACTCTAGATGCAGGCACTGTAGCCCTACGCAATTTGATTCGGTTTATTCCCTTTGAGCCGTTTTCCTTCTTATTTGGTGAAGGCTGGCATGATAAGTGGTCCAAAACTACGGTAGTCGATAAATAACTATCGGATGCCTCTAAAATGTCTGTCTGCAGCTCTAAAATTCCACACCGGAGAGCTAGCTTCACAGCTAAACACTGGTGCGCTACTTAAAGCAAGCCAAAAATTGTTCCCATAAACCAGCCGTAGAGCATAATAAACAGCCATCCTTCCCAAATAGTGATCTTGTTATCTTGAACAATAAAAAACATCAGCAGTGACGCCGCTAGCAACGTTGGCACACTGTGGGTCAAGATGGTGTCGGCCACTGGCAGTGGACTAATCAAGCCCGGTATACCAATCACGACAAAAATGTTGAAAATATTGGAGCCAATCACATTACCAACCGCCAACTCGGCCTTCCCTTTAAGCGCAGCGTTGATCGTCACCATGAGCTCAGGCAAAGATGTTCCAAGTGCCACAGCACTGATAGCGATGATATCTCTGCCAATATTTAACCGATCAGAAATTTGAATTAGAGAGTCAATCGTGTAGTTGGCCCCTAAAAAAATAAAAATGCCGCTCAGCACCAGCACCAACAGTTCTCGTAGCGATTGAGTCACACTAAACCCTTCACCAGCCAGAGATGCCACCATCATCTCCTCTTCGGGGCTTACCTCCGAGTCATCACTGCTTTTGAGGATATAAAACAGATAAACAATATATCCAATCAATAGGATCAGGGATTCGCCACGGGTAAACTGCTGATCTGATGTGGCCATTAGGGCAAACAAAAAGGCGGACCCGACAAATAGGGGCAGATCAACACTGATCAGGTCGTACATCACCCGCAGAATCTTAGTACTGATAATGGCGGCTGTACCCACCACTAGACAAATATTGGCAATATTGGAACCAATCACATTGCTAGCGACAACTTCTGATGCCCCTTGCAAGATCCCAAACAGTGACGATAGCAGCTCTGGTAGCGAGGTCCCCATAGAAACAATAGTGACCCCCACAATAAACGGGGGAAGTCCCATGGCCAGACCCAATTTTTCTGCAGCATCGGTAAAAAAGTCAGACGCTTTAACCAATGTGGCCAGACCCACGACAAAAATCAGCAGCAGAATCGGTAAAGAATTCATAGAAACCCGAATTAGGTTAGAACGTAAATGTAGCCTGCGCATCCAGCCCTGCTCCTTTGCAGAAAAGGTGCACTGGGATGTAGTAGTTTAGTCTGCTGTTTAGGACATTTCACATTTATGCTTGCCGCTGGTCAGCGTCAGAAACTTGACGAATCTAACGACGCTTTGTTCTACGAACATCCCCGCTTTGTTACCCATGTTGATGAACGGTTTATAGAGCAGCTGACTGAGTTGTATCGAGAACGACTCACCCCCAATAGCTGCATTTTAGACATGATGAGCAGTTGGGTCTCTCATTTGCCCAGTGATATGGAATTTGCCCGGGTTGAAGGTCACGGTATGAATGCCGAGGAACTGGCCAAAAACCCCAGCCTCGATAACTACGTTGTCCAGAATCTAAACGAAAATCATATACTGCCCTTTGAGGATCGCACCTTTGATGCGGTGCTCAACACGGTATCTGTGCAATATCTACAAAATCCTGAAGCTGTCTTTGCCGAAATTTATCGGGTCTTAAAACCCGGTGGTATTGCCATTGTCAGCTTCTCAAATCGGATGTTTTATCAAAAAGCGATCGCAGCCTGGCGTGATAGTAGCGACGCCAACCACATCGCCCTGGTTAAAAGCTATTTCACATCCGTTAAAGGGTTTAGCACCCCTGAGGTGATCGCCAATCAGGGTCCCCCAATCAATCCCATACTGCAAATGATGGGCATGGCCAGCAGCGATCCGTTTTATGCTGTGATTTCAGAAAGAATGGAAGTATTGGTGGGCTAATGACCCGTTAAAAGTAGGGTGGGCAATGCCCACCTGATAAAATCTCCTACACCGCCGCGCCCCGTTTACCACCGTAGGCTTTCCAAGCCAAATCAATTAGACCATTGACAATCGCCACCGCCACAACGGTACTTCCCTTGCGACCGCCGATACTGATACTTGGCATCAGGCTATCTTTCAACCGAGACTTAGTTACCTCAGCTTCTAGAAAACCAGCGGGTGTCGCAATCACCAAAGCAGGTCGAATCACATCAGTTTCGATCAGTTCAACCAAGCTATCTAACGCGGGCTGGGAATGCCCAATCACAAATATGCCCTCTGGATAACGCTTAGCCAGAGTTTCAATCCCCCAGGCCGCTCTCGACTTATCTTTTTGCGGGCGGGTGATGGCATCCATAGCGCAATACACCGGGTTGGCAAAGGTGGTTTGCAAGCTAGGCGTAATGCCAGCTTGAGCCATGGGGCTATCGACAATAACTGTAGTACGGGCCGCTAACGCCGCTGCTCCAGATTGCAGGGCCTGATCAGAGAATTGAATCAGATCCTTATAGTCATAGTCTGCCGTTGCATAGATGACTCGACGCACGATTTCGTACTCGGCTGGAGCAAATGTATGCTGACCGATCTCTTGATCAATAATACGTAAGCTCCGTGCGTCGGTAACATGCCATTCCATAAGTGATGCCTGCGGTGCCGCTAGTTTCAATAGACTAGCATCGTCAGCTGTTTTTCTGGTATTTGGCCAACCCAATAGACTACATCTGCATTTTTTTAAGGGTCAGCTCCTTAGGCGAGGCGCAAATCGTAGCCAAATCGATAAGTAAAAATGCTTATTCCAAACCACTGATGAGGTAAGGCTTTAGGGCCACTTTTTGCGGGTAATTGACTGCATTTGAGCATCCCCTTTAGAGGGGTAACAAACCTCAAATCAACTGTTTGGCCTCATCTACACAGTAAGAAAGGTGCCCCCTTGGTCTGATATTCTGAAGCTATCAAAGGCGCTCACATAGTCTTATGCCACTGTTGGTTCTAGGAACGATTCTGGGAAGGGGCTAGGCAGCGCCTCCCGCAGTCCGACAATTAGCAGTGCCGTCTTGAGCCACGTCCGATTACACGCTGTAGTTTCCTTTATCGGAAAACTCCAGGTATGGCCGTGGACAAGAGTTAGTAACACAGGCAGTTTGGAGGAAATACGCAGTGGAAAGTACCCTCGGATTAGAGATTATTGAAGTTGTCGAGCAGGCTGCGATCGCATCTGCTCGCTGGATGGGTAAAGGTGAAAAGGATATTGCCGACGAGGTGGCTGTAGAAGCCATGCGTGAGCGCATGAACAAGATTCACATGCGCGGCAAAATCGTCATCGGTGAAGGTGAGCGCGACGATGCTCCCATGCTTTTCATCGGTGAGGAAGTTGGCGTTTGCACCCAACCCAATGCATCTGAAGTTTGCAACCCCGATGAGCTGATCGAAATCGACATCGCCGTTGACCCTTGCGAAGGAACTAACCTTTGCGCCTACGGTCAGCCCGGTTCTATGGCTGTCTTGGCCATTTCTGAGAAAGGTGGTCTGTTTGCAGCCCCCGACTTCTACATGAACAAGCTAGCGGCTCCCCCGGCAGCCAAAGGCAAAGTAGACATCACCAAGTCTGCGACTGAAAACCTCAAGATTTTGGGTGATTGCCTGGATCGCGCCATTGACGAGCTGGTTGTTGTCGTTATGAAGCGTTCACGTCACGACAACCTGATTAAGGAAATTCGTGATGCAGGTGCCCGCGTTCGCCTGATCAGCGACGGTGATGTATCTGCCGCTATCTCCTGTGGTTTTTCTGGTACTAATACCCACGCTCTGATGGGTATTGGGGCAGCACCTGAGGGTGTCATTTCCGCTGCTGCCATGCGTTGCCTGGGCGGTCACTTCCAGGGTCAGCTCATTTACGATCCTGCCATCGTAAAAACTGGCCTCATCGGTGAGAGCAAAGAAGCTAACCTAGCTCGTCTAAAGGAAATGGGCATCACTGACCCCGACAAGATCTACTCCGCCGAAGAGCTAGCCTGTGGTGAAACTGTCTTGTTTGCTGGCTGTGGTATTACCCCTGGTCTATTGATGAACGGTGTCCGCTTCTTTAAGGGTGGTGCCCGTACTCAGACCTTGGTAATTTCTAACCAATCCAAAACCGCTCGCTTTGTGGACACTATCCACATGGCTGACAACCCCAGCTACGTTTCCCTTAAATAAGCATTTAGGGTCCCCTCCTGGGAGGGGCAGTGGGATGGGTCTCAAAACTTAGGCTTCTCCAGCTAACCCACCCCACCTACGGCACCCCGCCAAGGAGGGGATGGGGTTAAACTAATCTTCTAAGAGAACACTCTAGCTGTTGACAAATGGCTAGGGTGTTCTTGCGTATATATGTCGTTTGGTAACGGTTAGCACCAAATGATGGATTTTTGTTGAGAAACCTTGAGTTCAGGGCCAGTTATTCCATACGGTCTTAGGGGAGGAATCTGGCAAATAGCCACGGTTTTTACCTCATCACTAACTTAGACAATAGTTTTACTGCGATCGTCCTCTATCGGACACGCCATTAGGCATTTAATAAATGATCTTTTTGGGAGGAAGAATGAACATTGCCGTTATTGGCCTTAGCCATAAGACTGCACCGGTCGAGGTTCGGGAAAAACTCAGCATTCCGACACCGAAGGTTGAGGGTGCGATCGCAAGACTTACCAGCTACCCCCACGTCAAAGAAGTTTCCATTCTCAGCACCTGTAATCGTCTTGAGCTACACGTAATTATCAGTGACGCTGAAAACGGCATTCGCGAAGTCACCCAGTTTTTGTCAGACTATGGCAATGTCCCCATCGAGGAGCTTCGCCCCCACTTATTTATCCTGGTCCAGCAAGATGCCATCATGCATCTGTTGCGCGTCTCTTCCGGTCTCGATAGCCTGGTACTTGGCGAAGGTCAGATTTTAGCCCAGGTGAAACATGCCCTAGCAGAAAGCCAAAAACATAAGGGCGTCGGTCGTATTCTCAGCCGTCTGTTCAAAGACGCCATCAAAACCGGCAAGCGAGTACGCACCGAAACCAGCATTGGTACTGGTGCCGTTTCCGTTAGCTCTGCCGCTGCCGAGCTAGCCCAGATGAAAATCCCTAACTTTACCGACTGCCATATCACCATCATCGGCGCTGGTAAGATGGGTCGCCTGTTAGTCAAGCATTTAGTATCTAAGCGGGCTGTCAACATTACCCTGCTCAACCGCAGCATCAAGCGAGCTGATGAACTAGCCGCCGAATATAGCCACATCAATATCAAGACCGGCACCATGGATCTGATGGAAGCCGCCGTCACTGGAGCTGACATCGTCTTTACCTGTACCTCCTCCGAGCAGCCCGTCCTCCACTGCGATAACCTCAGACCCTGCATAGCAGGTCGGTCCCTCAGTCTGTTCGATATTTCTGTGCCCCGTAACGTCCACAAGAATGTCACAGACCTAGAGGGCGTTAAGGCTTACACCGTCGATGACCTCAAAGAAGTCGTCGCCAAAAACCAAGAAAGCCGTCGCCAGATGGCCCAAGAAGCCGAAGGCATTTTAGAACAAGAGTTAACCCAGTTCCTCAAATGGTTTAGCTCTCTGGATACAGTCTCCACCATTAGCAGCCTACGCACTAAAGTAGAAGCCATTCGTGAGCAGGAATTAGAAAAAGCCCTCTCCCGCTTAGGTACTGACTTCTCAGAAAAGCACCGAAACGTCGTTGAAGCCCTATCGCGCGGTATCGTCAACAAGATTCTCCACGACCCCATGACCCAGCTACGGGCGCAAGAAGACGCCGAGTCTCGCAAGCAAGCCATGGAAACCCTACAGGTACTCTTTAACCTAGAAGAGAAAAAAGCTGCAGCTAAGCGCTAGAAATACCCATTTGTAGGGATATTACATCACAATGTAGGGGCGTTCCATGGAACGCCCCTACATTGTTTTTTGCCAATTGCTATGATGCTGACATCGCTGCGTCGTTTTATTCCCTTATTGCTCGCCATTGTTTGCCTGGGTTGCACCCAGGATGAAATCGCCACTGCTGGCATCTATGGCTATAAACAACCCAGCAGCGACGGCATCGGCAAAGTCTACATGGGTCGTGAAATTTCTCAGGTAATGGGCCATCAAGGAGCCTATTGGCTAGAGCGCCCCAGCCGCGAGACAGAAGAAAGACCTGACATGGCAGTAGATGCCCTTGGGCTGAGATCAACGGATACAGTCGCTGATATCGGCGCAGGTACTGGCTACATGAGTTTTCGCATGGCACAAAAGATACCCGACGGTCAGGTGCTAGCGGTAGATTTGCAGCCAGAGATGATCGAGCTATTAGAAGAAACTCGTGACGAGCAGGGCATTACCAATGTGCAACCTATCCAGGCAGAAGAAGATAATCCCCATTTACCATCAGGGCAGGTAGACCTGGCACTAATGGTGGATGCTTACCATGAGTTTGAATCTCCTCGGGAAGTGATGACGGGTGTGGTAGATGCGCTGAAGCCGGGTGGTCGTTTGGTACTGGCAGAGTATCGGGCAGAGAATCCGCTAATCATGATTAAGCGCCTACACAAAATGAGCGAGAAACAGGTAAAAAAGGAAATGGCGGCAGTAGGGTTAACCTGGGTAAAGACAGACGAGCGGTTACCGCAACAGCACTTGTTATTTTTTGAGAAAGCAGTTTAGACAGACAACACTGTTGCAGAAGTGATTGGTTGCTCACAGAGCAAAGCTTTCGCCATCAAAACACACAGCTAAATCTCTCGCAGGGAGCGCACAAAACGATATCCCTACGAGATTTTTCACACATGCAGTCAGCCAATCAACCCAGTTGGTTAGTTGTTATTCTTTGATAGCCACTCGCTTAGTCAAAATAGCCATCACTTCATTGGGTCGTCCGGTAGAAATCGGTTTACTCCAGTCATTAGGCTCGGCGTAGTGTTTTTTGTGCAAGTCTTGGATCGTAAGCCGAACTGCGGTGAGACTACCAAAGATTAGGTGGCGCACCGTTTCGTGTTGGTAATTTGGCAAAGGTTCAGTGGCAAGAGCGGATGCAACCACATCCTCAGTGATATCGAGAAACATAAGCTTTGGTCTCCAAACGTCATCGTTTTTAGAAAGAAACCAAAGCTCAAAACTTAGCTACCCCGATTATGTGATGCAAACCGGGGTAGCAATAGGATAAAGTATCCCAAGCCTCGGACTGCCGTAATCAGTCGGGGGTTAGCCAGCGGTACGGTGTTGGTAGCACCTGCCGCTGGTGCTAAATATTGAGCTTTGTAGTGTTGCCCCGCAGGGCGTGAGAACTAAAGTACCGCTAATGCATTTCTCACGTCAAGCCAAAAATGTTGCGGTAGGATGACGCCTGTTATGACAAAGGATGTAGCGACAAATCCACTGAACATAGGTTTTTTCAGTACGGTAGGAATAATGATTATACTGAAAGCTTCCACCTAATCACCCGTATCGGCAGATTAGACTGACGTATTTCCACCTAATCATCTATATGGGGATCTTAGGCAGAAATATTTCCACCTAATCATCCATATGGGATAGATAGGTAGAAACTTTCCCTCTAATAAAGAGTTATGCCGCAATCTTTCGGTGGGGATGTGGCTGCAATTTATCAGCGGGAGTTAAGGTTATCAAAGATATGAAAAACGTTTCAGGGAAATGACCCAAGCTAGCATTTACGATGACATTGCAAAATTTGCTCTTGACCAATATGGTCTAGGTCAAGAACAACCTTCGTTCTTGGGGCATAGTGAAAGCGTAACTTTTCGCATACAAACGCAAGAGGAAAAATTTCTTCTTCGGATTCATCAACCGATTTCTAATACCAATGATGACGTTTGGCAGAAGCCAGAGGTGATTGAATCGGAACTTCTATGGCTTGATGCCTTGCACTATGACACGAAACTGGTTGTACAAAAACCGATCAGAAATCTACAGAACAGGTGGATCACCCAAGTAGCAGGCGATAGAACTACAGAAACCTTTTACTGTTCGCTGTTACATTGGGTTGAAGGAGAGATTCTCCAGTCTGAGCGAACTCTACAGCAAGCTCATCAACTCGGCGTATTGATGGCTCAATTGCATCAACATAGTCAGCAGTGGGATACTCCGCAAAACTTTAGCCGCCCAACCTATGATCGGAATCGGTTCAATGCATCACTCGCAAAACTTTATCCAGCCATATCACAAGAGCTAATTTCGGCTGAAAATTACGCTGTCCTTGAATCGGCAGTCAATCAAGTTCTGGAAATGATGGAATCTCTAGATCACAATCAAGAAGTTTGGGGATTGATTCACGCCGATCTTCATGATGGTAATTACTTGTCGCATGGCGATGAGTTTCGACCGATTGATTTCGCTCGTTGTGGATTTGGCTACTATTTATACGATGTTGCTAGTACGCTTCAATATTTGTCCCCTGCTGTTAGAGCTTCCTTCTTTGAGGGGTATCAGACGAGCCAAAAACTTCCTGAGAATTATATACGGATTGTAGAGGGCTTCTTTATCATGGCAATAATAGACGTATTATCTTTCCATGTGAGTAATCCCCAGGAACAGCAGGGCGTTTCAGACACAGTAAAAGATATTTCGAAGGAGCATATCCCTTGCTATCTTCGTGATGAGTCATTCTTGTTTGACAAGTATTAAGGTCATTGAAGACGACAGCAGCATAACAACGCCCATGCAGCGGACTGAAGAAAGAGATTGGCTGAGTCGTCAAGTTTATGGTTTGCCGCTGACGGGCAACGTTAGAAGCCTATCTCAGTAAGGATGTATGTTTTGGATATTAATCTAAGAAATATTACCAAAGACAATTGGGTCGATATGATCGACTTAGAAATTACAGAAAAGCAGGAGGATTTTGTTGCGCTCCCATCGGAAGCTATTGCAGCGTCAAAGTTCTATGAATACTATGTGAATCGAGGTATTTACTTGGGAGATGAGCCTATCGGTTTTCTTCAATATTATCCGAACTATAGAGATGGGAAATCAAACGAAATATTTATAGATCAACTATTGATCGATGTAAGTCAACAAAGAAAAGGTTATGGTACAAAGGCGATTGACTTAGCGATTCAGGAGATAAAATCATTGAACGGCATTACTTCTATTTCGATATGCTACGTTGAAGGTCATGACGTAATGAAACGCTTTTTTGAGCGATTTGGTTTCGAAGTGGTTAATCAAGAAGAGTTCGAAGAGACAATTATGGAGTTGCATTTTTCCTAACAAAAAGCTGCACGAGACTGTACACGGATACATGCTGTGGAGCTTGACGTTAAAGATTTTAGATTGCTAGAGACAATGAAAACAACTGTCTACGCAACTGTCTCCACCCAGCTTCGCACCGAGCGAATCACCTGATTCTCAGTTTGAGATTGTCGTTGTGTTAGAAAATCATTTAGCTGAGCAGCTGTTACAGAAGAGAAAGTTAGACTACTCTCAGTTTCCACATATCCACTAGCCTGCAGCTGATAGATAGCCAACCCTTTACGCTTGGTATAGCGCCAAACCTCAGCAATACCGAGTGCCTGATAGATGTCTAATCGCTGAGTCGAAGGGCTCGTGATATCCACCTCAATTACCAAATCTGGCGGTAAATCATCGGGAATCTCAGGGTCTAGCCCTTCCAAAGATGACGCATTTTGAATGTAGAATCCTGTGTCGGGCTCAGCACCTTTCTCTAAATCTTCTCGTTCTAGCGTCGTAGAGCCAACATTCACCACATCTAAGCCCAGCTCTTCCGTCAGAGTCGTCACAATACGCGCTAGCAGCCGATTGATAATCTCATGTAGCTTAGAAGGCATTTTAAGCGTTAACGTTCCCTGGTCGTAGCTGAGCCGAGTTGCCCGATGATCGCCCATATCAGCGAGCATGGCCCGATAGGTTTGCCAGCTAATATTGGGCAAGACAACAAGCTGAGTCAGCTGTCCTTCAAAATTATCTAGATCTAACTCACTGACTTGAGTTGACACTGTCACCATGGCGAAAGCCAAATTCAAAGGTAATTCTATCTTACAAGGTCAATACTACTCAGGTATTTCACTACCATCAAAGCTAGCTACATACTGACCGTATCCTTCTGCTTCTAAAGCAGCCAGTGGAACAAAGCGTAGTGATGCTGAGTTAATGCAGTAGCGCAGTCCCGTTGGTGCTGGCCCATCTTTAAAGACATGCCCCAGATGAGAATCAGCCTGACGACTACGCACCTCAGTCCGCACCATAAAGAACGAACGGTCCTCTACCTCAACAATATTAGCTGGTTCAACAGGCTGAAAAAACGAGGGCCAGCCTGTTCCCGATGCAAACTTATCTTGAGACGAGAAGAGCGGTTCTCCCGAGACTACATCAACATAGATGCCTGGCTTTTTATTGTTCCAGTAAGCATTCTTAAAGGGCGGCTCGGTATCATTTTGCTGCGTTACAGAATACTGCCGTTCTGTCAGCATAGCCTTCAAGGTCTCTACATTCGGTTTTTGGAACCCAGCCTCAGCCTCTAGAGCTATGACCGGTTCAATCGTCAAAGCAGTTGCCTCAAAATGGCTCGGCACAAAGAGAGTGAATACTATTAGCAGTGCACAGCCCAAAATAATTCCGTATGGTCGTTTCATCATCCCCTTAGTAACAGATTCAGTAGCGAAAGTTCACTGGATCCTAAAATCGACAACACCTCGTATTGTGATAATCACAACCAAAAACGCAGTGTCATTAAGCCAACGCTCTTATACACAGCATAACAATCAATGTAATTTCTGACAGTCGTCTTCGTTTCGCAAAAGTGCCTGATAAGTTTCCAGGCGCTGAATCATTGTTGTACTTATCCAGAAGGATAGAAAGATCTTAGACTTTAAAGATCATTCTTCCTCATGCAGCGTTTCGGTTGGTGGAGACTTGTGTGGTTTTAGGAGTAATGTTGGTGACAATTATGTAATAGGCTGCAAGGACGCAACCTGAAAAGAGTAGGCTGCCCAAGGAACCTTGCCAGAAATTGAGCCAACGATCTCCCCAGTGAACCAGGGAGATGGTCATGAGCATGACTCTAGAGATATTAAAGATCAGAGCAGCCACAATGCCAACACTCATAAAACTGAGAATTTGTAAGCGGCTTTGCTTTCTGAGCACACCAATAACTAGGCTAGCAGCAATGACGGTCAGGGCCATATCGAAGCCGTTACAATCCCAATACACATCCACTGAACCTTGAGGAACGTTGACAAAAGACTCTGAAGCGGTCGCAGGCCAATTGAATAATCGCAAAGCCCAAGCCCCTGCATTAGCCATAACTCGCTCTAGAATTTCGTAAGGGGTGAATGATTCCCAAAGGCTACGAGCAGCAGCAGCAGGTCGGGGGTAGGCTATGACTAGAAAAGACAATACGATCAGTCGGTGCTGTCGATAGAACTGCCAACCCCAGTTAGAGAGGGCAATCCCGCCTAAGATAGAGGCCCAAACAATAGCTTGAGACCATAGAGCAAATCGGCAAAACGGAAATAAAAGAACACCACCTAGGATTAAAAAATGCCCAAGACGACGTTCTACGTGAGTGGCTTTGAGTTGGGTAATCTGTTTCTTTTGTCTCCATAGGTGGTAAAGCCCAAAGCACACAAAAAAAGTAGCGAGGGTAAAACCATAGGTAGTTTGTGGACCTTTATCCAAGAAACCCGAGAACCATCCAGGAAGATACCAGAGCCCAATCAAGAGACCGATAATTGTCAGAGCGCTGTGTAGCTTCTTTGAGCTGTTTTTTAATTTAGAAGAAACAGGGTTTTGGTTTGAATGTTTGGGCCGAGACATTTTAAAGTGATCTCATAAATGAACTACCCTAGCTAATTTTTAGCAAGTACATATGGATAGATTTGATACAGGTAAGTGTCGTGATTTACTCAACTTTATTTGGAGGTGACCAAAGATTTGAGCAAGGGAGAAACACTCCGGAAAGGTTAATTGAGGGAGTGAGATCTTGTCCTTTAAAGCGGTTCGAAATTTAGTGTGGTGTCTGCACAAGAGCATACGTCCCAGGTAGTTAAAACTCACTGAGAAGCTATTGGATTATAAGTTCTTCAAACGATCTGCCAAGCGCATAGCCAATGCCAAGATCGTCAGAGTCGGATTCGATGAGCCAGATGTGGGAAATACCGAACTACTCACTACGTATAGTCCTTCCACTCCATGCACCTGACAGTTTCGATCAACCACCCCTGTCTTCGAATTATCAGCCATCCGCGTTGCCCCCATATGGTGATACGTGTCCCAAATGTTGTCAGTCCATTGCTTCTCGGCCTTACTTACCCAATCAAAAACTTTGACTTCACCTAACCCCAAACGGGAGAACTCACCAGCCACCACTTTTGTAAACTCGTGAATAGTCTCTCGACAACTATCTGTCAACTGCCAGTCTAACTGTGCCTTAGGCATCCCTAAAGCATCTTTCTCAGCACTGAGCGTAATACGACTTGCTGGGTTGGGTGATTGTTCGCTATGGCACCGCAATAAAATACGACTCCGATTAGAAACTGGATTGTGCCGCAAAACACTATATTGATATGCGTTGAAAACAAGTCCTGGAAAATCTCGTATCAGTGCTTTTAGCTGAGTCCTTCGAGCAGTCTCTGTGCTGGGTTGCACCTTACCTAACAAACTCTGCAGTACAAACAGACCATCATCTGGTGAAGTCTCAAAAAATAAATCACCTATTGCATTTAAAACTTGTTTTTCTCTTTGGACAGTTTCTGCTAAAGGGATTTTAGGATAATAAAAAGAATCTCGTCGACGATGCCAACTATATAGCCTTTGTAGCTGACGTGGATCGTCAGTTATAATCTCTGCCGAATAACAGTCCAAATGGTCCTGAAAAAATCGTCCAACTAAATCATGTTGGTTGCCCAACCCAGTCGGACAGACCTGGTTGGAAGCCAATAATAGTCGTGCACTCTCAATCCCTCCACAACAAATAATAGTTGTTGCCGCCCGGACAGTTCCAGTCTTACCTGTCAACGTCCGAATCTGTACCTCTTCCATTTTTTTACCGGCGGGATTAGGCACTAGCTGTACCGCATTGGCATGCTGTAACACTCGAAGACCAGGTAACTGTTGTAATCGTTTTCGATAAGTCTCGAAAAAATTACTCTTATAGGTGTACTTAGAGACCAAACTCCCAATTTTGTTGGGTTCAAACTCGGGCGGTTTGATTTCCAATCGTTGCCAGGCGTCTTGACCATATTCGTATTTATCAAGGTGCATTACCGCTTCTGCTTGTCGGTAAAACGGATCAAGTTCCTGACGACTGAGTGGCCAACCACTAAAGGGCACCCACTCTCTCCTCTCAAAATCAATTGGTTCAAGCGGAAGACTTTGCCCACTCCAATACACTGTTGAACCACCTAGAATACGGTGGCGGCCCTGATGAATACCAGAGTGGGTTAGGCCAACCACTTCACTATCATATAGTGCCTGAGTATCTGACTCAGTGAAGCGTCCACCACTTTCTAAAAGTACGATATCTGATGAAGTCTTGGCTAACTCTAAGGCTAGTGCAATACCAGCTGCTCCTGCCCCTACAATGCAAATGTCACACTCGATGTGGCTTCCCGATGGAAAGTCTTGAAAATCAAGTATCATCCTAAAGCAAGATCCATAAACTAACAAAATGGGTTGGTAGACGCTTTATTCTTTAGAAAAACTATGTAAGAGGCTGATTTTTAAGTCCTTTAAGCCTTGTTTAACTATCTCACGCACCTAGAATCGAACGAATCTAGAATCGAACGAATTTATAATTACGTTTAGATACATCTATTTTTAGATAAAGTAGGCTTTGATAACCCAAATTCCCTCTCTAGAACAATCTCTAATTAGACCGATCTAGTATGTTTAATGTAGATTTCTATTGAATTAATGAATATAATTTTTCTAGGTTGTTAGCTATGAATTTTTATCACTTCTAACTACTTAATTACTAGTGATGATGAATAGTTAATCTCTCGAATTTGCTACAAGGCTTGCTTACATTACATTCCTCAAAAGAAGCTCCCACTGATCATAATGCATCATCTTTCTGCTTTTGACAGCTAAATACGTATAGTTCCGGAGGTTTTTATAGAACCTTTATAAAGAGTTGGAAGTTAAGAAGATGTTCATAAAGTAACCAGCGATCGCAACCTAACAACGCCCATGCACATCGACTGCCGAAAGTGAATTGGTATGATGCAAAGGTTATCTGCAGCAGGTGATGAGCAACATTATTCCTTCAAAGTTCTAGATTACTAGAGACAATTAAAACAACTGTCTACACAACTGTTTTCATCCAGAGGTGTACTGCTATGATCGATTAATTTTTAGTTTGAGATTGTCGCTGCATTAGAAAATCATTCGTCAGAGTAGTCACAATCACATAGTCGTCATAGCCATTTCACATCAGTATCAGCTTTGCTACAGCAAATTCTTTACGTGGCGCGATACCATAGCTAGTGATTTATACTAGCCCCACAGAGGTGCCTCTCATGTCCTTATTTTCATTCCACGGTAAGCGTCCTGATAATCTAGGTGTAACGGATCTAAAGCTAGGCTCATGCCCTAATACCCCTAACTGTGTTAGCACTCAGGATGAAGATGAGCAGCACAAAATTGAACCACTAGCGTTTAATTCATCGCCATCTGATGCGATCGCAAAATTAGCCAGCGTTATTAACGCCATGGAGGGCTCTGAAATCATTGTTCAAAGTAATGACTACATCCATGCCGAATTCACCAGCAAAATTATGGGCTTTCGTGATGATGTGGAATTTTACATTGGCCCACAAACTCAAGTGATTCAGGTACGGGCTGCAGCGCGGTTGGGTAAATCAGACCTAGGCGTCAATCGCAAACGTATTGAAGCTATTCGCAAAGGGTTTAATGACGCGGTATAACAACCAATACAGGTAAGAGCGTGCGATCGCAGCCCTAAATTCCCCCAAGAAGGCCAGCGATGGCAATGCCTTGCTTACATTTACAAAGACCTCAACCCTACATACGGCACGTCCGGTATGTTAGGGTCAGCACTCAGCGTTTGATCAATAAGCCCACAACAATTTTAGAGTTTTCTCGCACTTCAACAATTTTCCATCCGTATTATCGTTTAAGAACAATATTTGACTACATCTACAACAACCAAACATATGGAGCTCGATGGATTGTTGATAAGTTTGACAGAATAGCTGATCCTTTGAGTAAGGACAAGATTTTTATTGCAGTATTCTACGGCGGCAAGAAACAAGATTGGGCACCTCGGGTCGATAGCACAGCCTTTTTTGACGGATTTGTGATTAGCCGAGAGCCGCTTGAGCCATTTGTAGGCTAGCAGTTGGTAAATGCAAAATCGACTTTTTAAGTGTGACATAGCTCGAGCCAACGCATATGTTCTATAAGGTAGGTTAGGCTTATTTCCATGACAGATCCAGATATTCGATGGAAGCAGCGATTTACAAACTATGAACGAGCTTTAGCGCAGCTGACCAAATTTATTGATAAAGGTGAACTGAATGAACTGGAAGAGCAAGGGCTGATACAGGCATTTGAATATACCCATGAGTTGGCATGGAATGTCTTGAAAGATTATCTGCGGTATCAGGGCAATCAGAATATTTATGGTTCACGTGATGCTACCCGTCTTGCTTTCAATTTGGGCCTGATTGAAGATGGTGGGAGTTGGATGGATATGATTAGGGAACGCAACCGTACCAGTCACACTTATAATCAAGCCACCGCTCAGGCCATTGCAGAGAATGTAAAAAATCGATTCTTCAGTTTGTTTGTGGAGTTACAAATCAAGATGCAGACTTTGCAAACCCAGGAGCTACAGGATGGAGAATAACAACCTGCAATTTGGCCTTGAAGAAAGTACCATTGAGAAAATACTGGGTGTTTTTCTGCAATATACTGAAATTGAACGCGTTGTTTTATATGGATCACGGGCTAAAGGTAATTATCGCCCAGGTTCAGATATTGATTTGACTTTAGTAGGTAAAGATCTTTCTCACAAACAGTTGTTATCTATCGAAGATCAACTCGATGATTTACTGTTGCCATATCTGTTTGATTTGTCGATTTTCAGCGATATCGAAGATTCAGATATGATTGCTCACATTAACCGAGTAGGTCTTATTTTCTATGAGAAATCATTTGAAAATGAGCAACAGCAATCTGCTGAGAAATTAAACAGCGGCTGCTAAAAGATGTGATTTGCAATAGCCTTTTTTATAACACCAATCCTGTTTTGTTCTGGCTCATACTGTAGAGCGTTAGGGTCAATTAAAATATCTCAGAGCTGCCAAACAAAGCTACTACAGATTGAACCCTATTGCTTGGGACTTCATTTTCGACATTTATCCACTCAAACGCTTACAGCAAAGCTGCGCCGCCACCTAATAATAGGCAGCAGCCTACTACTCTAGAAAGATATCCCTAGCCACTACTTCAAGAGAAATTAGGTTCTAAATATCCAAATCCGCCATGTTGAGCTTAGGACCGTAGGTTTCAATAAACTCACGGCGAGGTGCAACACGATCTCCCATCAGTACTGTAAAGATCCGCTCCGCTTCAGCGGCGTCTTCAATCTCTACTTTCTTTAGAGTACGGCTCTCAGGATTCATAGTGGTATCCCACAGCTGAGCAGGCATCATTTCACCCAAACCCTTAAAGCGCTGCACGTTGTATTTAGCGTTTTCGGGTAGCGCACTAATGCCCTGCTGCAGTTCCTGGTCGCTATAGCAGTAAGTGTGTCGACGTCCCCGCTCTAGCTTGTACAGAGGAGGGCAGGCGATATAGACAAATCCTTGATCAATCAAAGCCCGCTGATAGCGATAGAAGAACGTGAGCAGTAGCGTACGAATGTGGGCTCCGTCTACGTCAGCATCTGTCATTAAGCAGATACGGTGGTAGCGTAGCTGCGATGAATCAAATTCCTCGCCTTTAATACCTAGCCCTAGTGCTGTAATCAAAGACTGAACTTCGTTGTTCTTATAAATCTTTGAATCATCAGTCTTCTCAATGTTGAGAATCTTACCTCGTAGTGGCAAAATCGCTTGGAAGCGACGATCACGTCCCTGCTTTGCACTACCGCCCGCAGAGTCTCCCTCAACGATAAAGATTTCTGACTCAGCTGGGTCACGAGAGCTACAGTCAGCGAGCTTACCCGGCAGTGTGGAAGATTCTAGTACCGACTTACGACGTACTAGGTCGCGGGCACGACGAGCAGCTTCAGCCGCATTAAAGGATTGGATAGCCTTTTCCAGAATCGCATCCACCACGTTAGGATTAAAGTCCAGATACTCGCTTAGGGTTTCGCCAATCAGAGAATCGACAATACCCCGCACCTCGGTATTACCCAGTTTTGTCTTAGTCTGACCTTCAAATTCGGGTTCAGGTACCTTAACAGAAATCACTGCCGTTAGACCTTCACGAATATTCTCACCAGCTAGATTAGACTCGTTGTCCTTACGCTTATTACGCTTGCGGGCAAAGTTGTTCATGGTACGGGTAAGTACCGCTTTAAGTCCTTCTAGGTGAGTACCACCATCCACAGTGCGAATATTGTTGGCAAAGCCCATCAAATTATCAGAGTAGGCATCAACAGACCACTGTAGAGCGGCTTCTACCTGTACTCCATTTTTCTCACCAGTGACATAAATAATGTCGGGATGAATCGGCTGCTTCTCTTTATTGATGTATTCAACGTATTCGCGAATACCCCCTTCATAAAAATAGCGATTTACCTTAGGTTCATCAGTCTTAAGCAGTTCTAGACGATGATCGGTAAAGGTAATATCTACACCAGCATTAAGATAAGCTAGCTCTCGTAAACGACCGGCTAACGTACTGTAATCAAACTCAACGCTCTCAGTAAAAATTAGATGGTCAGGTTTAAAGCTGACTGAGGTACCTGTACGACTCCCGGCACCGCTTTTTACCTCTAGTTCACCTTGGGCCTCGCCACGCGCATAGCGTTGCACATGTTCTTTTTTATTGCGCCAAACGGTAACTTCTACCCACTCAGACAGGGCGTTAACCACCGACACACCAACACCGTGGAGACCACCAGATACTTTATAACCACCCCCGCCAAACTTACCGCCGGCGTGGAGTACTGTCATTACAGTTTCTAGCGCAGACTTACCAGTGCGAGAATGGACATCCGTCGGAATACCACGCCCGTCGTCGGTAACGGTGACAGAGCCGTCGGCATTGAGGTCAATAGTAATATTGCTACAGTGGCCTGCCAAAGCTTCGTCTACAGAGTTATCGACAACCTCGTAAACTAGGTGATGCAAACCACGCGGCCCGGTACTGCCAATATACATACCCGGTCGCTTGCGTACAGGCTCCAGGCCTTCAAGCACCTGAATCTGATCAGCACCATAATCGGTTGTCATGCGTTCCTATCTCCTAAGACGGTCGTAAAGCCGCGGTAGTATTAGAAATGAAATTGTGCCCCCGAATTCTAGCACAACCGTGTTAAAAGCGATTCTGAATGGATTTTAGAAAGCATATTTATCGGGGATGGATCAAAAAAATTTACATGCAAAATAAATAGGCAATTTTCGTTGGCTAAAATCAGTTCTAAGTTTAGTTCTTATGTACCATCCCTCATTATAGTCGTTGGACCAACGGCATCGGGGAAGTCTGGTCTAGCATTACAGCTAGCTCAGCGCTTAAACGGGGTAATTTTGGGAGCTGATTCGCGACAGGTATATCGCAAATTTGATATTGGTACGGCGAAACCATCGGTTGCGGACCAACAGCAGGTACCTCATTACCTCATTGATATATGTGAACCGACTGACACCTTAACAGTTGCTGATTATCAAGCAAAGGCTCAGGCATTAATTCAGCAGATACACGTAAAGAAAGAGCAGATACCTTTATTGGTGGGCGGGACGGGGCTATATGTAGATGCGATCGCAAAAGGCTTAATTATTCCCCGTGTTGCCCCCCAAGAGAGTCTGCGCCAACAGCTAACGAATTTGGGACAGTCCCAATGTTATGCATTTTTACAGCAAGTTGACCCAAATGCTGCTCAACGTATTCACCCCAATGATGCAGTTCGCACCCTGCGTGCGCTGGAAGTTTATTATGCAACAGGACGTACAATTTCAACCCAGCAAGGCGAGAATCCGCCAGACTACCCACTCATATATGTAGGGTTAGACTGCGGCGAAGACCTACGCCAGCGTATTACGCAGCGCACGCACTCTATGATAGACGCTGGTTTTGTCGAAGAAGTTCAAACATTGATCAATTGTTACGGTGCGGAGTTGACGTTATTAAATACGCTGGGATATGCGGAAATTAAGCAGCATTTGGCTGGGGATAGGACGTTGGCTGAAGCCGCTATGCTGATTATTCGTCATACGCAGCAGTTTGCTAAGCGGCAGAGGACTTGGTTTAGGAAAGAAAGGGCGATTAAGTGGTTTGATTCTAATGATTTTGATTTGATTGATAGGGTTTGGGATTATTTGGAAATTTCATTTGCTGGGTTGGGGGAGAACTAATCCCTTCAAGGGCTGTCATGTTCTCCGTGATCTTTGGATGGGTTAGTTCCAAAAGGAAACGGGGGTTGAGTGGTTTGACTTCAGTAGCCTGATTTGATTGATCGAGGTTGGGATTGTATGTGTATCTAGCTTGCTGGGGTTGAGGCAAAACCGGCTGCGTGGGGTCCCGCCGAGTTCCCCACACCCCCTGGCTAGGGCGGACCGCCGCCCTAGAACCCCGCGGACCGGAGGGTTACGGAAAATTGCGAGGTGGCTGATTTGGTTATCGGCAAGGCGGTTTAGAATTTTGCGCTCAATCGCACAAAATTCTAAAAGGAGAGGTCCTCGATTTCTCCGCGACTCAGCTTAACTGCGGTTAAAGGCACAGAGTTTATCTTTTATAAACTCCCTAGATTTGTTGACACTGGTGAAAACGGGTTCTATAAGGAAGAAATCAAAGCCAACCTCAGAAAAAACTTTCACTAAGAGAAAACAGTCATGCCCCAAAAGGGACAACTGCTCTTTTACGGTGTGGAGCGAACGCGGAGCAGCGTAACCACCCAACCGGCAGTGTAACCACCTCAAGCAACATGCCAGCGGGCCTCTTGTGCGAGGGGCGTGGGGACGTCGGAGGTCCCCACATCGGGGGGTTTCAGGGGGGAAAGCCCTGAGCAACCCATCCTGCCATTAGCCAACCCATCCAACCTATTTTCTCAACCCATGACTCTTCCCAATCACCCAATGCCGCCGAAAATACCTCGATAAACTCGACTCCTCTAGCGTCAAACAAATCGGCCTTCCATGGGGACATGTCCTTGGATTCTTAGTCCGTTGCCAATCATCCAACAGCGTTTGCATCGTATCTAGCTCTAACGGAGTCCCATTTCGAATCGCGGTACGACAAGCAGTTGCCACCATCGCAGCATCGGCATCACTGCCTAAACTTAGCTCCAGCAACGCATCCGCACAATCTTCTCGCTTAGCCAGCGGAGCAGGGACACTGCGCACAGCCCACAAATTTTCACCAAATAAATCCACATCTATACCCAGTCGCCTCAGCTGTTCCACCTGTCGCGAACTTAGCTGGCTCAAAATAATAGCAGGCTCTATGGGAACAGTTTGCCAGCGCGCTTTAATCTGTTCATAGATGACACGCTCATGGGCAATGTGCTGCTCTACCAAACAGACACCACCGCTATGTTCGGCCACGATGTAAGTCTCTTGCACCTGGGCAATAGCTTTTAGCTGGCTTGGCAGATCGTTGTCACCCGCACCATAACTGCCAACATCTTCAGCGGCCTTAAAGAGTTGTTTAGTCCGCTGAGTTTGGGCACTGTCTGACAGATTAGACAGCCGTAGAGTCTTCTCAACCGCTAGAGCAATGCGATCGCACCACCCTTCGGTATCTTGCAAATAAATCTCTGATTTCGCCGGATTACGATTCCAGTCAATCTGCTCAGCAGGGACCTGCAGATGTAAAAAACAGACTGGATAGCGATCGCGCGGCAACGTGCGACGGAAATTATAAATCAACGACTGGACTAACACTGGGGCTGTCACCGTGCGACCATTTATCGCCACCCGCACCCAGTCAGGTCGACGACGGTGGCAGCGGTCTGGCAGCCCCACCAGTAACGCTAGCTGCCCCTGTTCACAGCCAAGATCGCTAGCGCTGAGGTTCACCTGCTCCAAATCATGAACAGTAACATCCCGCAAAATCTGAGGCAGCATCGTTTTAGCCGTAGAACCAGGCCACAGAGTAAACCAGTCGCGGTCAGTGTGGGATACCTGCCAGGTCACCTGAGGATGACAGAGCGCCAACTGCTGAACCGTTTGCTGTACCTGCCGCAGCTGTTGAGATACCGACGGTAAAACTTGACGACGATTGGGCAAGCGAGCAAAGAGATTGGCAGCAGTTACAACGGTGCCGGGTGCGATCGCAACTTCTTCAATCACCAATATCGTACCTTCAGGACCGTAGCTCACCCGCCAGCCCATATCATCTGCCACACGACTACGAATCTCTAACTCCGATAGCTGCGCTAAACTATGGAGCGCTTCACCCCGAAACCCAAGGCTCTGAATTTGACTCAGATCATCACAGGTGCGAATCTTGCTGGTGCTGTGGGCTGTTGCTGCTTGTTCTATATCGGCCCGCGCCATGCCCGCGCCATTATCTGTCACCCGCACCCGCCACATCTCCGGCCATAGGTGAATAGCAATCCGGTTGGCCCCAGCATCCAGCGCATTTTCCGACAGCTCTCTTACAACTGCAGCTAGAGAATCGATAACTTCTCCCGCTGCAATCAGGCTGATCACATCCTGAGATAAGCGTTGAATCGGTGGGGCAGTAGTAATGGTAGAGACTCCCTGAAGGTTAGTGTTTTCTACGCTAGCGTGAATGATGGCTGAGATCCATCTGATGTACTATAGCGACACCTAACCGGTCAATTGCAATGATGTCAGAGAGCTACAAGCCAGCGGCTATTGCCAAAATTCAAGACCAAAAGGCCAAGATGCGCCGCTCTTTGCTAAAGGCCCGTCAGGCAATGCCGCAGCAGGTATGGCAGCAGAAGTGCGATCGCATTTGTACCCATCTGGCCCAGTGGTCAACCTTTCAAACAGCACGGACAGTCCTAGCCTACTGCAGCTTTCGGCATGAGCCAGATCTGAGTAGCCTGCTGGCCCAGCAACGATCCTGGGGGTTACCTCGCTGCCAAGGGAAAGATCTCATTTGGCACAGATGGTTTCCTAGCTGCACCTGGCCCTTGCACTCTGGTACTTACGGCATCACAGAGCCAGACCCCACCTCCCCTCACGTAGACTCTCGCCGAGTAGATTTAATTTTGGTGCCAGCCGTCGCTTGCGACATCAAAGGATATCGTCTGGGTTACGGTGGTGGATTTTATGACCGTATGCTCAGCAAACCAAACTGGCGGGGTAAAACCACAATTGGTATCGTTTTTGAGTTTGCTCGTCTACCCCAAATTCCCAAAAATAGCTGGGATCGACCGTTAGACGGCATCTGTACTGAAAGCGGCTTATTTCTTGCCAGATAATGGCCAATAGCACAGTTGTTTAAAGGTCTCACACAAGGGGAATTCGTGAGATAGAGCATGTATAACCTAGAGAATAGAGGTTATCGCCATGACTCTTGGTCACTCCACATTTGGTTTACACCATGCCAAACGCCCGTCTCCTCAACATTTTATCCATCACTCTACTGACCGCTGGCACTGCTCTACCTGGATTTGCCAGTAATTTGCCCGCCCCAAAACCAGGTTGGGGGCAATGGCAACAAAACAGCCCTACATCCGGTGGTGAGTATGTGACCGGCTTTTCGAATGGCGATGCTAGTGCCTCTAGCTCATGGCTGCTGTATTGCGAAGAGAAAGCCCGTGAAGCCAATACAGAGACTACCTACTGGTATCGCCTCACGAATTTAGTTGCGCTGATCGGCGTCGGTCTTGTTGAAGAGGGATGTGCGGTCGGCAATGAAGTGTCTAGCCTGACGTTAATCGCAATCCAACCTGATCTTGGCAATAACGTCTGTCTGCGGGTAGATACTGATTTTGGTAGCGGACTAATTATTCGAGAGTCTGCTTCAGTCAACAGCGCACGCATAGGCACCATTGGCAACGGCCAAACCGTAACGATCAATCCTCCTTTTACGCTCACCCAAGATGACATAACAGAACGAGAGTGGGCCTACATAACAGCCCCTGTAGAGGGCTGGGTCTCCGTCCACACGAGGCCAGGAGACCATGTGAATCTAAACCTGTGTAGCACCTAAGCAAGCAAAATCAATTAAATTCCACTTTTGGATGCTTGGGCCTTCCGTGTAGCATCTCTTCAGCTAAAATATTGAGACGCTCAAAAAGAGATTCCCACGCTGTGAGCGTCGTTAGCGGCAGCGCAACGGCCTCTTCAAAAGACAAATTCTTAGGTTTTAAGCCAACGATACGCTCATCTACGAGATGATACTCACTGTTGCCTCCAGGTCGCCCTATGCTACCAGCGTAGTACACTTCATGACCGGGCTGAAATAATTCCACCCGGTCACCCACAGCAGTAACTACACCTGCCACATCCCAGCCCAAAATTTTAGGCGTCATTAACCGCCCTTGTACAGATCCACGAATTTTACAGTCAATGGGGTTTACAGAGACCGCTTGAACCCGAACCTGTAAGTCTTTTGGGCCTGGGGTTGGCACATCCAAATAACATTCCACAAAACAATCAGGATGTCCAACAGGCAAGAATTGAGTCACCCCAAATGCTTTCATCAGCATAGTAACGACTAAAGACCTTCACCCTACACAATACAGGCTCTCCGCTTTCAACAACACAGCAACTCACTGATTCAGATAGACATACGTCAAAAGATGCCGAAAAGCATCAATTCATGACAAAGAAAGCAGCTATCAGAATAAAACCACCCAATTATCAGCTATCACCCATTAACAAAACAGAAAATAAAACAGTATCCGACAGCACATATATCCACCATAATGAACCCCCAAAAAGTCTTCTAGCTCACAGACTCACTACACAACGATGTGGTTATACTCTAAAATGAAAAAGGTAGAACATAAAGCAATGAAGGATACTTCCTTTATTCTACCGACAGATAAAATTCTGTTGTTTTAGTCTTCATAACTCAAAAGTCATCATGCTTGATGTAGCCTAAGTTACTTCTTAGAGGTTCATCAATAAACTTACCTCTTTAGGTGGGTTTATTAAGATTTCAGTGGTTTTGTCTGATACTGTAAAGTTTGTTATATTGCGGTTGCTATTTTTCTCGGAACAATAATGGCAAATACCACCCCGGCTGTTAAAGCGTTTATCTCGGCATACGACAGTGCTCCATTGGCATACCAAAATTTGGATGATGCGATTGAAGCCATTTGTTGTGGCGAGTCTTTTAGAAATTTGATTCTCGCGTTGGTGAATAGTCCCGCCTTTTCTAAGGAACTGGGTAAAGAATTTGAGGCTGCAGATGCGATCGCAGGGTTATCTGCCTGTCGTAGTCTACGTAGCTGTCTTAACTTCTCTCTTGGTCGATTTTTCGAACTTTTGGCTGAAGTTATTTCCGCATTTGACCAAACAGCTGGGGAGGAATGGCATACCTTTGCCAACCGAGTACATCAGTCAAACCTGGGCGCTAGCAAGCTTTTAGAACGGCTGCTGCGGAGTGCTGACAGCAATTTTTACCAAGAGTTAGCCACTAGCCTGGTAGATGAGAATCCCCACGCGGTCTACCCCACATCTAGCTATCGAGAGAGTGAGGCCCATGTCGTTAGCACCGATGACGATCAGATCATCGAAGCCGTGATGACCTCACGGACATTCACCTCTATTCGGGTTGTCGAAAACTGTCTTGAGCCCGAGCAAACTGTCTTAAGAGACATGTACATTGCCCATGGACGATGCGTTTGTCTTGTCGACCAGAATGTTGAAACCTATTACGGCGAACAAATCAACAAGTACTTCAAGCACCACGGTATCCATCTAGATAAACTCGTATACCGGGCCATGGAAGTGGATAAAGGTATCCACACCGTTGAGCGCATGCTAGGTGACTTCAAAATGCTAGGCGTGTGCCGCAATGAGCCTGTACTGATTGTCGGTGGTGGCGTCCTTACTGACACTGGCGGTCTAGCCTGTGCTCTGTACCACCGCAACACTCCCTACGTCATGCTCTCCACGTCAATTGTGGCAGGTATTGATGCAGGTCCCTCTCCCCGTACCTGCTGCGATGGTTTTGGCTATAAAAATCTCTTTGGAGCCTACCATGCTCCAGTTCTCTCCCTAACTGACCGTTCATTCTTTAAAACACTGCGAGAAGGCTGGCTGCGCCATGGGATTGCCGAGATTATCAAAATGGCAACCGTCAAAAATATGGAGCTGTTTGAATATCTAGAACAGGCTGGCCCAGCCCTGATTGAAACCCGGTTTGGCACCCTAGGCTGTGAGCCCGGCGATGAAGTCAGTGTGCTTTCTCAAAAAATTCTGGGTGCAGCTCTAAGAAGCTATGTCGAGGCCGAGTACGACAACCTTTATGAAACCCACCAGTGTCGCCCCCATGCCTATGGGCACACCTGGTCACCGGGTTTTGAGATTGAAGCAGGTCTGCTACACGGTCACGCTGTTGCCATCGGTATGGGCTTTGGTGCCTACTTGAGCTATCGCGAAGACTGGATTACGGCTGACGAATTTCATCGCATTCTCCGTTTGATCAGCTCCTTTGGTCTGAGCCTGTGGAACGATGTGCTGTTAAACAAAGTAACCCTCTGGGCATCTCAAGAAAAGATTGTTCAGAAACGGGGAGGTAATTTAGTAGCGCCCCTACCTAAGGGGGAGATCGGTAAGTGTGGCTATCTCAATTCCTTATCTCAGGACGAGCTATACGAGGCCATCAACACCTATCGTCAAATTTGTGACGAATACCCACGTCAGGGAGTTGGTATTGATCCGCACTGCAGTGATGTTGGACTTGAAGATCCATCTACGGTTGGCCACAGCCTGATGGAAACTGTCAAGACCCATTCTGCAGGGGCAACAGAGGTTCTATCTCCTGTATAAATCAATAAGTAGGGGCGTACCATGGTATGCCCCTACCTTCATACCACACACACGTTAAGACCGCTATGGCACACGAAAACTTCGATATTGTTATTCCTCTCTTTTGTGTCCGGTGGAATACACGGGCAGTCATAGAAGGACTCACTAGCCACTATCAGCCTCGCGCTATTCACATTATTACGCTGCCCGATCAGGTTGCTCCCCTAAAGGAACTCTCTCAAAGCTGGAAAACAGTACCGTTACATATTCACAATGAAGAGTTATTTTTTCAGTCTAGCGGTCTCACCAAAACATCAGTTTGTGCAGAACTAAACCTGGGTAAGTCTCTCTACAATCCTGGCTGGTTTTATCAGCAACTTCTAAAACTGGGTGCATTTGAAGGCATCCCTGAGCTGAGTGAGTGGTATTTAGTTTGGGATAGTGACCTACTGCCAGCGGCTACATGGCCAGCCCTGCGTGACAAAGGTGACTCTCTTGAGCATGTCTTTGCGCTGCTGCAGCATAACGGTTGGGGTAATCCAACAATTGTTGGCAAATGGGACACTTGGATACAGTCTGTTCTAGAAGTTACACCGCTAGCAGATAAAACAGGGACGTTTATTCCTCACCACATGTGGTTTAAGCAAGAGTATCTCAAGTCATTTGCACAACAAATCAATGAATACTACAGCTCTACAGACCATTGGTTGTTGCTGATGATGCGCTCAGCAAATGATTTTGGCACCTTTAGTGAATATTGGGCCTATGTTTCATGGGCTGCAGCTCAGGCACCTGAGTCAGTTTGTTTTTATCCTTATGAGCAGTACGGTGAAACAACCGAGCGCTTCTTTGACGATGGCACAGGCATGTTCTCGACAGCTCTGAGAAAATCTCTTTCGGTGACATCTAGCGGCCCTGACGATGGATTCTCTCCCTCCTATGAGGAGGTCAATGCATTTATTCAGGCTGAATACGAAGCAGATAAGCTGCCTTCATCCTTGGCATTTGAAAGCAGCCCCCGTCACTTGAAAAAGAACAGCAAAAATATGCACATTGAGGAACAACGTTCACGGTGGAATCCTCGTATGGCAAAGGAAACAACATCGGTTTAGGGAGCTGTTCTCAAGCGAAAAAAGATCTGTCTGCTGTGGAGCTCCACAGCATTTTTTGATGCCTCTATCGGTTTAAGCTCACGGCCGCTTGCTTAACACTGTCCAATAGCTCCAGCGACAGCTCTAACCCATTGAGATCGATATCGCCTGCTTTAGGCTTAGGTTGAGGACCATGATAATCGCTACCACCAGTCATCAATAGATCGTACTGTTCACATAGTTCTTCTAAAACCCGCTCCTCGCTGATACTGTGCTGTGGGTGGTACACTTCAACCCCCATCAAACCTGCTTTTACTAGTTCAGGTAGCACTTCTTCCACAATTCCACCCCGAAACAGATAAGGGTGCGCCCAAACAGGAACCGCACCGCAGTTGTTCAGCAGCGCTATCCCTTCTTGAGCTGTAAATTTTTCATAGGCCACATAGGCAGGACCATTGTCACCAATAAATCGCTGAAATGCCTCTTGCTGAGAGGTCACATGGCCCGCTGCCAATAGTGCACTAGCAATATGGGGCCGCCCTGGGGCCATGGTGCCTGACATTGGCGGCAGCTCAATCGGAAACCCCAATTCAGCTAGCTTATCAGCCATTTTTTGAGCCCGACGGTGACGTCCTTGAGTGCGCTCATTTAGCGGTGTTTCTAGCTTCTTAGGGTCTGGATAAAAGCCCAGAATATGCATGGAGCGCCCATTGTAGACCGTACTTAGCTCTATGCCAGGGACAATCTCTAGACCATAGGGCTGAGCCGCAGTGCGAGCCTCACTCCACCCAGAAATCGTATCGTGATCGGTGATGGCTAATGCCTTGACTCCTTTTACAACCGCTCGCTCGACCAGCTGTTTTGGAGTTAAGGTACCGTCAGAAAATGTAGTGTGGCAGTGGAGTTCTAGCATAAATAGCGACGCTAAGGGTCAGAAATAAACCAGCTATCTCTATTATGCGTTGGTTTGAATGTATTCAAAATCAGAGCAACCTCATCCCCGATAAGCTAAAGATATACGCTTGAGGGTAAAAACCGATGTCAGTATCTACCACTCCAACCTTAAAGGCTCGTAATCAAATACGGACGATGTTTCTAGTATTGCTCATATTAGATGCAGTACTGATAGCACTTACAGCCGATCTATGGGCAATAGGGCGTATTTTGTTTACCGCCGTCATTATGGGTTTCACACTGCAAGGGCACCAGTGGGCCAAGTGGTTATTGATCGGGATTTTGAGTTTGGTCGTTGTCGCCTTGATCGGTCTATTGGTAGCTCTAGGGGCAGAACTGTCGATGGTGGTTTCGGTAGGTAGCGTTGTGATGGCTATCTTAAGCTGTGTAATTATCGGGTATTTGGTCAGCAGTCGTGAGTTAAAGCAGTATTTCGCTCAAAAACGACAACAAAAAACGTAGATAGGGTTGCTACGTTATCAACACTTTCGCAATTATTCAAAACCTTTAAACTCGACACTGCCGTAATCGCCTATGGTTCAATTGTTGGGTTTCGGTGCCTCAACCCAACCTACGCCGCAAATTATCCAAGCAGAGATCCGGCAATCATGCCGCCTAATAAAACAAAACCTAAAATTACATTCTGTCGAAAGATTTGCCCGTACACATGGGCGGGCTGTCGAGGGTTTCGCAACTTGCGATAATGGGTAAACCAAATACCGCAGGCAATGGCCCAAGTCATGATGTAAGGGACACTCAGCGACTTATAGATGCCTAACCATAACAACAAAATCCCGGTGCCCATAAAGAGCAGACCAACAACTTCAGGGGTACTTTCGCCAAAAAAGCGGGCGCTAGAGTTAACGCCTAATTGAGCATCGTACTTACGATCGGGAATGGCATAGACAGTGTCAAACGCGAGTGTCCAGAGAACAGTTGCGCCCCACAACAGCCAAGCCGCCACACCCAGACTGCCAGACACAGCACTCCAAGGAATTAATACTGCAAACCCCCACGCAATTGCTAACACTAGCTGTGGGACCGGAAAAACTCGTTTGGCTAGTGGGTAGAGGATAATTACGGGCGATGCTAAAAAGCACAGCACAATGCTCAGAGGCTTTAAATATAGTGCAAAGCCAATCGCACACAGAAAAGCAACGGCTGCGATCGCAATCCCTGTTTTTACTGTTAACGCCCGTGACGCCAGCGGTCGACGACGCGTCCGCTCGACTTTTGGGTCAATATTTCGATCCCATAGATCATTGACCACACACCCCCCTGCACTGGTCGCCAAACTACCAAAAACAATGACCACCAACAGCAACGGGTCCGGCCTACCGTCAGCTGATAGAAACAGCGCCCATAATGCCGGCACCATCAAAATCAGACGACCAGTAGGCTTATCCCAACGTAGCAGCCGGATAACAGTTTTCCACGTGGGTTCAATCAGGGGCGAAGAGGGGGCCATGGGGACAGGGCAATAGGTTAAGGAATCTTTCTTAAGAATATCTTTCTGATTGTTAACAAGGGAAGGGGTGATGGGAAAGAGTGCAGAGAAAGCATCCAAAGCGGGCCAGCAGAACCTATCAGTACCCACATGAACTGATAGGTTCTGCTGAGGACAGACGATCAACTTATATTAATAAGCACCAAAATAAGTTCATAAACAGATACAGTTTGCTGAAATCATGGCTGGCCTAGCTAAAAAATCTAACGTTCAGCCCATTCAATGATTCATAGGAGCCTGTTCAGAGCTTTGAATCTTACTCTAAATTGATTTTTATAATCAATCCTCATATCTGAAAGGCTTAACTATATTTTTTCAAATCACCTAAATCAAGCTCTTAATTTTAGTTAGAATAACCATAATAAAATAAAGCAACCGCCATGATGAACGATGCATCGCTATTAATACAGCCTGATGAATATGGACTCCTGACCGACCTGTATCAGCTAACGATGGCAGCATGCTACATGGGTGAAGGGTTAGACCAGCGTCGGGCCAGTTTTGAACTATTTGTGCGCCGTTTACCAGAGGGGTTTGGCTATCTCATTGCAGCCGGATTAGCCGCCGCGATGGACTATCTAGAAAAATTTCAATTTACCCCTGAGCAACTAGACAGATTAAGGTCAACGGATATTTTTGCCGGAGCACCCGCCAAATTTTGGGACATTTTGGCAAATGGTCAATTTTCAGGGGATATTTGGGCCGTCCCTGAAGGCACCGCAGTCTTTGCCAATGAGCCCATGTTGCGGGTTGAAGCGCCCCTCTGGCAGGCTCAGATAGTAGAAACCTACCTGCTAAATACGATTAACTACCAAACACTGATTGCCACTCGAGCCGCACGCCTACGCGATGTGGCAGGTCCAGATGCCACTTTATTAGAGTTTGGCAGCAGACGGGCCTTTAGCCCACAAGCGGCTGTGTGGGCAGCACGAGCGGCTTTGGCTGGGGGGTTAGATGCCACATCAAATGTATTGGCCGCCCTCAAGCTTGGATATAAACCGGTTGGTACCATGGCCCATGCCTTAGTGATGGCCATTTCAGCCCTAGAAGGGAGCGAATCGGATGCATTTGAGGCATTTCATCGTTATTTTCCTGGCGCTCCTTTACTGATTGATACCTACGATACGGTGGCAGCCGCCAGACTGTTGGCTCAAAAACATGACGCCTCCTTAACAGGCGTGCGTCTAGATTCAGGAGATTTGGCCGTGCTATCGCAACAGGTACGACAGGAGCTGCCTGGTGTGCCTATATTTGCTAGCGGTGATTTAGATGAACGAGAAATTTTGCGATTACAAAAGGCAGGAGCCTGTATTGATGGCTATGGCTTAGGGACCAAGCTAGTAACGGGGGCCCCTGTTAATGGCGTGTACAAGCTGGTAGAAATCGATGGGACCCCTGTGATGAAGGAATCCAGTGGTAAGGTGACCTATCCTGGATGCAAGCAGATATTTCGCTCAGCTACCGGGGATCGCTTGGGACTAGCCACAGAAGCCACACCACCGAATGCTAAGGGATTACTAATTCCAGTTATGCGTCATGGCAAACGGCTCATTGGTGCAGAGACACTAGAGACTATTCGAGCGCGGGCGACCCAGTCGGTGGCTCAGCTACCGCTGACGGTACGGGATGTGCATAGTCCTGTAGCACTCCAGGCAGATATTTCGACGGCTCTGCAGGAACTAACGAATTGCACCCGTCGTAGTCGACTCGCTACTGTTAGTTAAGACTCCTATGCGGTGAGTTTTGCATACTGCTTTTCTTGGCAATTTGCTCGATATTCAAAACTTATCTGTTTTTTTAGTCACTATGCAGAATCCACCCAACAAGATGCAAAATAATTCAATAGGAGATTTTGTTGCCCTGCCACACCTGCCAGTGACTATTTCATCTGCTCAGCGATTCCATGTGGCCCTTTTTGGCACCAGTGCCGATCCACCCCATAACGGTCATCGCAGTATTGTGGCTACTTTGGGTCATCAGTTTGACCATGTGGCTGTGTGGGCGTCTGACAATCCATGGAAAGAAAACCAGTCCCCCATTGAAATGAGAATGGATATGCTGGAGCTTGCGATCTCAGATCTCAACACTCCCGGTACCATCAAGCTGCATCGTGAGCTGAGCCATCCATACACCGCCGTCACCCTAGAGCGAGCTAGGCGTATCTGGCCAGATGCCGAGTTTACGTTTGTCATTGGCGCAGATCTAGTAAAACAACTCCCCAGCTGGCATCGCTCAGCAGATGTAATCCGATGGGCCAAGATTTTGGTCTTTCCACGTCCGGGCTATGGATTAGATGAGACCGAACTCACGGAGTTGAGAGCATTAGGCGCAGATGTTGCGATCGCAACTCCCCTCAGCCAACACCATATATCTTCTAGCACCCTCCGCCAGGGGTGTCCCGAAAAACCAGACGAAATTCCAACTGTAGTGCAAGCCTACATTGACCAACACAACCTATATCCATGCCCGGAAAACGTCCCGACCATCCCCTAGCTGACTTCAAAGTTGGCATTGACAATGTCATTTTCTCGGTCGATATCGAACAACATCGGCTGTTGGTGTTGCTAGTGATGCGGCACGAAGAACCCTTTTTAGGTCAGTGGTCGCTACCGGGCACCCTAGTGCGACAAGGTGAATCACTGGAAAAAGCCTCCTATCGAGTACTCTCGGAAAAAATTCGCGTTAAAAATCTCTATGTCGAACAGCTTTACTCCTTTGGTGGACCCAAACGCGACCCACGCGAGGCCGAAAATGCCTACAACGTGCGCTATCTCTCGGTCAGCTATTTTGCCCTGGTGCGCTATGCCGAAGCCGAACTAATCGCCGACGGCGTCAGCGGCATTGCCTGGTACCCACTCGGTCAGCTACCTAAGCTGGCCTTTGACCATCAAGAGATTCTCACCTATGGCACTATGCGTCTGCGCAACAAAGTTAAATATAGCCCCGTTGCTTTTGATGTACTGCCTGAGATGTTTACCCTCAGCGATTTGTACCAGCTTTACACCACAATTTTAGGTGACGATTTTTCTGATTATTCCAATTTTCGTACCCGTCTGCTCAAATTAGGATTCTTAAAAGACACAGGTATTAAAACATCTCGCGGCGCA
The DNA here is from genome assembly GCA_038748405.1 of Cyanobacteria bacterium P01_H01_bin.21. Classification (GTDB taxonomy): domain Bacteria; phylum Cyanobacteriota; class Cyanobacteriia; order Phormidesmidales; family Phormidesmidaceae; genus Leptothoe. The sequence continues at coordinate 22,885 of JBCDIX010000017.1, read as the reverse complement.
GGTCGCCCCGCCAGCTTATATCGGTTTGATGCAGAAGCATTCGAACCCCTAAAAGATAAACCTATGGTGTTTGTGTAATATGAAACTCGCTATCGCTCAACTCGACCCCACTGTTGGTGACCTCACCGGGAACGCTCAACAAATTTTGGTCGCTGCCCATAATGCGGCTACTCAAGGCGCACACCTGCTGTTGACGCCAGAACTCTCTCTGTGTGGCTACCCACCTAGAGATCTGTTGCTTCGGCCTGGATTTATCCAACAAATGCAGACCATAGTAGAACAACTTGCAAAAGATTTACCTGATGGGCTAACGGTTCTAGTGGGGCTAGCACAAACCAACATTGATGCTGGCAAGAAAGGCCAAAAGCCTCTGTACAACAGTATGGCACTATTGGCAGACGGCACTATCAAAACTGTTTTTCATAAGCGTCTGCTGCCCACTTACGATGTCTTTGACGAAGATCGATATTTTGAATCAGGCACTGACCCCAATCACTTTTATCTTGAGGCCGATGGCCAGTCGCTACAGATTGGCGTCACTATCTGTGAAGACCTGTGGAATGAGGATGATTTTTGGGGACAGCGAGCCTATGAAATCAACCCCACCGCTGAAGTTGTGGCAGCAGGCGTAGATCTGGTGGTCAATCTTTCAGCATCTCCATTTACGGTGGGCAAACAGGAGTTGCGAGAGAGAATGATTATCCACGCGACCCAACAACACAGTTGTCCAATTGTGTATGTTAATCAAGTTGGCAGCAACGATGATTTAATTTTTGATGGATGCAGCGTTGCCATAGACCGCCAAGGGACCATTGTTAGCCGCAGTCGGAGTTTTGAAACCGCTGTCCAGATGGTGGACTATAGCTTTGAACAACAAGATCTCTTACCTGGGACGGTCTCTCCTTTACTGGACACACCAGAAGCAGAAATATGGAACGCCCTCGTTCTGGGCGTGAGGGACTACAGTCGTAAATGTGGGTTTAGCAAGGCTGTTATTGGCCTCAGTGGTGGAATTGACTCAGCGTTAGTGGCTGCGATCGCAACCGCAGCTCTCGGTCCTGACCACGTTCTGGGGGTACTCATGCCGTCTCCCTACAGCTCTGAACACTCCATTAGTGATGCCGAAAAACTCGCTCACAATCTGGGTATTACCACCCAAACCTTGCCCATTGGTGAACTCATGGCAGGCTATGACAACACCTTCGTCGATCTCTTTTCTGACACAGAGCCTGGGGTGACTGAAGAAAATCTACAGTCTCGCATCCGCGGTAACCTGCTTATGGCCATCGCCAATAAATTTGGCCACCTCTTACTCTCTACTGGCAACAAATCAGAAATGGCAGTGGGCTACTGCACTCTCTATGGCGATATGAATGGGGGTCTGGCCGTTATTGCCGATGTGCCCAAAACCAGGGTTTACAGCCTGTGCCACTGGTTAAACAACAATATTCAAATACAGTCTGCCCTGGGTCTGATGGAAACAGCCAACAAAACTGAAATCATCCCCACCAATATTCTCACCAAACCACCCAGCGCTGAGTTACGACCTGACCAAGTCGACCAAGACTCGCTTCCCCCCTACGAAGTGCTTGATGATATTCTTGAGCGTCTGATTCAATACCATCAATCTGCCGCTGATATCGTAAGCGCAGGTCACGAGCCTAATATCGTTAAAAAAGTTGTTCGCCTACTTGCCCGCGCTGAGTTTAAGCGCAGACAGGCACCCCCCGTGCTTAAAGTCACCGATCGAGCATTTGGCCTCGGCTGGCGTATGCCCATTGCCAGCCGTTGGCCTCTTAATGATGGATGCTGACAATAAGTCTTTGGCCGCGACTATTGTCTAGGGAGCGTCGTCCAAGGTCGGTAGCCAGCACGAATACAGCGATCAAGGGCATCATCTACAGCTAGATCAGCTTCATCGCTCAGACCCACAACACAGACACCGTAGCGTTCGGGTAGATAGCTACGACTGCAATGTTCTAAAGCGCTGACCAACGGCTGATCTAGCAACGCCCGATGAATGTCGATAGTGCAATCAGCCACTTCATCTGGACGACGGGAACGCTCACAGCCTTCTAAGGCGTCAGTTACCTCAATCCCAGCATCTTGGCTCACATCCACCACACAGTTACCCAACCCACCAGGGAACCGAGCACCAGCGCAGCTGGCTGTAGCTTGCTGTGTTTCAACCCCAGAAGCCGTCAAATCGGCTACACATTCGGCATAGTTGTCATCGTTCTCTGCATAGCCAGGCAAAACCACCATAGAAGCCGTTGTCAAACCAAGAGCCACTGGCATCAACAATGAACGCACTAAGCCGCGATTTAATGAACGAATATCAGTCACATTAATCATTTTCAATAAGTCCAATAGAACAGATATAGCCAACTAGCATTCGACACTTCAAAGTTGCTGCAAACACTACAGTGCTGTAGCAATCACACAGATTACTCTTGCATGGTAATCGTTAAATAGGACAGCAGTAATTTTGTAATGATTGTCCTCTGAAACCCTGATCTAATCTACAGTGAATTAGTGACAAACCATGAGCCGTTGCTGAATTGGCAAATGACCTCGTCTATTTTATCCATATTGAAAATCAGCAGCGCTACAAAAACGCCACAAATAAATTACAGCAAACGATCTAGAGGGTCTTTAACATGCATCTGAGTGAAATATCCCATCCTAACCAGTTGCATGGCTTGTCTGTGAAACAGTTAGAAGCCATTGCCCAGCAAATTCGAGAAAAGCATCTTAAAACAGTATCCACCAGCGGCGGGCATCTGGGGCCTGGGCTGGGCGTAGTAGAACTAACCCTGAGCCTTTACCAAACGTTGGACTTAGATCGTGACAAAGTGGTTTGGGATGTGGGGCATCAAGCCTATCCCCACAAGCTGCTTACAGGTCGGTACGACGATTTTTCTTCTTTGCGCCAGAAAAACGGGGTAGCAGGCTATCTCAAACGTTGTGAGAGCAAATTTGACCATTTTGGCGCTGGACACGCATCTACTAGCATCTCCGCAGCTCTGGGCATGGCCCTGGCTCGTGATTCTCAAGGGGATGACTATAAATGTGTGGCAATTATTGGAGACGGCGCCCTCACTGGCGGTATGGCACTTGAAGCGATTAATCATGCAGGCCATCTACCCAACACCAATCTATTGGTTGTTCTAAACGACAATGAGATGTCTATCTCACCGAATGTTGGAGCCATTCCTCGCTACCTAAACAAACTGCGGTTGAGCCCACCGATGCAGTTTCTCAGCGACAACCTTGAGGAACAGCTAAAACAGCTGCCGTTTGTCGGTGAATCCTTCTCACCAGAGCTAGACCGAGTCAAAGAAGGCATGAAGCGATTAGCCATGTCTAAGGTTGGCGCTGTTTTTGAAGAACTCGGGTTTACCTATATGGGACCGGTCGATGGCCATAACTTAAGTGAGCTAATTGATACCTTTAAGGAAGCCCATGCCAAAGGCGGGCCGGTACTTGTCCATGTAGCGACTGTAAAAGGTAAAGGATACGAAATTGCCGAACAAGACCAGGTAGGCTATCACGCTCAGTCTCCATTTAACCTGACCACTGGCAAAGGATATCCGTCGACCAAGCCAACACCGCCCAAGTACTCCAAGGTCTTTGCAGAAACCCTGGTCAAACTGGCAGAAGATAATCCAAGAATTGTTGGAATTACAGCGGCCATGGCGACAGGAACGGGTCTGGATAAGCTACAGGCCAAACTGCCCAAGCAATATATCGACGTCGGTATTGCTGAGCAGCATGCGGTGACTCTAGCAGCGGGGCTAGCCTGTGAGAATATGCGCCCTGTCGCGGCCATTTATTCCACATTCTTACAGCGGGCCTATGACCAGATTGTTCACGATGTCTGTATTCAAAACTTACCGGTCTTTTTCTGTTTAGACCGCGCTGGTATCGTTGGCGCAGATGGCCCTACCCATCAGGGTATGTACGATATTTCCTATCTTCGCTCTATCCCCAATATGGTGGTAATGGCGCCTAAAGATGAAGCTGAGCTACAGCAAATGGTCGTCACGGGTATTGAATATACTGATGGACCTATTGCAGTACGCTATCCCCGTGGTAGTGGCTATGGTGCTCCTCTAATGGAAGAAGGATGGGAAGCATTACCCATCGGCAAAGGGGAAGTGCTGCGTCAAGGAGATGATTTGTTGCTGATCGGCTACGGCTCCATGGTTTATCCAGCCATGCAAACGGCAGAAATCTTAAGTGAGCACGGTGTCGAAGCAACTGTTGTGAATGCCCGATTTGTAAAACCCTTAGATGAGGAGCTGCTGGCACCGTTAGCCCAGAAAATTCAACGGGTCGTGACCTTTGAAGAAGGATGCTTAATGGGTGGATTTGGCTCTGCTGTGGCCGAGGCTCTGCTAGATCGCAATATCAACGTACCGACATTCCGTCTGGGTATACCCGACATTCTGGTTGACCACGCTACTCAAACCGAGGCCAGAACTGCTTTAGGACTGATGCCTGCTCAAATGGCAGAGAAAATCCTCAAGCGATTCTCTCTAACTCAGCTTGAATTGGCCAGCATGGGCCAGTAAGGGTTCAAAAGTCTAAAACCGTTTGCTCCTGGCTACGATGTCGTAGCCAGGAGTTTTTTGCGATCGCTAGAACCGACCCGAAGCAGTTGCTGCTTACTGAAACCAGACGGGCAGTCCATCTTAATGCCGCTGTCGTCGCTGGGCTCGTCTACGTCGTGTGCCAGCCGCCATTGACACCGGCAATAGTGTAATCGAAGGAGCACGCAACAAATCACGATTTCTGATCTGTCTGGTGGTGGGTAACACAGACAGATCAAAACATAAGTCAACAAACCAAAGCCCTAGAGCGAGCAAAAGCGTCACCACACTAATTAAGAAAATGCCCATCGCTCCGATGACTAACGCATTCATAGCAATCATGGCTCGCAGGATCAGCACCCCCAGACTCAGCAACATACCCAATAAAGCCGCCACCGTCAGCACAAAACTGATATGTGCCCAGCGACATCGACGACGTAAAGCATAGGTAGCATCACCGCCCGCTCGCAACCAATGCCATCGCAACCAAGCGGAAAGAGTGACCACCATAGCGATAACGACCATCAAGACATTATTAGTTAACAAAGAAATGAGCTGACCTGTTTGAACCGAAGACATCACAACCAGACTCCATAGGATTAAATGCAGTATTTTAGATGCAATATTAGTTCAATTGTACTATTTTGATCGACTTATGACTCCGTCATGGGCGAAAAGTCAGTCGAGTGATATGGTTGTTGGCGTGTTTGTCGACCCTTGGGCAACACAATCAGTTAATTAGCATTGTGGTTCTGGTTTGAAGGCGTCACTTAATCACCTGTTTTCATCGCCCATGAAAGCGAATTTACGGCAAAGGCATCTTGGCATCTACTGTGTGTTGGGCACGTTAGCCTGTGGACTCGCCATCGGTTTAAAGATTGCTGCTGTGTGGGGCGTTGACGCCTACGTATATTCACTACCTATGGTGGGGGGAGTACTTGCCTCTTTGGAGGTTGCTGAAATTGCCACTCCTATTTTGCTGGCACTGCTGGGATTAATCCTAGGAGCACTCACTTACTATTTACCCACTGGCAGCAGCCCCAGCGTTCGTTTGCTGCTTTTAGGTCTGGCCTTGCCTCTGGTGTTAATCATGGGCCACCGCGTACGCTATAACATTTGGCTGCAGCAAGTAGCCGAGCAAGAAAGCCTATCTATGAGTCAGGCTCGCCAGGCGACCAATGAGTTTTTGCGACGCGAAACCTCTAAATCTGGCCTCTTGGGGTTCTATTGGTACACTGCAACTCGGGCCACTCCGCCTATTCGCCTCAATAATTTAGAGCGATCTAACGATACAAGCTCGCTGCAGGCACAGCTGACTGCCCTAGGCCAACGTCAAACTGGGTTATTAGGGCTAGCGTTTAGCATTTACAACTGGCTCTTTGTCCATGCTGGTTGGGGCATCAGAGCGATTTATGCACTGCTGTCTGGGTTTATGGGGCTGGCATATTTTTATAAGGGACAACAGTGGGCAGAGCGTAGACGTCGTCGATGACCCCTGAGATCGCACCATGCCCCGCTACAGCAGCGTTGGTCTTAGCTGGTGGCCAAAGCCGTCGAATGGGGCAAGATAAAGCGCTATTACCTATGGCGGACGGCGGTCAATCGCATACTTTATTACGACACGTCTGCACGGTTGCCCAGAGCTGCGCGTCTAATGTCTATGTATTAAGTCCGTGGCCACAGCGCTATAGGGAACTGCTGCCTACAGATATTGTGCTGCTTCAAGAACACCATGAAGGATCTGGCCCAATGAGTGCCCTGGCCCAAGGTTGGTCAATGATTTTAAAAAATACGCAACATCGCTACAGCTGCCCTCCGACCTGGTTATTAGTCTTGGCCTGTGACATGCCCGCCCTTAACAGCACAGCTTTACAAACCTGGCGACAGCAACTAAACACGCTACATCAAGATGAGATCGCAGCACTTCCCAGATATAACGACCGTTGGGAACCCCTTTGCGGGTTTTATCACTACCGCTGTATTCCTAACCTGCAGCGAGCGATTAACAATAACGTACGTTCATTCCAACAATGGTTAGTCAATGAAAGGATTATGACGCTCTCCGTAACAAATTCTAATGTATTAAGAAACTGCAACACTCCAACGCAATGGCAGCAGTTTTTAGATTCTGCGTCTTTGTAGTTGGGGTAGAAACCCATAGACAGCTTGACAAACGACCGTTTTCTTCAATGTTAAGCTCTGTGATATTTTGTCAGCCATGGCAGGTCCCGCCCCCATAACCCCTTATAGTTATGGTTAACGTTTGTTAAATTTCCTCATATTCTGGAGATTCTCAAGTGGCGATTCCTCTGCTGAACTACTCACCGGTTAGCCAAAATTCTCGGGTTGAGGGCTATGAAATTCCTGGGGATGATCAGCCTAAGATTTATTCAACTCAGAATATTCTGTCTTCGACTGATATCAACGATCTGATTGAAGCAGCCTATCGTCAGATCTTTTTCCATGCCTTTAAGGCTGATCGCGAGAGATTCCTAGAGTCTCAGCTTCGCAGCAACCAGATCACTGTGCGTGATTTTGTTCGCGGTCTGCTGTTGTCAAATACCTATCGCAACAGCTTCTACAAAATGAATAGCAACTATCGTTTTGTAGAACAGACTGTGCAGCGAGTTCTAGGACGCGATGTCTATGGTAAAGACGAGACCATTGCCTGGTCCATTGTCGTCGGAACTAAAGGTATTGAAGGGTTTGTAGATGCGCTTCTAGGTAGTGATGAATATCTAGACAACTTTGGCGATGACATTTTGCCATACCAGCGCCGTCGTGTTTTACCCAGTCGTTCTACTGGCGAACTTCCCTTTAACTTAAAGTCCCCTCGTTACGACGAGTACTACCGGTCTATTCTTGGCTTCCCCAAGCCTGTCCTGCAAACTACTCTTCGTCGGTTTACTCCTCAAGAGCAGCAGCCTAAGGCTGGTAATCCAGCGCTATTTATGTCTATGGCGCGTGGTCTAAGCAACAGCAAGCCTTCACCTGCTGGCCAGGTTTCTACGGCAACTGTGAACTTTAGATCGTCAGTTCCTTATCGGAAAGTTAGTTTCCCTATTAACGACCCAGTTGCGGCTGCGACAGTAGCTAAGCTAAAGCAGGGAAGTTAATCGATTTGAGCTGAGAGTGGTTAGGTAGCACTCTAATAATTAAATTAAAGGAGGGTAGCTGCAGCAGTTCCCCTCCTTTAATTTTGCAAATTGGTTGTTTTCATTGACCTATCGCTGGCGCAGACGTTGCAACAGTGTTTCCATCACTGTCGGAATCGGTGCGATCGCAACAATAGATTTGCCCGTGACAGGATGAGTTAATGTCAGCTTTCGCGCATGCAATGCCTGCCCTGGCAGTTTGACACCCACTGACCGACCTGACCCATAAATAGCATCGCCAACAATTGGATGCCCCATCATGGCGCTATGGACTCGAATTTGATGGGTCCGGCCCGTTTCTAATCGATAGTAAACTAGCGTATAGTTGCCCAGACGTTCTTGAATTTGCCAATGAGTAACGGCGCGTCGTCCGCCCTTTTCAATGGGTACCACCGCCATCTTTTTACGCTCTTTTGGGTGCCGACCAATGGGCGCATCAACCGTTCCCCATCCTTCTTTGGCAGGGTCTTCTAAAGACAGTTTAGGAACACCAAAAACAATACCCAAATATTCTCGCTGAGCCGTCTTTGCCTGAATTTGTGCCTGCAAAGCGTGGAGGGCAGGCTCTGTTTTGGCAACCACCATTGCCCCGGTTGTATCTTTGTCTAAGCGGTGCACAATACCTGGGCGCTGTACACCACCCACTCCCGTGAGCTGATCGCCACAGTGGGCTAAAACAGCATTGACCAGAGTGCCTTTGGGATGGCCTGGGGCTGGATGTACCACCATCCCAGCAGGCTTATTTACCACTAGCAAACAGTCATCCTCATACAAAATATCAAGGGGAATCGGTTCCGGAAGTAGCGCAACCGGTTCAACATCCGGAATTTTAAGCTGCAGCTGATCACCAGCGTTGACCGTTACTTTTTTGTTAGAGCAGGGCGCATCGTTGATGCTTAAAGCTCCCTGCTCAATTAGCTTTTGAATGCGATTTCGAGATAATTCACAGCGCTGGGACAGCCATCGGTCAATGCGCTCACCTGAGGTGTCAGCTACTAACCGCTCGATCACATAGCCTTCTTCGTCCACTGTCCGCATCACCTATATGTAACGTTTGCTGTAGTCAGACAACAAACTGCCTCACAGACAATCATGCCTGAGTCGACGACCAATGGGGCGAGTGCATAGGGGAAACCGAAGCCAGGGTTTCATACAAATTGACAACACGACCAATGATTGCGATCGCAGGAGCCTGAAACTGCTGGTCTTCAACCTGTTGAACAATTGTCGCCAATGTCCCGACCAACTCCTCCTGCTCAGGTCGTGTTCCCCAGCGCACCAGCGCAACCGGTGTTGCTTCTGACATCCCAGCTGACGACAGCTCCGACACAATATTAGGCAAGTTGTGTATCCCCATATAGATGACAATTGTTTCTGAACCATGAGCCAGCGCCGACCAATTCACTTTAGGACGATACTTGCCAACTGCCTCATGACCCGTCACAAACGTCACCGACGAACTGTAGTCACGATGAGTCACTGGGATCCCAGCATAGGCAGAAGCCGCAATCCCAGCCGTAATACCAGGAACCACTTCCACATCAATTCCAGCCTCAATGAGGCCGATCATTTCTTCCCCACCCCGACCAAATACGAACGGGTCTCCCCCTTTGAGTCTAACCACAACCGCATGGGTCTGAGCCTGTTCAATCAAAAGCTGGGTGATTTCAGCCTGCGCCATCGAATGGCGACCTCGACGCTTGCCTGCATCAATCAATTGGGTGTGAGCCCCAACCATGGCCAGAATCGGCGGGCTGACTAAAGCATCATGAATTACTACATCCGCATGCTCCAATAAGCCCTTAGCCTTAAGGGTCAACAGACCTGGATCACCTGGACCAGCCCCTACTAAATACACCTTACCGAACGTAACCTGCGCAGACGGATGAGACATTTAAACTGTATGGGATGGATACAGATCGATTGTGTCAAAACATTCCTGCGGAGTGTTGCCAAAATCGATACAGCACCTGCTTAGCACTTCTTAAGACATCCTTAACCTTAAGGCATATCTATCCCATTAACAGCATAAATCCTAAAAAATGTATCGCTCAGTTTTGGTAACACCACCAGCCCCTGAGTTGTAACCTAACGCCCTAACAATCAATTCAGCCATATCCGCCGTCGCTCCCAACGGTGGCAGCAAGCGAAAGTTCGTTCTTGGGAAACGCTCAGCCAGTTCCTCAGTCAGATGCGCAACCGCATCAGTAATCCCGCCTGCAAATAAAAAGTAGGGAAAAATTGTCAGCGTTGAGCATCCCTGCTGCATTAACTGAATTGTCTGCTTTTCAATATCAGACTCCTTGGTCCAATAAGCAACAGATGTGCCCAAAGACTTTGCCAGATTATTTACCATCTGATTTCCCTTCACACGACGGCTGCCGTGGGCAACAATCAAACGCCCATCATTTGGAGAGTGAGAAAATCGACGGGTAAGCAAATCAAACATCCCCTGAGAGCCACCGATATGTTCCCCTATTTCCAGCTCGATCATTCCATCAAGCTCCTGGCGAGCCAGCTCCACTTCATCTGGAATGTCCTCCATCACATGCTTACCCCGCAGCAAGAATAAAGGTACTAACTGCAGTCGATCAATTCCAGCCGAAGTCAACCGGCGACCAAATTCACAGATTTGCTGATGGAGCGGCAGCAGTCCAAAATCTAGTACAGCCGTCCCCACCATAAAGCGAGCTTGGGGCAGTCGGGCTGTCACTACTCTAGGCAGGGTGGTTAATGCGGCACCTCTACCCTCAGGTTTAAGCAAGCCATTGTTTGTGGCACCTAAAACCGTCACCGCAGAACGCTCTTCCACCATTAAAGGACTAGAGGACTGGCTCCATGGTCCTAACAAAGAAGGATTGAGCCGCTCCCTAACTAGCTGAGCTAGTCGGTTAATGGCTATCTGATGTCGCGGGTCACGACTACCGTGGGAAATCAAGAGATAGGCTGTAGATGTCACGAGAAGTTTTAAATGAGATTGTCAGGGTAAAAAATAATTCTTTAGACCAATGTCCAGACGCTGACCTGGCAAACAAAAAGGCTTACTAATCTGCAGACCGAATGAATGTATCAATTTAACAGCAAATTAATAATCTGGCTGCAGGTTGATACGCAGCCCGTGCACAAAACGACCTACAGACAGACTTTATAAGGATTGAGAAACTCCACACACTTACCTCACTTGACAACGCTGGCCATCCCTCTAAAGAACTAAGAACTCACGCTTACCTCGAAAACTCAGATAGTTGGACTGTGCTAATCGTTGTATGAACTTTCTATCTTTCAGTATCCAAGAAGTTCAGCCACAATTCTGTTGTGGTTGATGCTATTTCCAGACCGACTCGATTTAGTTAAATTAATAGCTGATACTGGATGTAACTAGTGGCTGAGACTATATTCAGTAAGCCCAGCCCGGTCAACAGCTAACCTTTTGACAGCAAAATAGTCAGGAAAACCATGTAATCGCCGGATAGGGATGATATGATATAAATCCGAAATATGGCGAGCGTAGCCAAGTGGTTAAGGCAGTGGATTGTGGTTCCACCATACGGGGGTTCGAATCCCCTCGTTCGCCCCTCTTTCAGCGATCGTGCAATTAGTTTTGCCGCAGATTGGTGGTATTTTTGCGGTGACGATCTGGGAGTTAAGGTCTTCTAATTGCCAATTTAATCGCAATTATCTGGATCAGCCCGTAGAGCTGAAACAAAACTCAATCTATGAATGGTGGAACTGATTCCACCATTTAAATAAGAATAACTTTATTTAGTTGAAAAACAGAAGGCTGCAAAAAGTCATATAGAAGTTTTTCGAACTCATTAAAAACTGATTCTGATTGCTTAACGAGAGCTAATGATGCTCAAAGACACTAGACCCGCAGGTATTAAAAAAGTTGAAGAAGCAAGTTTAAATGGTAACCACTTTATGCATCAGGAATAACATAAACTAGTCGTACTGCAACAGCTGGCTGGAGTGTTTCTTCTGAAATGGATCCTACTCAATTAAAGGTACGCACCTTAATATCCCTAGTGTCGTAAAAGTAAGACTTATGCAGTTAGACTTTCTTCGTTTTTTTGATGCTTGTGATCCTAGTAGAACTCTAATTGTGAGTAATCCTGAAGATCGTCAATATTATGTTGATTTTTCAGAAGTTCGGGGCGGTAAAATCATTGAGGCAATTGAAAGAACAATCGGCTTAAAGTCGTTTCGAGGAGAGCCTAGCTGTCAGCTTTTTTCTGGACATATCGGCTGCGGAAAGTCGACAGAACTAAGAAGACTTCAAGCAGACTTAGAAGAAGAAGGATTTTATGTTGTTTACTTTGAATCCTCTCAAGATTTAGATCTTGCAGATGTGGATGTTACCGACATATTGCTAGCAATTGCTCATCGGATAACCGCCAATCTTGAAGACATGGGAATTAGCCTCAGGCCATCTTATTTTGAGAACCTATTCAGAGATATCTCAGAACTCCTGCAAACTCCCATTGAGTTCTCAGAGCTTGAATTATCTCTTCCTGCTGGCTTTGGAAAGCTTACCGCATTAGCTAAAGAAAGTCCAAAAACGCGTGGTCGGCTTCGACAATATCTAGAACCTTTAACAAGCAGAATCCTTGAAGCTCTCAATAGGGAAGTACTCGGACAAGCAAATAAGGAATTGAAGCTACAAAAGAATAAAAAAGGCTTAGTTGTTTTGGTTGATAGTTTAGACAGGGTCGATAATCGTCTTAATGAAGCAGGTCGGCCTCAGCCTGAATATCTTTTCATCGATAGAGGTGAGCAACTGCGCAAGCTAAATTGTCATCTGGTATATACCATCCCTCTCTCCCTGACGTTCTCCAATGATAACCAAATGATGATTGGTCGATTTGGGGGGGGGGTGCTTCCTAAGACCCTTCCTATGGTGCCAGTGCGAACAAAGAACGATGATATCTATAGTGAAGGAGTAGATTTGTTAAGGCAATTGATCATGTCTAGAGCATTTCCCAAGATTGGAGCTCCAACCTGTCAAGACTTAGTCTTAGAGGTGTTTGACGCTGAAAGCACCCTGGATAGACTATGTAATATTAGTGGTGGACATGTACGTAACTTATTAGGAATGCTTTATACATGCTTACAGGAAGAAGATCCACCTATTAAACGAGCTACACTTGATCGAGTCATCAAAGAATATGCTGAAAGATTAAAAATGGCTATTACTGAAGATGAATGGCAACTACTAAATCGCGTAGCTGAAAGCAAAACAGTCAGTGGAGAGAAGGAATATCAAACTCTATTAAGAAGTCTTTTTGTTTTTGAATATCATGGCAAGGATGGAAGTAGGTGGTTTGATTTAAATCCATTACTTAGGCCTGATATTCTATGAAGGTTTTAGCTAATCAAAGAAGTATTCCAATATGGGTTTAGAAATCCTGAGTTTAGGCGTTTGTCAAAATAATTCTAGCCATGAAGCCATCAAAAAGTTTAAAGGGCTTGTCAGAGAATAATAAGCATTCCCTAAATAAATTGACTAGAACGCTTAATCTAACCGGAGGGCGTAGATTTGAACTAGTGCTCGCTAAAGCAAACTATATTCCTCTGAGAAATCAAATTTTAGAAGAATTAAGGCGGCGAACTGAAGTTTCAATTGAAACACTTCAATTACCGAGAAATGCACGTCAGTTATATACACGTCTACAGTCTCATTTGGATCATCAATCTCCCGATGCCATATGTATTTTAGGACTAGAATCTGTAAAAAGATTAGAAGAGTTATTGTTGTCAACCAATCAAGTAAGAGAAGAGTTTAGAAAGAACTTTAGCTTTCCTATTATTATTTGGGTAACAGATGAAGTCTTAAGTGAAATCATTAGGCTAGTCCCCGATTTTCATAACTGGTCAACGCCCATTTCCTTCCAATATGAACCAGAGGAGTTAGTTGAACTACTAGAACAGCGTTCTAAACAGTTATTTCTGCATATCCTCAGTGGTGACATAGAATATCCTGCCGAAGAGAACTTATTTCTCTCGGCGTTGAATTGGCAAGAGATAAAAGAGAACTTTAAAGCCAAGCAGGAGTTAGAGTCACTGAACCATTCACTTTCTGATGATATTGTTGTCACCTTAAAGTTGGGTATTGGTCGCGAGCACTATAGGCATAATCGTTTTGCTGAGGCGGAAACTAGCTACCGGGAATGTTTGGAATACTGGCGAAATACCAACGAGTATGAAAAACAAGGAATTATTCTTGTTCACTTAGGTTTCGCGGCCAAGCAGAGAGGTGAAATTGAGAGTCGTCTATCGGACACCAAAGATAGTCTCTGGGCAGCAGAAAGCTACTTTAGAGAGTCTCTAAAGATTTTTGAATCTGCCAGTAGGATGGATTTAGTGGCCTGCTTTCTCAGGCAGTTGGGAGAGATTTTACAGGATCTTGATCAATGGGACGATTTAGAATTATTAGTTCGCCAATCTTTACACCTCCATGAATTAGGACAACCTTATGCTGACAGTGCTCGCTTAGCAAGAGATTATGGTTTTTTGGCGCAAATTGCCTTGAACTCTAAGGATTGGATGTCAGCAAGAAAATATGCCGAAAACGCTTTAGAATCTATTTGCTTAGCCCCTGAAACTCAACGTCAGCATCAGCCTCAATATCAATTGATACTAGCTAAGGCACTCCAAAGGTTAAAAGAAGTATCCGAAGCGACTAGTTATTTAGAAAAGGCGCGACAGCACTCTAAGACACTATCAAACCCTATACTACGTATTTCAATTTTAGAACAACTTCGGGAAGTGCACATAGCACAAAAAAACTACTTAAGTGCATTTGAGGCTAAGCAGGAACAACGCTCTATAGAAAACCAGTATGGATTAAGTGCATTTATTGGGGCCAATAGATTACAACCCAGAAAACAGCTAGGGACTAATATTCTATCACTCCCACAACCTGAAAAGATTGTTCAAGAGATAGCTGTTTCTGATCGACAACGAGATATAAATCAATTAATTGATAGAATCGCAAGAGATAACTTTAAGCTAACAATCATTCATGGACAATCTGGCGTTGGCAAAAGTTCAACCGTTCGTGCTGGATTAGTCCCTATCCTTCGAGAACGCATTATCAAAACCCGTGATGTACTAACTGTTACGTTGCAATACTATGATGATTGGGTCAACGCAATAGGGCATCAACTAAGTGTTGATTTGGGTAGATATGATGAGCAAGTGCTAACGACCTTAGACTCATCGACAGCATTAATAGAGCAACTTAAGCAAAACCAATATCGATTCATAAGTGTTTTGATATTAGATCAATTCGAGGAATTTTTCATTGGCAACTCTAACAGAGAGGAAAGGAAGACGTTCCTATACTTTCTGAGTCAATGCTTTAAAGTTCCATTTGTTAAAGTCATCTTGATTCTAAGAGAAGACTATATTCATTATTTATTAGAGTTCGAGCATTTGAGCGGCGATGAGCATTATATTATTGACAATATCCTTAGCTCAAATCACCGCTACGAGATTGGAAATTTTTCTCCAGAGGATGCGAAAGCCATTATCAAAAGCCTAACTGGTAGAACTCAATTTAACCTTGAAGATACTTTAGTCGATAAATTAGTTAATGACCTTGCCAGTAATTCTCAGGAGGTTCGACCAATTGAGCTCCAGATAGTCGGCGCACAATTACAGGCAGAAGATATTACCACACTTGCTGAATATAATAATAAAGGTCCCAAATCAGCTTTAGTTCAGCGCTATTTGGAGGAAGTTGTTAAAGATTGTGGCCCTGAAAACCAAGAGACTGCAAACCTCATTTTATATCTTTTAACTGATGAAAATGAGACTCGTCCTCCAAAAACTAGAGATGAATTAGAACTCGCACTGAAAGCATTAGTACAAGATTTAGTAACTGAAGTAAGCCGATTAGACTTGGTGTTAAAGATTTTTGTAAAATCAGGCTTAGTCTTTCTTTTGCCTTCTCTTCCAGCAAATCGTTATCAGTTGGTACATGATTATTTAGTTTCATATATTCGTCGACAGCAAGCTCCTAGGATTAGCGAGCTAACTGCCAAGCTCGAGGAAGAAAGAGAATTGCGTCAACGAGCTGAGAAACAAAAACACGAGGTGGAACAGCAAAGAGATGAATTAAAGGAATTGAATGCAAAGCTTCATCAAGAACAGAATCAGCGATTAAGAACGGAATCGGACTTAAAAAGGGCTCGAAAACGTATTCGGAGAGGAAGTATTGCATCTACTATTTCTATTGCAATTGCTGTTGGCTTATTCTCCATTTATGCTAGTTTTAGAGCGAAGACAGTAAGCATACTGTTTCAGGCATCCGAGATAGAACGTGATGCTCTTCGAATGTTAAAGCAGTTCGATTCAGATCCTTTGACTTCTCTGGTCACTGCTATGGAATATGTACAGGATATTGAGAAGCTTACTGATAACAACTCTCGCCGACGATTACCTGCTTATGGCCCCGCGTATGTGTTACACCAATTTGTTAATGGCATTCAAGCTAAGAATAAAATTCCCAGCAAACCTGTTCCAGACTTAGGTGGTCCCATTCATAAAGTTCTATTTATTCCAGATGGGAAGAAACTCCTTACAATATCTCAAAGTGGAACAATAAGATATTGGAACGCGCAGGGTGAAGAGATAGCGAGCTTTTCTACAACTACCACTCCAGGTATCTCTATTTTAGACATAGATGTTAACCGTGACGGGAAACGTGTAGCAACAGCTTCAGATGATGGCGTAGTTCGAGTTTGGAATAGCCATGGTAAACTAATAGACCAATTGTCGACAAAGGCTTTTGGTCTTCACAGGCTAAGTGCACGTTCTTTTGGGCTCCCTAACGTTATCAGTCTAAGCTCTGACGGCAAATATATAGCGATAGCATCTGAGAAAGAAGGTGTCAAACTATGGAATCTAGAAACTAAAGAGTTAAGCTCCTTAGGCAGTCTAAACAAACAGGTGTCAGGAGTTGAATTTAGACCTCAAGATAATATTATCGCAATAGCTTTAGAAAACGGAGATGTTGAACTATTGACTCTTTCTGGCCTGAGATATCGAACGCTCAAAGAGGGGATATCTAAACGAAGTAGTCCAATTCGAGATATTGGTTTTGATCCCACAGGTCAGTTAATTGCTGTTGCATTTGCTGATGGGTCAACTCAACTATGGGATATTCAGAAAGGTTTATTACTCAGCAATTTTGGTGATCATGAGGGAGGGGTCATTGGTGTCAGCTTTAGTGCGGATGGTGAACATTTGGCTACGGCATCAGCTGATAACATTACCCGAATCTGGGATATAACCAATGGACAACAAGTTCATGAACTCAAGGGACATTCAAATGAAGTTTTGAGCGTAGACTTTCATCCCCAAAAAAAACATGTGTTGGCTACTTCTTCGGCAGACGGTACCGTTCTCACATGGGATATTAGTGACAAAAAAACAACTCATTTTCGAACAGAAGAAAATGCTATCTTCAACGTCATTCAGTTTAGCAATAATGGTAGATATCTTGCAGCAGGAGATGTGGAAGGTATTCTTTATCTTTGGGACTTAAATCAATCAATGAACCTACCGTTCCATAAAACTCTAGAGACTCAGAAGCCATACACTTTTCAGGCCCATGAAGGGCCAATATACAGCATTGGCTTCAGTAGGGATGAACAATTCCTGACTTCTACTGCTTCAGACGAGAAAATCATTGTTTTCGATATTCCAAAAAGGCAAGTAAAAAACAAGATAGCCTTATCCGAACAACAAGAAGAACAACAGTTGGACATTGACTTCACCTCGGATCACAGTAAAATTGTGAGTGTCAGTAGCCTTAATGGCATCGTTAGAGTTTGGGATTGGACTAAAAATCTAGTTACTGATCTAACAACTTTGCAAAATAATCCACTTTACGTAATTAAACATAGTAGTACCGGAGACTACATAGCTGTTGGTGGAGCCGAAGGGAAGATAGCAATTTGGGAGAATAATTCTGAAAAGCCGACAATCGAACAAACGATACATAGGTTCCAAACTTTAGATTTAGCTTTCACTTCAGACAATCAATATCTCTTAACAGCTTCAGTAGATGGAGACATCGGGATTTTAAGCTTAAAAAACATTCGACAAATTAACGCATTAAACGCACATTCACATCCTATTTTAGATATTGAAGTCAGCCCCAATGATCAGATAGTCGCGACTTCTTCAGACGATGGCAATATTAGATTATGGGAAGTTGACGGAGACTTTTGGAATATTGACAAAAAACAGCTTGCTGAATATAGTTATGATGGTCCTATACACAGCATAAAATTTTCTCCGGACGGCAGGCAACTGGTTGTTACTTCTGCTAATGGAGGAATTGATGTGTGGAAGATCTATTCGACTCCAAAGGAATTATTGGAAGCTGGTTGTGAGTGGCTAGAAGATTTCCGATATAGCCGAGAAGCAGTTCAAAAATCCCTTCACATGTGCAGGCAACCCTAAAATATAGCTATATGTAAATATAAGGCTGGATTGTAGCCATAACACGATTCAACTACATAAGTTTCCTATTAAAAGTTAAACCAGTCATTCCAATTATTCCAGTCATTCCAGTCACGCCAATTATTCCAATCGTTCCAGTCATTCCAATAATTTCTCCACTGAGAAACAAACTGTTTACTGGATTGCTTCTTCCCTAGTTGACTGCGAACATTCCTCACTCTTGATTCAATAGAGGAAGAACTGAATATTTCTTCTCTAGAGGATTTTGTTTGGTGCGCATCTGTCGGATTTTGTACTAGTAAAGTAGTAAATAACGCGGTGCTAGCTATAATTACCCTCTTAATTTTCTCCAGCATTCCCGGTTTGTATTTCATGAGTCATATAAAGCTGTTAAATCCAAATCTAACTAGGCGGTTCAGGATTAAAGTCAATGCCCTAAGGAGTTGTTAAGATATTCTCCCTAAGATATTCTACAGTTTCATGACAAAGTACATAAAACTATAAAAGACAGTTTGCCCCATCGTGACCAAAAATCTAATTTCTTGTGCTAATCATTTTATAGCATTTAAGCGATTTGGCTGAAGGTATCAATCATGCCAGCCTACATTAAATTGACCTAAACTAGCACAATTGTGAACCTACGATAACGTTTATAGCAGTTAGAACCTAAGAACCAAGAAAAACCTCAAAGTAGCCAGTATTCGTATACTAACCTTCTCAATATTCAAGGCTTCCCACAACACCTCCTTAAATGTTGATTCGCAAGTAATCTGTTTGTTTATCTAGGTCTGCATGTGAGCATGTCCAGTCAATTAACTAAAGCATTATTGGATTCCTGCCGCTTTATAAAGCCTATGTATATATGTAATAAAAAGTATATGTAAGAGGCTGAGAATAAAGTTACTAACTTTTTAGAAATGATTCATTAAAGTAATGAAAACCATTATTGATTATTTCAACCAATAATTAATAGAGATGCCCTTAAGGCATCAGAAACTTCTTATTTCCAGATACCAACTTATTAATCTAGAAAAACTTCCAAGCGTCAACTTTCACGACTTGGTGAAGTGGCTGGAGAAGGTTCTGAAGTAGGAGGTTGATAATTACTCCAATCACCCCACTGACTCCAATTGTTCCAATTGCTCCAATCACGCCATGCATTTCTCCAAGGCAAATCTTCATTTTTCGATTCAACCTCCTTTAAGCTTATGGCTTGGACGGTCACCTTAGGAAATTGATGATTTTTAGTATATTTGAATTGAGATCTAACTCTATCTATCCGTTGAGGAATAGATAATTTATGAAGGTTATTCTCTAATGAACTTGCACTAAATGCTTGAGATGATGACTGGCAAGAAAAATCTAAAACCAAACTCAAAAGCATTGCACCAAGGGTTCGTATTGAGTTCCTTTGATAGTGCCTCTTCATGAATTGGTATTCCCCCTGAACGAAAAGCCTACAATCATACTCACAATTAGTCTTTAAGACTATTCACTTTATATGATTGCACCTCTTTATAAATCCTTAACTCACTTTAGTTCATAAGTACTACATTCGTCTCTTGTTTCTTAAGAACATAATGAAATTTACAGTCCTAGTTCCTGCTCAAAATCTGTTAGAACTATATCGGTCAGAACTTTTGTCGTGAGCTTACAGTAAAGAGTTTCAGTAGAATTGAACGACCCATTTTCGTAATATTTGTTAGAAGGTGCTCCACCACCACAAACCGAAAAATAATCGCATTGGGATTTACAAAGTTCTACCCCCGACTGGATATCTTGATTAATTTGCCTGAATTTTGAGGTTTTGAAAATAGAAGTAAGATCGTCGGTGATAATGTTTCCTAATATAAAATCTCCATAAGTCTCACTTTTCATTGAGAGAAGCTCGGGGGAAAAAGTTGAGACATCTCCGTTGTAGGCTACATTCAACATTGTAAAAGGCACATGTTGACCTTTGCTAAGATCAACTTTTCCGGCGATAATATTTCTGGTTTGCTCTAACTCACGTACGCTCAAAAGTTTTGGATTTTCCTTTGTTAGCTTAAGCAGCTTAGTCATAAAATCTTTGTATTGCGCAATAGTTTTATCATTCCTAAGTAAGGAAGATTCATTAACACCTTCTTCTTCGTCAATATTAAATCCAACATGGTGTATTCCATTCTCAACAAAGAATTGAAATATTTCTTCAGGAAACGCTAGAGAATCGCGCGTTAAAACTGCTATGACGTGGAAATTGAGATTGTTATCCTGTAACAATTTAATTCCCCTCATTGTACTTTTGTGACTACCTAGCCCCTTACGAGTAACCCTATGAACATCATGTAAGAAGTCTGGGCCATCTAGACTTACTCCCACATTGACATGATATCGCTTAAATAAATCGCACCAATTCTGATTGATTAGAGTTCCATTTGTTTGAATACCATGCCTGATTTCTACAAGCCCATCATTGAGTTGACCATTTAGAGACCCAATTTGGTTAAAAGCCTGCTCATAAAATTTTACTGGCACAGTTAGTGGCTCACCTGCATGCCAAACGACAGTAAGCCCCTTATTTATTAGGTTACTTTTAAAAAGTTTGTTAAATAATGGCTCTATTATATTTAATGAAAATTCTAACTTTAGGTGTCTATCAGGCAGATAACAGTAGTCACAATTAAGGTTGCAAAAAGAGGTTGGCTGAATTACAACCAACTTTATCGGACCAAAATCTTGCTTTCTTCTAAGGGGATTTTTATGACCTAACTGTTTAATGAAATGGACCATAGTATTGGTCTACTCTGAGTGCATATAGTTCAAATGCTATCCAAAATAATCTAATACTACCTAAATACTACCAAGGATTTTTTGATGGTTAGAATAAATCCCCTCCTATAAGAAGATCTAATAATTTTTTCTAAGTAAGTCAGGTTCAAAAAATCAGCTGCAAGAAATACATAAGCTCGCTAGCCATAATTTGCGGCAAATCTCTTTTGTAAATCTCTGAAATTAATTGACTGGCTAGGATTCGGACTTAGGAAGAATGGAACCAACTCATAATATCAAACACATCAAGTCAACAACAAGCCACACAACTGCTCAGCAACCAGAAAAATCAGGTAGATCTCTGTGTGAACTTTCAGGCCAGACTTACACAACCTAGCAGTCATCCCATGATCAATTACTTTAGTTGCAAAGCAGTTAAAGAGAGGATCACCTCTTGCTCTGAGCACTCCTCATCCAGCAACTTCACACGATGAGTAGTCTATTGAGACGATACATTAGTTACCAAAATGCGACTACTACTTTTGGCCAATTGAGCATCCGACTCCTTAGGAATCAAAGGCTTGCTAGTTTTAGGTAATGCCACCATAATTGCCTACCTCGCCAAAGAAACATAGCCTGAAATCTTCACATCCATAGTTGCAATCTACGAAATAAACGAATTATTCACAAGAAACGAAACAATTCTCATTCCACAGATAAGCTTCTGGCCTGGCTGCCTTAATGTGTATTGGCCAGGTTCATCATAGGTTGGCATCACCTCAAATACCTATCTGAAAAGGATTTGATTACTTGTAGTCAACCTGGACAACCGATCGACTCGGAAAAATCGAAGTCCCCTTGAACTACCGCAAATCATCGAGCAGACCACGCAATTGCTCTGCCCCCAAAAAATTCAAGTAGATTTCTGAATGAACTTTTAGGCTATGCCCTTGAGATCTGGCAGCAATTGCCGGGTCAATTCCTTTGATCGCCATTCGTCCTGCATGGGCATGACGCAGATCATAGATTTTGAACGGTAACTCTAACCGTCGGAAATATTGACTGCTGATATTGCCATAGTGACTATTGGTTCGGGCATTAATTTCAGGCAAGGTAATTTCTTTCCCTGAAAACCACTGTTCCCACCAACCTACCGGACAAGGAAGGGCCACCGCCCGATATCCGGTTTTTCCACCCGTGACCACCGCGATCGGATCAGTTTTGAGTTTTTCCAAATCGACATGGAACGCTTCATGGTTCCGTAAACCATAGCAAGCGACCAATCGATAAAAATTACGCCACTTCGGATCTGGAATGAGATCGCACCACTCCAAAATCAGACCATCACTGGGCACATCTTCTCGATTGACAGCATTGGGCCGATATTTACCTCGTAGCGGTTTGAGATTAACGTCCACATTGGCAAACCGAGCCAGCGCATTATACGCATCACAGGCCCGTTTCCTAGATCGCGTATCGGCTGGATAACTTTCAGCCGCAGAAATGAGCACTTTAGCCGTCAGCTCATCATCCTGCGGCAACCGCTTAAAGGGCGTTCGATAGTCCTTTTCCCAAGTCGTTTCGCTTTTAGGATTACGCTCACGCCGGATGAAATAATCTGCCTCGAATGCATCGATCCAGCCAGACACTTTGCGGGTTGAGCCTTGACCATCCACCCAATCCTCCCATCTGAACGATTGAGAAGCGATGTCATTACTGAGTTCAAATGCCTTCTTCTTCGCCGTTCTTAACCCAGCTGGATTCGAAAAAACCGCTAGTGCAGCGTCAAAGCTTAATTTTAGGGTAAACGGAAGCTAATTTACAGCGCGCATCATCGACCTTCATCTGCCAGTCAACCCCACGTTGTCGGTTGTTGATATCGTTCGACCAAGCGGTCGTTTCAGCCCGTAGCGT
>JBCDIX010000016.1:0-104598 GCA_038748405.1 Cyanobacteria bacterium P01_H01_bin.21 | reverse complement strand
CTCTTCTCTGACCAAAATGCCGATCAGATTGCAGTGGGGCTAATACAGCTAAAACCGGGGGCCGATGTTGAGCAAGTTCAGCGGGAGCTGTCAGCTGTTTTACCCGATGATGTCTTAATTGGTTCACCCGAAGAATTTGCCCAGATAGAGCGAGACTATTGGGCCAACGGTACCGGTATTGGGTTTATCTTTGGTCTCGGCGTAGGCGTGGGCTTTATCGTCGGCATTGTGATTGTTTATCAGATTCTTTATTCCGATGTGTCTGAACACTTGCCAGAATATGCCACCCTCAAGGCCATGGTGTATACCGACCGCTATCTGCTCAGCGTTTTAATCCAAGAATCGTTACTGCTCGCGGTGCTGGGCTATATCCCTAGTATTGTTCTCGCTTTTGGTCTCTATCAGCTGGCCTTTGCCGCCACCATGTTACCCATCGCTATGACCACCCGACGGGCTGTTACTGTGCTTATTTTGACCATTGCGATGTGTTCTGTTTCTGGGGCCATTGCCATGAGAAAACTGCGCACTGCCGATCCAGCCGATATTTTCTAGCTGGCTATTTTTTGTTGTTATGAGGTCTTTGCTGTGGGTATAGTTGCTGTTACTGATAATCTCTGGGTTGCGCGTCAGCCGTTACGGTTTTTAGGGTTAGAAATTGGCACCCGCATGACCGTTGTCCGGCTCAGTGACGGTGAACTGGTGCTGATTTCACCGATTATGTTAGAAGAGCCAGACCGTCAGGATTTAAATAATCTAGGAATAGTTCGGCATATTGTTGCTCCTAATCTGTTTCATCATTTATATGTCAAACAGCTCCAAACAAAATACCCTAGGGCTGTTACCTGGGGTGTGGATGGTCTTGCCAACAAGTGCCCTGAGCTAAAAATTGATAAGCTGGTTAACCAGGCAGGAAGTTTTGGCAATGACCTAGACTATTGGCCATTTCAAGGGTTTGCGTCTATCTTGCCCCAGGGCATTGCCTTTGCAAATGAAACAGTCTTTTTTCATCGGTCCAGTCGTACGCTGATTGTGACCGACACGGCGTTTAATTTTGACCAGACCTATAGTTTGTCTACTCGTCTGGCATTGCGTGCTTTGGGCTCTTACAACAGCCTCCGTCCCACACGTTTAGAAAAGTGGGGCACCCGCGATAAAGAAGCTGTTGCAGACTCAGTCCGCCGAGTCTTAGCGTGGGATTTTGATCGCGTCATTCCGGCCCACGGCAGCATTGTAGAAACGGGTGGCAAAGATGCGTTTAAGGCAGGTTATGAATGGTTTTTGGGATGTACTCTGCAGCCTTAGGCTAGGAAAGCCCCGAGCAGTCCTCATCGCTAATTGGCAATATTCACAATTAATTTCAGGTATTGATTGGAGGCAAAATCGGCTGCGTGGGGTCCCGCCGAGTTCCCTTTCCGGAAGTATTCAGATTATCCAAGTTAGGCTTACTGGGCTTCCCCATGGCTAGGGCGTTCCGCCGCCCAAGAACCCGACGGAAAAACATTAAAGGTATCCCTAGTAGCATCTTTAGGCATTTGGCAACGTGGTTTAGAATTTTGCGCGCGGCGACAAAATTCTAAAAGGAAAAGTTATCTAATTTTCTATTTAGGGAAAACAACCAGAATCAAACTATGAGCTTAATTTTTAACAAGCCCTTAAAGTCATGCCAAAGCACTAAAAAATTTTCTCCTGTTACCAAGTCTTTCTCTCTATCTTTTCTTTGAGCACCTGATTATGTCTCCCATTATTATTTCTCAACAATTAAGCCATTCCTTTGGTGAAGGTCATCTCAAAAAACAGGTTTTAGCCGATATTGATCTCACTATTCACGCGGGCGAAATCGTGATTCTGACCGGTCCTTCTGGCTCTGGTAAAACTACGTTGCTCACCCTTATGGGGGGGCTGAGGGCAGCGCAAAGCGGTAGCTTAAAGATTTTAGGCCAAGAGATCCTTGGTGCCTCTAAACCAGCGCTCAATCAGCTGCGGTGCAATATTGGCTATATTTTTCAGGCCCATAATCTGCTGAGTTTTCTCACCGCCAGACAAAATGTACGGATGTCTCTAGAGCTGCATGCTCACTTTCTTGATCGCGATCTAGATGAGGTCGCCGCTGCTATGCTGACCAATGTAGGTTTAGAAGACCGGATTGATTACTACCCTGATGAACTCTCGGGGGGACAGCGACAGCGAGTTGCGATCGCACGGGCCTTAGTCAGTCATCCCAAAATTGTCCTAGCCGATGAACCCACAGCCGCCCTAGATAAACAATCAGGCCGAGACGTGGTGAACATTATGCAGCGTCTGGCCAAAGAACAGGGCTGCACCATTTTGTTAGTCACCCACGATAATCGCATTCTTGACATTGCCGATCGCATTATCTACATGGAAGATGGGCAGCTGAAACCTAATCCTATTTCAGAGCCGGTAAGTGCTTGATGCTGTATGCAATCACCTTCTACGGTGACTGACAACCCTATTCAATAAGAACGGTTCCAGTGTTGGTATCATAAAGCAAAATACCTTCAGCCATACTATCAAGCTGCCCTACCAGCTTGCCATCCTGATTCCAGATAGCAGACTGACCAACACTTTCAAAGTTATCGCTGGGGCCTACACAGTTAGACATGAGGACGGGCATTGAGTATTTCTTGGCGATAGTTGGATAATGTTTGAATGCCTTAGCGACCCCACAGTCAGGTTTTGCGACACTGGCAAGATAGACTTGAGCCCCTTGCCCAGCTGCTCTCTCAGCATGTTCGGGCTGTAGCGATTCATAGCAAATGGCGGGCGCAAGTTTCTCTTGTTTAATGGTCAAAATAAGTTCTTGCTGCCCACAGATAAAATAGGGAACTTCGTCTGAGTGTAATAACTGTTTTGAGTAGGTTTGTCGGGGTTGATGTGGCTGAAAAATGATCATACTGATCAAATTACCAGCGTTGCTCTTAGTTGGCATCCCTACGCCAATGGTAATGCCAGAGCCATCGCTAATGGTTTGGAACTGATCAAACCGCTCGTCGTCTTGAGTTGTTGCCAGCTCTTTAGCTAAAGTCGGTTCAAAGCCAGTGACTGAAAGCTCTGGAAAAAAGATCATATCCGCTTGTTTCGAAACAGCAGAGGCAATAAATGTTTTGTGAAGGGCAATATTTTTATCAATATCGCCTTTTACAGGTTTTGTTTGTGCCGCACAAATTCTCATTACACTTATGGCCTCGCTAAAATTTTTCTAACAACGTCACTGTGCCTTGGTTGAATGGTCAATAATAAGGTCTAGTAGTTCGCCCGCATCTTCTTGATCCACTGTTCGGAGAAACTGTTGAACTTCTTGCTGCCAGGCTTCATCTGATCTGATCGTAGCCCAGGCCGTTGTCTTAGGAGTTAAATAAGGTCTATCATCAAATGCTCGAATCAGCACATCATTAAGAGTCTCGGCAGATATAGGTTTATGTCTTTTTAATATCTGTTGATGGGTTAACGATTGAAAAATTTTTTCTTGCTTCTCTGGATCTGGAGTGACCTTTGTTGAGTGAGCCGAATAGATAGCGATAAACTCAGGCACGTAGTCTTCGAGGTAGGCAGCTAAGAGTCGGATATGACCATCGACAATAACATAGGCATCTAAACAGTTCAGATACCAGATCAAAATTGGTGGCAGACTATTCTCTCTAACCTTTTTTCTCCACCACCTTAATCGCCCATCTGACTTATCCGGCATTTTCAGATTAATTAGCTGTCCGCTACCGTTGTTTGCCCACCAGTCGATGTAGCTTAAATGATCAGGCTTGAGTGCGTCATGAGCCTCATACAGGTACTGATAGCCAAACTGTCTAGGGTCGCTAATACTGCCCAAAGCCCACGGTTTTGTAGATTTTTTAGGCAGAAAGCCCGTCATTAGCCACAGCCCATTATATAAAAATGACGATGGACTGGTTTTTAACTCTTTTATAAAAACCCGACACCACTGTTTGAGTTTTTCTCGTCCATGCAAGTTCCTTAGCGCCTCTACGGTACTTGAAGTAATAGGTCTGATGGTCATTTCCCCAACGGTCAGTGGCTTAAGCGTTTTTAGGATAGGAACACCACTATAATCAGCGGCAATAGTTGCCCAGAATATAACGTTCTCCTGATTGAGGAGTTTAATCCTCCGCGTAGCACCAGTTTCCAGGCGTAATTGAGGTTTGGGCGAGTCTTGAGCGTCTACACATATAGCCAAACCCGACCAAGGTGCACCATAGTTTTCGATGTCTTTCCAATAGAGCTGCATAAATGACTGCAGATAACAGCAGAGCTTTTATTGTCTACAGTTCAAAATCAAGATTTACAGGTTGATTAGGAATATGACTATCGGTGGTTTGTTCAGTGGTAGGCACGTCTAACCCAACCGTTTCAAAGTTTAGGCAGTCGCACCACACTCGACCAGAGCCAGCGAGTAAAATGCCAAACGCGATGCGATCGCTAGCGTCAGGGACATCCAATACCACCGTATATCGACTCCAGTCGGTGGTACCTGTCACAGAGCGATTTTGCATATTGTCAAAGCTCAGGATCTGTCGGTTGGCCCCATCGACACGCATCCAAAGACCGGCCCAACTTTCGACGGTTTCTGTTTTAAGATAGCCAGACAGCTGTAGCCGCTGACCGCGATAGTCATTGGCCTTAAACGATTGCATTAACGTGCCAAAGCCCTCTACCTGTGGCGATTTAGACTGTATCAGCGCACTGCTAGAGCCGCTGTAGACTACAGTGGCATCGAGTCTAACGTCGTAATCATGGGGACGGGACCCAGCCACATGCCAGCCTTGGGGAACCAGGGTGGACGTATCGGTACCGTTGGTTTGGAGTTTGCGATCGCTCGGTTTAGTAAAATCTTCCTCCATCAAAATCAAGCCAAACGCACTAAAACAGAGAGTGAGGCTCTGTTTATCCACCCCACCCTCTCGGTTTAAGACCTTGGCCACAGTAATGGGCGCTAACCCGCTACGCTGACTGAGTTCCTCGAGGGTGTAGCGATCGCCGTCGTTTTCCCAAATCTCAGCCTTATGCTTAGCCGTTTGCAGCTTTTGCAAACCTACATTGGTTAAAACCATCCCACGTTTTCGGGTTAGGCGTTGTTGTGGCATCTCTAGAAAGTCTCAAATGACAAATTGGCAGGTGACTCTGTTAACTGTCGTGCTCTAGATGGCTCTTCAAGAGTCATATTCGTTGTTGGTGTAGTATCATCAACAACTTCAAATTGAAGATTATCCATCCAAACTTGACCATTCCCTGCCAGCAGTAGACCAAACGCAATATTGTTGCTTTCGACTGGTACATCTAAAACAATGTCATAGGGTTGCCAATCAGTAGTCCCCCGAATCGCTCGCTCTTCCATATTATCAAAGCTCAATACCTGACCTGAGGCACTGTCAACTCGCATCCACATCCCTGCCCAATCGTCAACGGCCTTAGCCTTGACATATCCTCTCAAGCGTAACCGTTGTCCTTGATAGCCACTGGCATCAGAAATCTGCATTAATGTGCCAAAGCCCTCTGAGCGAGCATTTTTGGACTGTATGGTGCCACTGGCAATACCGTTATAAATAACACGACGATCGGCCCCCATGGCATAATCACTGGGGTGGCTACCAGCTTCAAACCATCCTTCTACAGGTTTTAAGTTTTTAGCGCGATTCCAGCTAAAAAGAGAGCTTTTCTCAAATATTGATGGAGTGAAGCCAACTACAGGGGCTATCAGCAGATAGCTGCTAGTGGTGGCTGTTCCAATGATGCCGAACAACCATAGCAGTCTAAATCGTGATTTAGATGGATGAAACATGAGGGTAATACGTACAATTTTAAGTCTAGTGTGAACTCTGGATTAAAAAGTGACCATGAATGATTAAAGTTTTAAGCATTGACTTAAGGAAGTCCTAAGTATCAGGCTTTATAACCAATTTTGCTCTTTAAGAATCCGTTAAGCAACACCCCCACAGGTCGGCTCCAACAATTCTCTCCAAACTTGCTTTCATCACTCCAGTACTCTGCCCTGACACCGAAAAGGCCAGCGCCTCTCGATAGACCCGCTGGGCCGGATGCTTGGCAAAATTCGCCGCCCCCCGCGACACAATTACGGCCCCATGACCGCACCGCACTGCCAGCTCAATCGCCCAGGCCCGCAACTGCAATCGAGTCTCCGATGGATTCTCCAATGTCTCATAGGTGGCATCCCGGCATTGACTTACTTCATTTTGTAATCTCTTATAGGCGACACCAATCTCAGAAAGTCCAGACCTCTGAGCCTTTTCCAAAATATCTAACCCCGCCTGCGCACAGCCCAGGGCAAACAAATTATGGGTCAGCGGGTACCCCATATCTGCCCTCTGAATCCACCCTGCAGGCTTAATATCTAAAACCAGTTCCTCAGGTGCAACCCAATTTTGTAACGTCGCCGTCACCGTTTGTGTTGACCCCAATGCCGCCAGCTCCATCGGTTCACTAAATTTAAGCGAGTCCTCGATTGCATAAAACGGAGCCAATACAAAAACTGCTCGCCCATCCGGTAGCTGCGCCGCTAACATCCAGTGTTCAAAAATTCTAAACCCCGTGATCCAGGGGACTGTACCCGTAAATAGATACCCACCAGCTGTCTCTTTGGCCACAACAGGCTGTTGCGCCCGACGTAAATGAGAGAACCCTACACCCAGACCAATGTGACCTGCGATCGCATCCCGTAAATACTTCTCCTTTAGCTCCAGATTGTCAGAATTTACCAGCTCCTGAACACATCGCTGATGCTGGCTTTGTAAAAACACCAGTGCCCCAGAGTAGCGTGCTAGCTGTTCAGTAAAGTGATAAACCGCCCGAGAATCCCAACCTTGACCACCCCACTCAGGTGCAACTTTAAGACCCAACAAATTATGACGACCCAACGTTTGAAACGCCTGGTGTAACGCTTTTGGATCCTTGTCTAACTGAGCGGCTTGAGGTGCAATCGAGGTTTGCAACAGGCGATCAACATCGCTTATTTGGGGTTCTGAAATGGCAGATGGGCTCATCAGGGCTTGTCTGGTGAAAATGATCTCTTTTAATGTAGCTAACCAATGGTATTCCTAGGATTTTGGTTTCCCTAACTGCTGCTGCAATAGACCTTGCAGCCATTTATCAGCGGATACATTCAAAACACGACGGGGAATAACAGTCAGCTCCCGTTTCCCAGTGAAATTGCCTAAAAAAGCGTTTTAACAATATCGAGCAAATGAGGTAAGGCTGGATGCACCGTATCCAAACGCCAGACGATAGCAGACTCTAAGGTCGGGGTGGTTTCTATCAAGGGCCGAATCACCACACCCTGCTGTTGAACCTGTTGAACAGAGGCATGAATTAAGGATACGCCAAGACCTGCTGCCACCAGCCCTAAGATAGTTTGTTGTGGAAACGTCTCTTGAACAATCTTTGGGCTAAAGCCTGACTGCTGACATAGGCCAATAATGGAATCATATAAAACAGGGCCTACGGGTCTGGGAAACAAAATAAATGACTCATCCGCCAAACACTGAATTGAGATCGGTGCAGGTGCCCCTATAGCCAAAGGATGAATATCTGGAAATACTGCAACCATAGGCTCCTGGCAAATCACCTCCTGTCTGAGGAAGGGTTCATCAATGGGCGGATGTAAAAAGCCTACATGGATCTCTTCTGCTAGTAAGGCTTTAACCTGTTGATTGGTTTGCAGACGGGTTAGGTCCAGGTGAATATCTGGAAATCTCTGTTTAAATTCACGCACAGCGGTCGGCAAAATACTGTTGAGAATGGGGCCAGTAAACCCAATGATGAGCCGACCGGCCACGCCCTGAGCAACCCTCTGGGTCACAGTAACTGCACGGTCTGCCTGAGCCAGCGTTTTTCGCGTTTCCTGCAAAAATACCTTGCCTGCTTCAGTTAGCCGAATCGTGCGCTTAGTGCGATAAAAAAGCTCCACCCCTAACTCCTCTTCCAGGTTACGGATTTGTCGACTCAGGGGCTGTTGAGCCATATGCAACCGCTGGGCCGCACGACCAAAATGTAGCTCTTCAGCAACTGCTAAAAAGTAGCGCAGATGACGCAATTCCATTTGAACCTTTTAGATACTAATTATGAACTAAACATGTGTTGGACGTTCATATAAGCGTTTTCTATGGTGACAGATAGAACGCTATGGATAGTCAACCGATATGGCACTTCATCAAAATCTGGGCTTGGCACTGCATGTATGGATTGTGGGCGTTTTAGCCACTGACGTCGCAGCTGCTGGTTTAACACCGTCCATGCTCCCCGCAATGGCTGAAATGTCGGTTACTGCTACCGAAGTATCTCGCGCTGATTTTCGAGTTGAGAGCGATCCGGGAGTTGAAATTTTTGTGCGAGAAGTCGCCCCCCAGTCGGAGCCTACTGGAGTGCCTATATTGCTGATTCACGGAGGCGGACCCGGAGGTCTAGCATCGTTTGATCTTGAGGTGCCAGACTACTCGCTAGCTGCAGACTTTGCCAAAGCTGGCCATCGCGTTTATGTGATGAATGTGCGCGGCTGGGAGGCTTCAACTCGCCCCGCTGGTCTAGACGAACCCGCAGAGAACAATCCGCCATTGGTGACCTCTGAGGAAGCGGTGCGCGATATCGGTGCTGTGGTTGATTGGATTTGCGATCGCACCTCTCAACCGGTTGCTCTAGTGGGTTGGGCCACAGGCGGCCACTGGGCTGGCATGTACACCAGTCAAAATAACAAGGCCGTTAGCCATCTGGTGATGCTCAACAGTCTTTACGGTGTCGATGCCCCCTGGGGGCTGACCGAACGGTTTCAAGACCCAGAGAATCCTGGCAGCTTTAACCCAGAGGGGGGTGCCTATCGCCTGGTTGATTACGATGGCTTTTTAAGAGGATGGGATAACTCAATTCCTGTTGATGACAAAACTCAATGGCGAGAACCTGCAGTGGCCGATGCCTATGCCCGTACAGCCGTTGCCCTAGACCCCACCAGTACAACGCGCACACCGCCCAGTGCCCACATCCCCACCGCCTATCGAGAAGAAAGTTTTAACCTGACCCAAGGGGAGCAATATTGGCATGCAGCAGACATTTACACCCCCACCCTCGCGATTCGAGGAGACTTAGACTTTTGGTCACGTCCCGAAGATTTATCAGCCCTTGAGACAGAATTAGTCAATGCTCCAGCGATAGAAATAGTCACAATTCCAGATGCCACTCACTATGTCTTTAACGACCGCCCAGAACGAGGCCGCCGCCAGTTTGTCCAAGCGGTTTTAACATTTTTGTCAGAAAATCCTTGCGATCGCTGATCGGTCTAGCGTAGTTGCCATTTACACACCCCTCGCCGATAAAACTATCGTGAGAACCACCAATGTAGTGTTTCCTTCTGTGGACCTAACGACGGTGCCCCCAAAACGTTAACCTGGGTCTTACACTTAATACCTTTTTCTCTTTCACGTCATATTTTTCTAGTGCGTTAATGCTCTAGTAAGCTATAGTCTATTGGCTGAGGGCAGTGGGTTAGAGCATGTAAAACCAATGCAACAGTCTATAGCAGGTCTTAAAGATGTTGGCGTAACCTACGCGAATGGCGTCACTGCGCTTAAGTCCATATCACTGCAGCTAAACCGTGGTGAATTTGCTGTGGTGCTGGGCTCATCAGGGGCTGGAAAATCCACTCTGCTGCGCACCATTAACCATCTAACCCCACCGACCCAAGGGAGGATCACAGTCGACGAGCTAGGTGAGCTGTCTAATCCGCAAGTATTGCACTTGCATCGTCAGCGCACCGGTATGATTTTTCAACAGCACCAGCTGATTGAACGTCAGTCTGCCCTGCAAAATGTGTTAATGGGGCGGCTAGCCTACCATTCATTTTGGCGTAGCCTGTTCCCCTTGCCCCAGACCGATCAGCGAATTGCTTTAGATTGTTTAGAACGGGTTGGTTTAATTGATAAAGCCTTGACTCCGGTTAAATCGCTAAGCGGTGGTCAAAAACAGCGTGTGGGCATTGCCCGTGCCCTGGCCCAACAGCCCCAACTCATGTTGGCAGACGAACCCATCGCCAGCTTAGATCCAGCCAGTGCCCATAAGGTACTTTCCCTCCTTCGCACCATTTGTAAAACCGATGGCATCGCCGCGTTGCTGAGTTTACACCAGGTAGATTTTGCCAAAGAATATGGCGATCGCATTATTGGTCTGGCCCATGGTCGCGTTATATTTGATGGCCCGCCCTCTGAGCACCATAATCTAGACGAAATCTATACTGATCGAGCGGCTGCGTGAGATCTCAATGTTATCTATTGGAGAAAACCATCATGATTAGCATCAAATTAAAACAAGGACTGACCAGCGTTTTTTTAGTCGGCACTGTTGTCTTAGCCGGCTGCAGCGGGTCAGATTCATCGGCAGTTGATACGGCCAATCCATCCAAGTTGGTTGTGGCGCTCCTACCCGATGAAGACGCCGCTACAGTCATTCAAGACAATGAGGGTCTAGCAAAACATCTAGAAGAAACCCTAGGTAAAGAGATCGAGCTGTTTGTGACAACCGACTATTCATCTATGATTGAAGCCGCCAGCAATGGTCGGTTGGATCTGGCCTATTTTGGCCCACTCTCCTATGTGTTAGCCAAGACAAAGAGTGATTTAGAACCCTTTGCCGCCCGTCTTAAAGAAGGTTCCACCACCTACACCTCTATCATTATTGGCAATGCCGATGCGGGTATGGATGCATTTAGCGACATTGAAGGTAAGACCGTTGCCTTTGGTGATCCGGCATCCACCTCCAGCCGTCTATTTCCTGAGCTGACCTTAGCCAATGCCAATCTAAAGTCAGGAGAAAATTATGAGGCTGTCTTTTTAGGAGCCCATGACGCTGTTGCGCTAGCTGTTCAAAATGGTAATGCCGAAGCTGGTGGGCTGAGCCGTCCTATTTTTGAATCTCTAGTGGCAGAGGGAATGATTGACCCTGAGAAAGTGGCCATTATTGCCGAGTCAGAGCCAATCCCTCAGTACCCCTGGACAATGCGTTCTGATCTCGACCCAGAGTTAAAAGAAGAGATTCGCACAGCGTTTTTAGACTTGAACGATGAAGCTGTACTAGGCCCATTTAAGGCCGATGGGTTTGCTGCAATGGAAGACAAAGACTACGACGGCATTCGCAAAGCAGGCGATATTCTAGAGTTAGATTTAGGAGAGTTTGTGCAGTAAAGATTATTTTCTAGCACATATTGTACAACTGATGAGAAAGCGTCAACCCGCCTTGGACTCAAAGTCGCAGGGCTGAACAAAACCCGTTAAAGAGGTTAAAGAATCGCTGAAAGCCTCATATTCAGAGCCTCACAGCCACTGTTGTCGCTTTTAGCAGACAGCCCTCAATTAGCGGCGGGTTTTGAACCCGGCGCGGGTTTAAGTCTCACAGCCGACTGAAATCTACAGGGCAGCAACTATGTCTACCACCAATCCTCCCTCACAATACGCTTCATTCGACGGCATCCTACGACAGTATCAGCGCGGATGGCTGCAGCAAACAATCCGTGCGCTGCTGTTGCTAATTCTAATCATCATTAGCTTTGTTGTTGTTGAGCTGTTAAATATTGAACGGATGGCGGAGGGCATTCCAGCGATTGTCAATCTGCTTGGGGAAATGCTGCCGCCCGACTTTAGTCGTTTTCCTAGGTGGATTGAGCCTATTTTCGATACCCTGGCCATGAGCATCGCCGGGACCGCCATGGCTATTTCCCTCTCCTTGCCATTATGTCTCCTGGCAGCAAGAAATACAACGCCTCATCCCATTGCGTTTCATATTTCTCGCACCGTTTTGAATGTTACTCGTGCCATTCCTGAGCTGATTTTAGGCATGATTTTGGTGGCGGCAGTAGGCTTTGGCAAACTACCGGGTACATTGGCCCTGGGGCTACATTCTGTTGGCATGGTGGGTAAATTTTTTGCTGAAGCCATTGAGCTAAGTGACCAGGCCCCGGTAGAAGCGGCCCGTTCTGTTGGGGCAACTGGCCCCCAGGTAATTGTTCACAGCGTTCTGCCCCAGGTCTTTCCTCAGATGGCAGATGTCACCTTTTACCGATGGGAATATAACTTTCGAGCATCCATGGTGCTCGGGGCCGTGGGTGCAGGCGGCATTGGTTTAGAGATTATTAGTGCACTACGAATTTTGCAATACCAGCAGGTGTCGGCACTACTGATCGTGGTGCTGGTAATGGTCACCCTAGTGGACGGCTTAAGCAACTATCTACGCAAGGGCTTTGTCAAATAGGGGCATTGCATGCAATGTCCCTACACCCTACGCAATGCTCCTGCACCTATGCAATGTCTCCATACCTCAAATACGCGGCACCTGATTAATGGGACTGCGATCGCAACCATGAAACCAGGCAGTGTGCTCCATTAATCCATGCCGGGGCTCGGTTGTCGATGAAGCCGCTGTGGTCGATGAAGCCGTCCGTCGAGACATTGCCATGGAAGCGGCAGTAAATTTGATATAAGCACTCCAGGGGAAAACGCCCCAAGGATTAAATGTAAGCAGTTGAGGTGTTTGAAGCCTGGTCCATAGGGGCCTAATCAGAGAATAATGCTATCCTTAAAGCCACTGTCATCGTCAGCTTGCAAATGGTTACTACGATCGCCATTAACAAGATTTGCCTTGAACCGGGAAGTCGGATCACAGTTCCCGATATTAGCTGGCGTGAATTTGAAACAATTTTGCAAGAGCTGGGTGAGCATCGCAGTAGCCGTATTGCCTACAGTCAGAATACGTTAGAGATTATGGTTCCTTTACCGGATCACGAGCGAAGCAAGGTTTTGATATCTGACATTGTTAAAACCTTATTGCGTCGTCAGGATCGTGATTGGGAATCGTTAGGTTCAACTACATTTCGGAAACAGCTGAAAGCAGCAGGAGTCGAACCTGATGACTGTTTTTATATTGCCAACTACGAAGCTGTTATTGGCAAAAGTCGTCTTGATTTAGCCGTTGATCCACCACCTGATCTAGCAATCGAGTCAGATTACACATCTAAGACTAAGCTAGATGCTTACATTGCTTTACAGGTACCTGAACTGTGGATTTATGACCGAGGACTCAAAATTTATCTCTTCGAAAGAGAAGATTATCTTGAGGTGGAGACTAGTCCTACATTTCCTGGGTCAGCTATTAAAGCTATGGTTGAACAGGTAATTCAGCAAGCACAGCAGGTAGGCAGTAGTCGAGCATTACGAGCTTTTGAAGAAACCCTTTAAAGTCAAGTAGGGGCATTGCATGCAATGCCCCTACAGGATATTTACAAAGTCAACCGCCGTTTGAGTCCTTCTTTGATAGCGTTATAAACTTCCATAAAGACGCCAAAGGACTCCTGGGAAATGCGATCGCACGCCAGATCATCCAACACCCGCTGTAGTACTTCCTCTATCTGGTGCAAACTATCCCCATAGGAAAGACTATCTGCCTGATGAATCACCATCAGATCTTGCATATATTGGGCTGTCGTATGCTGCTGAACAAACTGTCGATGTTGGGCTTTGGCCGTAATATCCCGCTCAATTTTCTCGCAGGCGGTGGTATAGGCTTCATTAAAGGTGCGAAACGCTTCCTGGGAGATATCCTCATCTACTAAACGCTGCGCTACTCGGTCAAAGATTTGATAGAGTTTCTGTTTACGTTCTTCTAGAGTTTGTTCTTGGTTACTCTCATCATCGTCGTCCATAACTTTAATGACGTCGCTGATGTAGCCTTCACAAAGGCTTTTTCCACGTTTTTCAGCTCGCGATCGCAATTCCCAAATCCAGGATGCAATAGGAACAACAATAGATAACAATAATGCCAAAAAATCAAAGTTCTTTGCCACAAAAGACGGATTAGCTTTGTTTTGTTTATAAGCCGCAATAGCACCAGGATGAATGGGGATACCAAAACTGCTGCTAGGTCGACCAATGTTTGCCACCAGCGGTTTTACTTCGACCGTATCCCGTGAAATCGCATTCGAAATCTCTTGGTGATGGTCCTTCAGAATAGTTGCGATCGCCTGCACCACCTGCTTATTCGCCCGCTTACTGGCATACAGCATCTTATACACTCCCACAGTGGGAATATCCCTAGGAGGTACAATGGGGAAACTGCCGTGATAGGTCCCCTCAGGGATAGTGGCCGCCTTAAATGCCGGATGCTTAATCTTCATCGCTGATACCTGCTCAATGGGCAAGAGGCGTCCACGGTGATATTGCACCATGTCCTGAATAATCCAGTTACCAGGAGCCCGCACCCGAAAAATCGCATCCACCCGATCTGTCTCAAAAGCAAAGGCCGCTTCATCATCATCTACACCCACAAAATCAAAGTCTTCAGCCGTCAGATCAAAATGGTTAGCAATTTCTAAAAATGATAAAAACTGCCCACTCTCGCGCTGTACACCAATCCGCCGTCCTCTCAGGTCTGTAAACTCATCGATGCTGCTTTTGTCCTGCACCAACAGCTGAAACAAATCCCGATAAAGCGTAGCAACAGCCTGAGCCTTGGAACCAGGGCTAATGTCAGACTGCACCGTAATCAGGTCGGCTTCCCCCGCTTCTAACCGATTGATATTATCAACCGAGCCTACAGTTTCTAACAGATCTAGACGAAGATTAGGATGATAGTCCTCAACCACCTGTTTAATCGCCTTACCCAGGATGTAGCTTTCTCCACTAGAGCTGCCCACAGCAAAGCTGACATGGTAAATCGGCTGATGAATGACATTGAAACTGACCGAATGCCACAGATCGACAGCGGTAAACCCAAACCAGACTGTCAGAGCCATTACTAGAAACAGCCGCAGCACAACTGTCAGCTGGTCCAGGGGCTTAAACAAACGGTCGTTTAAAAGCTTTAAAACCTGATCCAGCTGACGATCAAGAAAGTTCTGCTTTTCAGGTGCTTCCGGCTGAGACATCAAGATTACCTGCTGTGCGTTAAATCTATTATGGCCATACAGCAAAATCTACCCAAGTTCCATAACCGCTCTAGTACACCCTTAATTAGACCAAGACGCACTAATTACAGCAAGAACACCATATCTTCAGATTAGAGAAGAGAGTATTGCCTGTTCTGCCCCATAGATTAATGCGTCTGGATTGGTCAATTAAGCTACTCTCACCTTCTTGGTCAAAATCGCCATTACCTCATTAGGTCGCCCGGTCGACATGGGTTTACTCCAATCATTAGGCTCAGCATAGTGCTTGCTGTGTAGCTCTTGAATGGTGAGCTGCACCCCTGTCAGGCTGCCAAATAGCATATGGCGAACATTTTCAAACTGGTGTTCGGGAAGGATTTTTGGGGCAGGCGAAGCTGTGGACGCAGTTGCGCCCTGGTTTGGGTCGGTTAGCATAAACGTTTTCTCCGAAATACTTGTGGTAGAAACTTGCGCCAGGAGTACACCTGCTCGCATAAAGCTTATTATGCTCGTTAGCCGGACATTAGTCAATAAATTATTGTTGTTCTGACAATGTTTTTTGAAAATCGGCCTGTTTGGCAATGAGTTCTAAGAACTTTGTTGTCGAGCGATCAGGATCGTAGACACCGTTCTCCCATTCACTGACAGTTTGTCGCCGCACGCCTAGTTCTTGAGCAAATTGGGCCTGGGTCAGGCTCATATGCTTACGCAATGCTTTGATAGCATCCTGCTGCCAGACAACAGCACCGTCTTTTTTCTGAATGTTGTACTCTGCCTGAAATTTACGAAAGGTAACTATTTGTTTCGTTAGATCAACCACATCAATATGATAGCCAGCACTCACCCAAGCTTTAGCTTGCAGAGCACTGGCACTATCGCGATTGCTCCACCAGTTTTTCTTTTCAAATGCCGACGTGGGTAGTGAGTTATCGAGTAATGCTTCGACTTCTCTAAAGGTGAGTGTCGTTTCTTCCCCATTGCATTTTTGCAAATGCTCGAATAGAGGATAGTATTTACTACCAGGCTTAACAGTCATCGCGAGCGAGTGGAGCAGCTACGGGTCTATGATACGCGATGATTTGAGTTGTGCCCGCTGAGCGGACACCCTGGCCAGCAGACAAGCGCCTTATGCCCTCTGCAAACGCCCAATGCACCGGCTATCTATGGCATATGTAGAAATCCTGCTTTCAAGATTTCAGCTTAGCCTGCACCCTTGTACCCAAGACAGCATTGGCCATCGACAGCAGGGTTAGCAAATCTATCTGACATTGACTATGTCAACATCTGCGCTGTTATTAAAAACTTGCGGATTGAAGAGTAAAAAGAGGCCAAAGAGGTTAAAGCAGACCACCATTAAAACCAGAACCTTGATAAGTCGTGGACTATCAGCTAGTTTTTCTTGACTATTAGCGATCATTAGAAAGTCTCCGTATCTGACATCTATTTAGGCAAGTAGTTAGAACCCTCAAATGCTATAGCGGTTGAAGAGTTGTGAAGCCAGACTGCGAAAAGATACTGGTATGTGGTGTTTCTAACAGATCAGTTCACCCTCTAAATCAGCAGCGGCCAAAGCAAAGAGCGCTGATGAGAACAATGTTTCCTTGAGAAGCAGACTAACACCTGCACTATATGACTGCCGAATATCGACAGGTAGCGACTGTTTATTCAAAAAACCCCAGAGAGATGTGCATCTACAAGAATGCAGATATCTCTTTATCTACTCGGTTGCACCTTATGTAAAGCATAACGGGCATTTAGTTTAATCTTATTAGAACAAACTCTCCGAGAGTTGTCAAATATTTATGCATATAGTAACAAAATTAACACTATTGAGAAAACAATGGTCGAGGAGAGCTTGTAGACTTAGAGAAAGTCCATGGTTTCCATAGACTTACGGTATGGATGAGAGAAACTGTGCCTGGATAAATCTCTTTCGAGATCAAGTTTAGAAATAGCTGAGCTTTTACGTGAGTGTCTATGGCTGGTAGTCGGTATATGCGATCGCAACCGTTCGTCTTCAACACCAACAGGTTTTACAAAACCAACGTATCTGTATCAGGTTGGTGCCATTTGTGCTGAAATTTCTCCACCACAATCGGTTTTACTAAAAATTTAGGTGGGTCACCGGTTTTAACTTCAATCCGCAAACAGGAGTAGGGACGACGCTTTTTACTACCCTGGCCATTGCGGCCAATAAACAGGTGTGAGTTAGCCACCTGCTGAGATCTGCCATTAATAATCTCAGATACCTCTGGCCCATTGCTGCGCTGCCGCCGCAGACTATAGCCGCTACCGCCGCACACCAGACAGGGAATATTAGCATCGGCAAGTCCACTGTCAGTGGTGCGCAGATACTCCAGACAGTGGGCATGACCGTTAATGATTAAGTCTACCAGGGGTCTGTTCCCAGGTAGGCCGTTTAGCCCCTGTTTCACTTCTGTGAGCACCTGACGCAGATTTTGACGCACTGCTAGCGTTTGGGCCTGAGACCACTTGGTCGCTTCTGTGACATAGGGGGGATGATGAAAATACAGCAGTCGTCCGCGACAAGTGGGGTCCTGCCATGACGCAATGAGTCGATTTCTTAGCCAGTTGAGCTGTTCTGTATCGTTTATATCCTCAGCTGGCGCAGGCTTTAGCTGTTTGGCAATGTCGCGGATCTCTTCTTCTAGCTGTTCTGCTTCACCAGAGAGATCGCCAATTTGTTCTGCCTGGTCAGGGTCGTTGGAGTCAAGTCTGGCGGCTTTTTCTAAGAGCGCCAGTCGTTCTTTTTCTAACGCCACCTGACGCATGTTGAGCTGTTCTCGATAGTCTAGCCCGGCTTTACCTTCTGCAATTGGCTGCGGCACATTAAAGGTATTGGAATCTAGGGCAAAAAAGTCGATACCACCATAGCGAAAGCTGTAATAGCGGTTGGGTAACCGGGTAAACTCGCCCGGTACATAGCGTAAACAGGTGCCGTTGGCGGCAGTGTAGTGGTTATTTAGGTGAGCCTGTAGTTGGGTTTGATCGAGGTTAATGAGACAGTCCATAAATGCTTGAGCATAGGCATTACCTGTGTAAGAGCCGTGCCAGCCAATGTCTAAATCGATGTAAGAACGCAGCAGCCTGCGGATGGGATTGCTCAGAGCAGAAACCGCTCCAAACAGAAATGGCAAATTATAGTAGTCGTGGTTGCCTAGGGTGGGTAAAATTGGTCGCCTAAACACCATTTGATTATAGGCAATGGCTCTAGGGTTGTCCCCACCCATCAGCCATTCGCGATAGGGGCTGATAAAGTTGTCAAAATATTGTTCGCTAGAGCCCACTAAGTACACCACGTCGCCTGTGTGGAGGCAAAATCGAGCATCGTTCCCTTGCTCCATCATGGCTTTAGCAACCCGTCGTTGGGGGCTGTCTCCCCGGTAGCGACCGGTGCCGCTGTCCCCCAGCACCATAAAGGAAAACTCTGTATCGTCTGCGCCACCATCGTCGATAAAAAGCTGGGTTTGATCGATATTACGCTCTGCTATCAGGGGATGTTGCCAGCGAACGCGAGCCTGCATTTTGCGAATCTTGGTGACAACGGACGCATCAGTGGCTAGCAGCATAAAGTCGGTAAAACGCTAATTTCTAGAAGAGAAAATTTAGGGTTGTGTACTCCTAACAGCGGGTTAGAGGTTACGCTGATGCCCCAGTTCGATGCTTGTACCATCGATACAGCAGCCAACTTATGAGCAATAGTGCCAGCGTAATGGAGACGCCTTTACCCACAGGAGCTAAAAATTGGGCAATTTTGTCGTAGCTGTCTCCAAGATAATAGCCTGCGACGGTTAGCGCCGTGATCCAGACAACAGAGCCCAGGGCTGAGAAGATTAAAAAGGGCAAAAACGGCATCCTGGCGATGCCTGCTGGCACAGATATGTAGGTGCGAATGCTGGGCAATAGGCGTCCAAGGGCGACACTCCAGTAACCGCCGCGCTGGCTAAACCATTTTTGGACAGCCATGACATCTCTGCCAGAAATACCCAACCATTTGCCATAGCGGTTGGCTAATCGACAGATGCGTCGCAGTCCCAGGATCTTTCCAATGTAGAACCACACCAATGCACCGAGTAATGTGCCGATGGTTCCCGATACGATTGCACCCGTCATGCTCATTTCGCCGCGCGCGACTGCAAAGCCTGCCAGCGGCATAATAATCTCCGACGGAATCGGTGGGATAACATTTTCCAACAGCATCAGCAGGGCAATACCCCAGTAGCCGAAATGTGCGATCGCATTAGTAATCTGTTCTAAGAAATCCAAACCCAGTTTTTGTAAACATGCGTTTCCATAATGGACGGTGGCTTTGACTGCTGTCGTCTATCGATGGACTAATATATAACCGCCAGCCAGCCAGATGCTGCTGCACTGACGCCAGATAACAGTAAGCTGCCAAACAGCCACCAGGCTGCGATCGCAACCTGCCCCCGCGCAGCATCGGCCTGGGTCTGCAGATCGGCCTTGACCGCATTAGCTTTGGTCTCTAACGTTTGCTGGGCAGCAGAGAGCCCCTCTGTGATCTGCCGTTGGGCAGTGCCGACTGGGGTTTTAGATGCAATGGTTTCTTGTACCTCTGACCACGAGGTTTTAGCCCAGCTGTTGACCTGTTGAAAAGCCTGCTGCCAGGCAGATTCAGCCCCGACTAAAGTCTGTTGAATTTCGTCAGCGGTCATATCCCGGCGTTTTTCTAACTCCTGCTGCCAGGTAGCTTTATCAAAGAGAGGGTCAGGTAAACCGTCAGACAGCGAACCCAGAGATGCTTTGGCCAAATGAGTCAGGTCGCGAACCATGTGAGCTGGTTGAAAGGATGACTTGTCTTGATGCTGTAGATAGTGAGTTATCTGCTTAGTCAGCCGCTTGGTCAGGTCCCGGGTTGGTTGCCGAACGACCCAGCGTCGGGGAGCTGAAAGTGTTACCTCAGATGAGTTTGGCAGTGCCGAACGGAGTGCCACCATGAGCGTCTGCTGTTGAGCCGGCTCAAGTCCTCGCCGTCGCTCTAGCACAGATTGAATGGCATCTAAATCCAGCTGTTTAGCTACGCTAGCGCTACTTGTAAGGAAATGCTCGGCTAGCTGAGCGGTTAATTTTTCTACTAAACTATCAGCGCTCAGGACATCTAAATTGGTGTAGCGACAGTAGGCAATTAGCTTCCCCTGTATTGTTTCAATCGCTGTCTCGTCAATAGCATCACCTGTCGAGTCTGAGCGAGATGATGAAACCATCT
Organism: Cyanobacteria bacterium P01_H01_bin.21; assembly: GCA_038748405.1. GTDB lineage: Bacteria > Cyanobacteriota > Cyanobacteriia > Phormidesmidales > Phormidesmidaceae > Leptothoe. Next base: position 84,412 of record JBCDIX010000016.1, on the reverse strand, counting down.
TGATAACGGAGTCTTTTATTTGATTCAGCTGGTTGGCAACAGCCTCAATCTGGTCAGTAGCTAGGTCACCCCTCTCCTGCAGCCAGCCAACAAAATGCTCGTGATCCAGCTTAGCCAGCTGTGCCCTAATTTTTTCGGGTGCAGCTTTTGGGTCGTAAATTCGCTCATAAAATGTCTCTTTAAGAATCTGTGGTTGAAACATCCAAACCGGTGTCTCCCGCAGATAATCTACTACGTCAAGTTCAATAACATTTTCCGAGTCGTCTGAATATATCTGATGCCAAAGGGTTTGAATATCAATATTAGACGTGTCTACTTGGTCAATAGCACGTTGTAGCAGCTGTCGTCCGCTTGGCAAGTTTAGGCGAGACATAAGACTGGACGGCGTCAACCCTGCTGTAGCGTTTAGCTCTTCAACGACGGGGGGTGTCACCGGGGGAGGAGCGACCTCCCTATTAGAGACCAGGTCTTTAATCTCAGCCAGCAGCGCTTCTTGCTGTGTCGCCAAGTGTTGAGGAATTTGCTTTTGTTTTTCTGCTAGCTCAGAGACTTCTTTAGCCAGATCTTTGAGCACCGTTTGCTCTTCAGATTCTGGTTCACCCAGCTGCTGGCCAATGGTTTTGATTAGCCGACGTCCACCTGCTAAGGCAGTACCCAGCAAAGAATCGGCAATATTTGAGAGCGTTGTTGAACTAAGCCAGATAAACAACAGCCAGTAGGTGGCCCATAGAATAATGCCAAAGATAAGCCCCCGGCGTGGAGCTGAGATTTGACTAAACTCAGCGGTTAGTAGCCCTGCTGCAAATAACACCGTCGATAGGCTAAGGGCCACACCAAACCCCAACAGGTGGGTAATGGGGAGCGATATGCTTTTACCAGCCGACGCTTGGCCTGGTGAAAAGTTAAGCACCGTCAGCCCTAGCGCAATTCCCAAATTTGCTAGCAATAGCTGCAAAGCAAATGCAATTATTAGCCCAGCAATTAGGGAAAAAAGCAGCTCCATATTATTTACTTTAAATTTTTCATATTGCCATCAAAGATAAAAGATATCTAACTAATCCAGCATCCATCGAAAGGTAGAAAGGTGCTTTGAATAGGCTTGCGACAAATTGCCCAAACTGACTCAGCGTGCTGCACTAACTGAAGCATAGCCTTTGAATTTTCTTTACTTTTCAAAAGTGGCTGTAGCTCAGTATGGGAATCTTTACGGGTGCGATAGTATCTACTATTCAATTAATCTCTTTTCGTAGTTTTCTGTATAAACTGTCTGCTAACAAACATGACTTTTTTTCGATTGAAACACCGGCTGTTACAGCATCAGCCATTAGGTGGCCCATTGGTCAGACGACTCACTCATGTTTTGGTGTGTATCATTGTTGCAGCTTTATGTGTTTTGTTGAATTTCTCAGGACACAGCTTAACAATTGCTCAAACACCTGAAAGCGGTATAGATTTGGCGGCTAGCCAAGAGCCTGCCAAAGTTATTTTAGGAGGAGAAGAACTCTTTTCCATCCAGAGAGGTGTCGGTGCATTTTCCCCTCAAGATCGAGCACAGGCCATTACCAATCGCCTGATTGAGACAGCTGAAGATGCGTCCATTAGTGCCTCAGATATTCGCATAAAAGGTCAGGGCGAAACACTCAATGTGGTGTCGAGTGAGCGTATTTTAGTAACCGTCACTGCGGCAGACGCCGTTACCGCTGACCAGCCTCAATCTGTTCTTGTAGAAAACTATCGTGACATTGTCCGTAAAGCGGTCCTTCAATATCGAGAAGAGCGAACATCAACCTACATTCGCCAGGGGCTGCTCAAAACAGCTTGGGCAACCGGTGCTTTTGTGTTGGCAATTGGCTTTATCACCATCGCCTACCCTAAACTGGTTACTCGGATTCGGCAGTGGAGACAACGGCGTATTCAGTCACTTCGAATTCGCAACATAGAACTATTAGCTGCAGAGCGGCTGACCCAGATTCTTTATGTCATCAGCAGAGTTGTTCAGACTGTGCTTTATCTGGCCGCGCTCTATATTTACGTACCGCTGGTGCTGAGCTTCTTTCCTTGGACTAAGGCCATTGGACGAGGAGTGTTAGTCCAGATTCATACTGGGCTGACGGGTATCTGGCAAGCTTTTATTAACTACCTACCTAATTTATTTTCAATTCTTTTTGTTTGCTTTGTTACCTACTATCTTTTGCGCTTTTTGAGACAGTTCTTTAGAGCGATCAATGAGCAGACAATCACGATTGAAGGCTTTTATCCCGACTGGGCGCAGCCAACATTTCGACTGCTGGCGCTGTTGATTATTGCGTTATCAGGTGTGATTGTTTTTCCCTATTTCCCAGGCTTTGGGTCTCCGGCCTTTCAGGGTATCTCTATCTTTTTAGGGGTTTTATTTTCTCTGGGCTCTACGGCAGTTGTGTCAAATATTGTTGCTGGAATAATTCTTGTTTACACAAGAGCCTTTCAAATAGGGGATCGAGTAAAAATTGGTGATGCCGTTGGTGACATTGTAAATAAAACACTTTTGGTGACCCGCATTCGAACGGTTAAGAATGTAGTGATTACACTGCCCAATTCGACTGTGCTGGGTAGCCAGATTATCAACTATAGTGCAGCTCAAGATGATCCAAATGAGCCGCCGCTGGTCTTAAACACAACCGTAACCCTGGGCTACGATGTGCCATGGCGAACAGTGCACCAAACACTACTGGCAGCGGCCGCTAAGACCGAGGCAGTCTTAGACAACCCCAAACCGTTTGTCTTGCAAACCAGCTTAGATGATTTCTACGTAAGCTACGAACTCAATATCTATACCAAAAAGCCATCCATCATGGCCAAAACTTACTCGACGCTGCACCAGCATATTCAAGATCAGTGCAATGAAAATGGAATTGAAATCTTATCACCTCATTATCGAGCAGTTCGTGATGGCAATTTAGTGACTATTCCAGAGCAATATCTGGATAAGGACTATCAAACTCCATCCTTTAGAGTAGAGTCAACAAATAAACAAGGGCATGTGTAGCTGTTGCCGTGTCGTGAGACTGGTATTGTCGTACCGCATAAGAAAAAGACCAGCAGTGTGCTGCTGGCCTCCGCTTTCTTATCTCTCTTCTAAACCAAATTGTCCAATAGCCCGTTTAGGAAATATCTATCGGTTGGGCAACTTGAGGCTCGCTAAGCTTTACTTGGAAAACACGACTGCGTTCCTCATCTGCCTTAGAAATCACCAGCGTCAACATACCGCTGTGCATGTTTGCCTTAACTTCGGTGTTTTTCACTTTAGTATCTAGCCCAATTACCCGACGGAACTTTCCGTAAAGAAACTCGGTAGACATTATTTGCTCTGACGGATTTGGGTCTGCTTGACGACGCTCACCCGTAATCAAGACGGCTGTTTGCGAGACGTGAATATCAATATCATCAGCTTCAAGACCGGGCAGTGCCACCTGTACCTTAACTAGGTTATCCGTTTCACGAATCTCGACTGCAGGTATCCAGTCCTGCTGTCGTGTCCATGACGAGACACGGGTTGCATCAACACCATCAAACAGTTTGTCCAGACTGTAGCGCAGTGCATTGGGTTCACTAAAAGGATCGAGTCGGATAATTGCCATAGGCGTTAATCCTCCATTAAATTCAACAAGTTGCGGACTCAAATACTTATACTCTCCTGATGTCGGAGACCATGAGTCAACGCAAGGTTGAACTGAGCCATAAATCACTTAGCAATCTCTAAGCGCTCAAATTCAAACCATATATACTATAGAGTGAGAAATAAGCGTTTACATCTACCAAAGGTAAGAGAGTGTTCTAAACATTCTCTCTTATCCCTTCAAAAATCGATGGCAGTAGAAGATATTGATTGCTAGACCTCCTTTTATCGCAGCTACGAACTTTTCAGCTCAGCGCCATCACCCAATAAACACACGATTGTGCTGTCGGTCATAGTGAAGTTCGCCACAGGTTATCATTCTGTGTAAACTATTGCCCAGTGACGGCATAATCTCACAAACAGGAAAATGCAGTTGCTCAGAACATTCTTTAGCTAGTTCGCAGAGACCATAGGGATGGGTTTTGAGTAGCTTAGGCACTAGCTGACTGATGGTGGAAACTAGATTGGTATCAGAGATAACTTTCATGAGTACATATACCTATCGCTTCCTTTTCATTACGGCACAGGATTTATGACTCTGCCCTGGAGTGTATTCTCTATTGAGAAAACTTCAATGTCCTATACTTGACGTCACGCTTCTTTAAGATGCTCTCAGAAATCTAGCTAAAGAAGTGAATAACTGAGCACGGAGTTTTCTTAGTTACTCACTCCTCAAAAGTCCTAATTTACTTCTTGACATTGATTATCATTTACTATTTAATTGGGGCTGAGAATACTTTTCAAATCAAGCCATAAAAAAAACCTCCCTGCGGGGAGGTTTTTCTTTAAGTTGTTGCTCAGCTACATCCGGCTAGTTGTTACTGACAACTAGAGTGTCATTCGCCAAGAAATGGTCGAGGTGATAGGCACGTTCTTCTGTCTTCAGCAGAATCGTTTCATACAAGTATCGTGTGGCCCGATCCCCTAGGCTTTCTGCTTGAGCTGTCTGACGACGTAGAACTGCAATGATGGCCTGTTCGCCTGTTAGATCATTTGCGACCATTTGGCGACAGCGATAGATGCCGTCGGGTTCTGGGGTAAAGCAACAGAGTTCGGCTAGCTTGCTAAAGCTGGCGACAGGAACGCCGCCCAGACCATCTAAACGCTCACCAATGTCGTGAACATGGCCCTTAACCTGGTCGTAGCTCTCTTCAAAGTAGTTGTGAAGCTGATAAAATTCGGCTCCTTCAACGACAAAGTGATGCTTCTGGTACTGAATGTACATGGCCTGAAAGCTGGCCAATAAAATATTCAAACCTTCGCAAACGGGAGCAGTGATGGATGTTTCTAATGCGATCGCGTTTTCTGTAACGTCTCCAAAGGGGGTGACCAGTGTAGATGTGCTAACCATGGGTGACTTCTTTAAGGGTATAAGTGCGGTGTCAAAATTCACCTAGACTGTGAAGTCCGGATTTATTGCTCTCGCGACTAATATAGCTTATTGAGAGTGGCCAAAAGTATTGATATACAGAGGGTTTGGTATTTTTGCGTGAGATAAATTCGCAATAAGGCCGCTCTCAACGATGCTAGATGTTAGGCCCATATCAGGGGAGTTCAGCCGTTTATAAAGAAACTTGTTTCAATTTTATATTTCTGGCTGATGCGATTACCTTCTAGTTATTTTTTAGCCATCTATTAGAAACCAGTAACTATTAATGATTAATCTTCAACTTTGCTTATCAGCCACACCAAGAATTTTTCAACGCCTGGGTGTAATGAGGACTCGTTTGCAACAAACATTCTGAGTCATTCAATGTTTTTGTTAGTTCCTGTCCCGGTCAAACTTCCGGAATTATGCAAGTTTTCTCTCTCTTGAGATCTAATTTTTTGACGTCACAACAAGACCTGACCGGATAATAGAGCTCATTGCGCAACTGCCAGCCTGTAATTTGCTGTAAGTAGTCGTGGGTACTCAGCCCTAGCAATTTTGCATTCAGTGCTTCTGCTCTGTAGTTTAAGCTCAGAAAATCACACAGTTCTTTTTGTCGTAGCCCTATCTCAGTGGAAGGCCAATAGGTATGTCTGTGCATAGAAAATTCGGGCATTGCTGATCCTCGGGGTGGTTTTAGCTGTGAGCGGTTGTTAAATAGCCACTGCTCTAGACCGATTTATTCCCTAAATCAGCAATTGTAAAATTCGTTAGTCCAAAAATGACTGAGATAGGGCTGTAGGATAGCTAAATAATGTCAGAATTTGCTTTAGTAAATGGATAAATCTTTTTTGCCGGTTGGGATCTTTAGGAATTCGGCTACCTTTAAACTGCCAGTCTGTCTTGGTGGAAAACGTCCAACATTTTCCCTGATGATCATGCCCTGATGCTTCAATACCAACAAGATGACAGCTGGGCTCTAGTAGTGTGTCCGAAAAAAGAATTTGGAATAAAATGCATCGACAATCAAGTAAGTCTGACTCTCGCACCGATGCAAAACTCAAATCGATAGATGAAGGACTCATCTGTTGACGAGTGATATCCTCGGTCAGCCATGGACTCAAATCAGGAATAGCTGATGGAAATTCAGCCCTAACCATTACGGCTACATTAGCAATTTTACGTGTCAGCCTGATGGAAAGGGCCTGTGCACTAGCGTTCATAAAATTTTGATTACTTCCACAACAAACGCACAACGAGGCAGTCGGCAAAGAGTACCCCATAGATAAAAATATATCTTTATTAGGATTTGATATCAATAACCTCTAGAGCAGTTTGATATGAGTCGATATCTAAAAGATGTTTTAACAGGTCAAGCTTATATTGAGCACCAGATGAAACCACTGGTTCATAGCCTATAAGTGACAGAACAATTAGATGTCTCAAATACAGACTCTGTTTATCTAACGTTCAGTTTTATCATAAAAAAATCATCGGCCATCGTGAATCATAACGATAAGTTAGAACAGAAAAATTGGCTTTTTACTATTTGATTTACTGAACAATATTTTGAAAATAATTGAGAATCTATCCTATCAGCTGATTAAATTTGTTATAGCATTAGCCTAATGCTGATCAGACAGTTACGACTATTTCTGTTTACATTCAGATTAGAGACACCTCTAGGCCCTACTGCACGTCTTCTAAATTTTCTCCACCACTGCTCAGGCACATTCCCACTCAGCCGTATTTACCTGCTTACTTTAAGAAGTACTGGACACATTTGTTCAGCTTTTAAATCGCTATCTTACACCACTATCACATAGGAGATTTAATGGTGACTATTCCCGTATTAGCCTATAACCCAACGTCTCAAAATGTCAGGGTTGCGGCGTTAGATGTTGGTAATACCGAAGCCTTAAACGTATACTCCACCAATAGTTCACTGCAGTCTCTGGAGATGGATGGGCTGATCTACGCAGCCTATCGACAAATATTTAATGAGCAGCAAACAATTGCCCATCACCGTCAGCGCTTTTTAGAATCACAGCTAAAAAGCAATCAGATCACAGTACGAGATTTTATCCGGGGGCTGGTTACTGCCGACAGCTTTCGTCGCTGTGTTTATGACTGCAATAACAACTATCGATTTGTTCGACTCTGTGTTCAGCGTATTTTAGGTCGAGATGTGTTTGGTCAGGATGAAATGCGAGCTTGGTCGATTGTATTAGCGACCAAGGGGCTGACGGAATTCGTAGATGCTTTATTGGATAGTGAAGAGTATTTAGACGCTTTTGGTGACGATACAGTCCCTTATCAGCGTCGAAGAATTTTACCCCAGCGTGGGATCGGTGAACGTCCCTTTGCTCGGATGGCTCGCTATGGCCCAGAGCATTTAACAAAATTAATTGAGTTAGGACATAACTACACAGCAAGGTCATTGAAACCCAACTGGTGGGAGTTTCCAAAAGCAACAGCATCCCCTGTCGCCTATGTTGCAGTGGGTTTAATTGCATTTTCAGTTATTTATCTAGTTTGGGCGATGACCGTTATGCCGACATAAAAACACAAACATGACACAAAAGTTTAAAAAGGAAGCATTCTCAATAACATAGGAATGAACTAAAGTTTACTAGAACCTTATTGATACTTAAAGTCAATAAGGTTTGCTTTTTGACTACAGGACTCATAACTATGACAACGTCTGTTGCAACAGGCGGTTCTCCGCCATGGTGGGCGGGGAACGCTCGATTGGTCAATTTATCAGGGCGGTTACTGGGTGCCCATGTAGCCCATGCAGGTCTGATTGTGCTTTGGGCTGGCTTAATTACCTTGTTTGAGGTGAGTCGTTTGGATACGACGCTTCCTCTATACGAACAAGGATTTATTGTGCTACCTAATTTGGCTCGTCTAGGCTACGGTCTTGGCGAAGGGGGCACGATTGTTGATAGTCATCCCTACTTTGTAGCAGGGGCTGTGCATTTGATCAGCTCTGCGTTTCTTGGGTTTGGCGGTATTTTCCACTCCCTTAAGGGGCCCGCTACCCTGAGTGGCAAGTACGCCTATGACTGGAGCGATGGCAACAAGATGACTGAGATTTTAGGCTTCCACTTGACGCTGCTTGGTGGTGGGGCACTGCTGTTGGTGGTTAAAGCGATGTTCTTGGGAGGCTTGTACGATCCATCTACCCAGACGGTTCATGTTGTTTCTCCCAATGCCAATCCGGCTGATATTTTGGGCTATCTGTTTGCCGGTAAATTTTGGTTAGCGGGTGTCGACAATCTTGAGGATGTCGTTGGTGGGCATCTGTACATCGGCATTTTACTGATTGCAGGCGGGCTGTGGCATATTTCTACACAGCCTACGGCTTGGGCAAAACGGCTGTTTGTCTTCTCGGGTGAGGCATATTTAGCCTACAGTTTGGGCGCTCTAAGCTTGATGGCCTTTATCGCCACTCTGTTTGTATCGGTGAACCCTTTGGTGTTCCCTCCAGAGTTTTTTGGGCCTATGTTGACCATTGAATTTGATCGGGTTCCTTACTTTGTTAGTACGTTGCCTGTCGATGGTTATTCATCACGGGAATGGTTGGCCAACGCTCATTTCTGGCTAGGGTTCTTTTTTCTTCAAGGACATCTGTGGCATGCCTTGCGAGCAGCGGGTTTTGACTTTGGCCAAGGGCAGGTGACTGAGGCTGTTGGAGGTCGTGTGGCAGCTCCAGCTGAGCAGGTCGCCATTAGCCAGCTAAAAGCTTAGGTGCGATCGCTGGGATGAATCGGAGCAGTGTTTGTTAAACAATCGCTCATCACTAAAACCATCCCAAGGATCGCTAATGCGGGCTTAGATACTCTCTGAACTACAAAAAATAAGGTAAGACAATGACTGCAACTGCAATGAGTAGTCGGCCAATCGCCCAGCGTGTGGGTTGGTGGGCTGGTAACGCTCGATTTGTTGATTTTTCTGGCAAACTGCTGGGGGCCCATGTAGCCCATGCGGGGCTCATCACCCTGTGGGCAGGGGCCATGACCCTGTTTGAGCTATCTCGCTATAGCCCAGATGTGGCCATGTACGAGCAGGGGCTAATTTTGCTGCCTCATCTGGCCACCTATGGTCTGGGTATCGGTGAGGGCGGTGTGATTGTAGATGCCTATCCTTTTCTGGCCGTGGGTATGTTTCACCTGGTGGCCTCAGCTGTGCTGGGGGCAGGGGGACTCTATCACTCATTTCTGGGTCCCGACCAGCTCAAGCAAGACAGCTCTTTTGCGGGCTTTTTTGGCTATGACTGGAAAGACGATCGCAAGATGACCACCATTATTGGTATTCACCTGGTTTTACTCGGTTTGGGTGCCTGGCTGCTGGTGGCTCAGGCGATGTTTGGTACTGGGCTGTACGACCCCGACTTGGGGGCTATGCGAGTAGTGGAAAACCCAACGCTGGGTGCCGGCGAGATTTTTGGCTACCTGGTGGGGTCCCATGGTGAAGCCGGTATGGCCGCCGTGGACAACCTGGAGGATATTGTCGGTGGCCATATCTGGGTGGGCTTAATGTGTGTGTTAGGAGGCATCTGGCACATTGCAACTCGTCCCTTTGGCTGGGCTAAGCAAATATTGGTCTACAATGGCGAAGCCTATCTCTCCTATAGCCTAGGCGCACTGGCCTACATGGGCATTTTTGCAGGGTATTTTGTCACGGTTAACGATACCGCTTATCCGGAAGTGTTCTATGGTCCGTTGGGCTTTTTAGGCAATGCTGATGTGATTCCTGTACGGACGTGGTTAGCGGCATTTCACTTTGCTTTTGGCGGTCTACTGCTGGCCGGGCATCTCTGGCATGCTGTACGAGCCAGAGCTGAGGCTCAAGGGTATAGCTTTGGCCGAGGAGACTTTGTCCTTAGCTATAACCCAGAAGTCGGCACCATGAATACGCCCCTCAATAGCTCTGATCTGAGCCTGTTGTGGATTAATAATTTGCCCATTTATCGCCCAGGACTCTCCCCATTTTCACGGGGGCTAGAAGTTGGTATGGCCCATGGATATTTCCTATTTGGCCCCTTTGCCCTTTTAGGCCCTCTGCGCAACACAGCCTCTGCCAATTTGGCTGGACTACTGTCGGCTTGTGGTCTGGTGGTGATTTTAACGTTGGGCCTTTCGCTCTATGGCAGAGCGGCCTTTGTCCCTAATCAGCCTGTGGCAGGAGAGCTGCCCGAAAATCTGAAATCAGCCGAAGGGTGGAGTCAGTTTGCCACCAGCTTTTTTGTCGGTGGTTCGGGTGGGGCATTGTTTGCCTATTTGCTAGTAAGTAATGGTGATCTGTTGCTGACTATGCAAAATTCGGTGGGCTAAAGGGCCCTAACAGCGGGCAAGCCATATTGGCACCATTGCAGGTTTATTCGCAACGCCAGCCTCCTTGGAGGGGCTGGTAACAGGTGCGCATAGCACTTAACCAGGGCTGATCACCAGATAAGACTTCCATCCATTGGGGACAGCTGGGACACCTGTTTGATTTTCTTTAAAAAGAATTATTCTCAATAACTGAATTCCGTGTATACTCGTTTAGAGACAAGCCTAATTGATAATCACAGTCAATTAGGCGGGAATTCGCCAAGGGAGACTATAACTCCGTCGCGTTATAGTCTCCACTTTCTTTCACCTTGATTAAGGGAGTCATCATGGCCAAAGTAGGTTTGTTCTATGGATCGACTACGGGTAAGACCGCTGATGCTGCTGAGCAAGTTCAGTCAGCATTGGGCGGTGATTCGGTAGTGGATCTTGTTGAAATCGAAGACGCGAATGCTCTAGCTGATTATCAATACCTGATTATTGCTTGTCCCACTTGGAATATTGGGGAATTGCAAGATGATTGGGCGGCTGTATTTGATGATCTAGACGATGTGGATTTTAGCGGTAAAACCGTAGCCTATATGGGGACAGGTGACCAAGTTGGGTATGCTGACAACTTTATGGATGCTATGGGACAGCTAGAAGAGAAGATCTCTAGTCTAGGTGGTAAAACTGTGGGTTACTGGTCTGCAGATGGTTACGATCATGAAGCCTCTCTTGCAATTCGAGATGGCAATAAGTTTTGCGGCTTAGCGCTTGATGATGATAACGAGTCTGAAAAGACAGAAGATCGGATCAAGACTTGGTCAGCTCAAATCAAGCAAGCAATGTCGATTTAAGCTATCTAAAACTACTCCTCTCTATAGATAGCTTTTTCTAATCACAATCAACAGCTCGACGGGCTGTTTGGGCTGTTGATTGCATCTTATTCTCTGACTTTGCGTTTTCTCTCTTTTCACTGTTATGAATACCATTGCCATGGTCCTGCAGTTAGCAGTTGGCGTAGGGGTGACAGTAGGAATATGTGTTGTGTTGTCATTCTGTGTGTGGCAGATTTGGCACACCTTTCGGCAGGGAACTCACTATTTAAAAAAGCTGCATAAGATTCCCTGTAGCCGCTGTGTTTATTTTACAGGCGACTATCGCATGAAGTGTGCAGTACACCCGATGTCTGCACTCACCGAAGACGCCATTGACTGTGTTGATTATCTTGCTGACGCGCCCGTGTATGGTGAACATGTTTGTCAGACTGTTGGTTCCTACTGTCAGATTAAGACGCTAGTGAAACGCTGAATACCTGCGTTGTTCTCTAGTTAAGTGTCTGTTGTTATTTAGTGTTTAAGTTAGATAAAGGTAGAGTCTAGGCCATGTCATCTCAATCAGTGTCAGATTTCGAGTCTCAATTGAAAGCTGAGAGTAGTATCTCTATGCCGAAGCAAACTCGCTCGGCTAAGCAGTTTGATTGGCTGCAGGGGAACGCCCGTCTGATTGATCGCACTGAGCCGCTGCTGGGAGCGCACTTAGCCCATGCTGGTTTAATTATGTTTTGGGCAGGTTCGTTTACTCTGCTCGAAATTTTGCGCTATGCCGCTGATGTGCCTATGTCTGAACAGGGGCTATTGCTGCTGCCTCGTCTAGCTAATTTAGGTTGGGGAGCAGATAATGTTGATGCTTGGTTTGCGATCGCAATTCTCCACTTAGTCTCATCGGCTGTTCTCGCGGCGGGTGGTCTATTTCATGTTTTTAACCAACGTTCCACTAACTATGCGGTTGGTAAAGATAAGCTCATGGGCAAAAAAGAGGGACTTTGGACCAATCCAAAGACTCTCGGATTTATCCTTGGGCAGCATTTGATTGTATTAGGGTTTGCTGCGCTACTGTTTGTCCTCAAAGCAACTCGGTTTGGCGGTATTTATGACCCTGCTTTGGGCACTGTCCATCTTATCGATAAGGTGACAACAAACCCGGCTGTTATTTTTGGCTATCTCTTTGGCTTTACCCGTCATGGTTGGGACCCAATGGGTATGGCAGCGGTTGATAATCTACCCGATGTGATTGGTGGACATCTTTGGATTGCTGCGATTTGTATACTAGGCGGTATTTGGCATACCGTTCGTGCACCGTTTGGATGGTTTAAAGAGAGATTTATCTACAATGGTCATGTCATCTTATCCTATAGCCTTGCCGGGGTTGGGCTAATGGCGTTGATCTCTATCTTTTTTGTTTTTAATGAGACCGTTTACCCTGTCGAGATTTTTGGTGACAATCGTTTGAAAACCGTTGTTTTGCAGGGCGCATTGGGGGTTACTTTCTTAGCCGGTCACGTGTGGCACAACCTGCTTGGACAAAAAGATACTGGTCGCTTTCATGAGTCCTCTTATTATGAAGCGGCTATGGCCGGATTTGCCACAGTTCTAGTGGCATCAGCTGCGATTGGTCTCAATAGTTTTGCCTAGTGGTTTTTCAACTATGGATTCCTCTAGATCCATGCCGACTCATCTCTACCTAGTGGAGATGAGTTTTTTTTAGACAGATATTTTTTTAGAACAATGCGCTGGTTTAAAATTACCTTACAAAATAACCGTCTAGGTCAGGAAACAACATTAGATGTCTCAGAAGACAGTTCTATTTTGGATGCCGCCAAAGAAATTGGCTTAAACTTTCCTATGCCGTGTCGTACAGGGACGTGTGATGCCTGTGTTGGTCAGCTTTTAGCAGGCGCTCTCGATCAAACAGAACAGTCCTTACTGGACGATACTCAAATCGCTGAGGGCTGTGCGCTCCTGTGTTGTGCCTATGCTCTTTCTGACTGCATAATTGCCACTGATTGGGACAATGGTGTACTGGAGCATAACTATCAATTTATAGTCAGTGAGAACTAAGGATCTCGGTTAGATGACAGTTTCGCTTCCTTACGTCAATACGCTACATATGAGTCCCTATGGAAAATCCATTCCCTATCCCGAAAATGGCGAATCCAATCACGGCTTTAAAAACCTCAAACTAAGTCCTGATTTAATCGACTCTATCCCAGAGTTATCATTGGATACAGGCTTAAAGTCTCTGGTTAAATCTTTAAATGCTCAGGAAAGTAGTTTCTTTAGCGTTGGCTGTTTTAGCAGGATGCGACAAACCCTACACGGAATACGTCACCATGGATATGTAGAATTCGCATGGAACTGTACAACCTGTGTACAGGATGCAATTCATTATTTTTCGCTATTCTTTCATTTTGATAAATATTTGCGTAATGAGAAGTTTAATCATAGTGTGAAGTTAGACTGGATTATAGAAGAGGTTCGGTTTTGCGATGTTGGCATCTGTGGATTTTGTTGCGCGATCTTCATCGATACGGCTCCCTGTAAATTAACCACTGAGGCTGTCATAGCCTGGCAAATATCCCTTAAAACGATTCAATTATTTCTCAATACTATTCCTCGCTCATCATCAGATGTTATTTATGCAGATACAAGTCTCAATCTAGGTGGATTTTCAGCTTAGATAATGACTAAATCAGCTAAATGTTTCTAATTGTTTTCGAGGAATTGGTATTGTGGAAACCCATAAGTTTGATGTTGTCATTATCGGTGGTGGTCCAGCCGGATGCGCCTGTGCCCTTTACACGGCTCGCGCAGATCTAAAAACTGTCATTTTGGACAAAAATCCAGCTGTGGGAGCCCTGGCCATTACCCACAAAATAGCCAACTATCCTGGTGTCTCTGGTGATATGAGCGGTCATGCGCTACTGGATATGATGCGTGATCAGGCCCTCTCCTATGGAGCTGTGTATAAGCGATCGCAGGTTTTTAATATTGACGTAGAGGGGACTGCCAAGAAAGCGTATACGCCTGAAGGAACCTTTGTGGGACGAGCTATGGTTTTGGCAACAGGGGCCATGGGGCGTAAGGCTTCATTTCCCGGTGAAGCAGAATTTCTTGGCCGGGGGGTCAGCTACTGTGCCACCTGTGATGGAGCTTTTTATCGAGATCGAGAAGTTGCTGTTGTTGGTTCTAATTTAGAAGCATTGGAGGAAGCTCAGGTCCTGTCTAAATTTGCATCGACGGTGCATTGGATTACGCCTAAATCACCTAAATCTAATGATGTCCATACTCAGCAGCTGTTACAGATGGGTAATGTCAAATCCTGGGAACGTGCCCGTTTGCTAACTGTTCAAGGTGACATTATGGGGGTAAACAGCATAAATGTTAAACCGCTGGATAAATCCCCCATTGAGCTACCTGTAGAGGGTGTTTTTATTTATCAAAGTGGGTCTAAACCTATTACCGACTTTATTAACGCGCAGGTGGAGTTAAATGCAGACGGTGGTGTGCGAGTCGATGAGATGATGAATACCTCTGTAGAGGGTGTGTGGGCTATTGGAGATATTCGTAATACGCCATTTAAGCAGGCTGTTGTCGCAGCAGGCGATGGATGTGTTGCAGCCATGTCAATTGATCGGTTTATCAATAGTCGTAAGACGATTAAACCTGATTGGGATCATAAATAATCGTCAGTCAGCTCGCGACAGGAAGATATTCTGGCAACACTGTTAGACAAGCCAAGGCCGTGTACGTCAGGGCAAAGTATGTCTCAAATCGAGCGATATATTCAAAGCGGCAGCTGCAGTACCAATCTCTAAAGATAATAACAACAATGAGCTTTAATAGGGCTATCGACAATGTTAGGGCTGTGAATAAAGACAGCCAGCCTAGGCCATAAAGGCCAGTAGTTAGAGCGATCGCAACACTGTGATATACCAGACTCCCCGTTAGGGAACTGGTTTTTGCTTTACGCAGTTTAATGGTAAAAACAGCACTGGCAAAAAACAAACTGTTTAACATCCACAAGCCAATGGCCTGAACTGTTAGGCTACCGGCAGTTACCCCATAGACAAACAAGGTGGACAGACAAATGGCCATAAACATCAGGATTTCAGTGTCAATGGTCTTTTGTCGCCGGTTGAGTACGGCCACCACATTGATCCCCATGGCGATAGCTGCCCCTGCACACACCCAAATCAGATCAGGATGACGATAGGAGAGAGTTAGGGCAATTGCGATCGCACTGCTGCCATAGAGTCCGGCCCATAATAAATAACGGGGCTTTAAGCTACGGCGCTGTTTAATTTGCACCGTCAGGGGATATTCTGCCTGCAGACCCAAAAAAGCGGCTAAGCAGGCTAATGTTGTTTCCCAGGTCCAGGCTTGGGCCAGGGATGCCCCGGTCAGTAAGGCGCCAGCCAAAACCAATAAAACACCGTGTTCAGGAGAAAATGTAGGCGAATAAACAGATTTGGTGCTGCTGGACCTAGAAACAGACGCTAATGGATAACTGATCATTGGTGAGTAAAAAGAGAGGGTTGCTAAGCTCTAATCGAGACTGAGCGCTTAGGGACTATCAGTTGAGATACATGAGAATGATTCCTATTAAAAATTTACCATAGTACAGAGCAGCCATTAAATCTAAGTAACCTCAACTCACTTGAAAATTAACGTCAGGTAAGAGAGTTTTATAAAATGTATGGTGATTTTAATAATGGTTTAGGTCAGTTTGTTTTTTCTTGGAATTCAGCTCAGTTCTCAAGCATTAGCTGCCTGTGTTTGCATTTTGAGCTGTGTGCTCAGCCTGTCTGGACTGATTCACCCATTCACTCAGCGTCACCTGCGGACGGTAGGAATGGCTGCTTTTAACCAGCTGTTTTGCTACAGGTCGTGAGGCTTTGGCAATTGTCGGTAATAGCTTTGGCCCCAACAACACGACACCTAGACCCAGTAGTGCCAGTTGATTACCCCCATGGCCGTCTTCTAATAGTTCGCGTAGGTGAAATCTGACGACTGACTTTTCTAGATGAATAAGAGA
Source organism: Cyanobacteria bacterium P01_H01_bin.21 (assembly GCA_038748405.1). Lineage (GTDB taxonomy): Bacteria > Cyanobacteriota > Cyanobacteriia > Phormidesmidales > Phormidesmidaceae > Leptothoe. The sequence continues at coordinate 68,193 of JBCDIX010000016.1, read as the reverse complement.
CATAATATCCGCCTTGATCGCTAGCTAATGACCAGAGTTCTCAATTAAATCATAGTATCTAGTTGTAGGCTGTATAGATTAAAACCTGATGCAACTTTACTAGCCCTGATTTTCAAAGATGAGGTTGGTGGACCGTTAGCTCTAGACCCGTTTAGCCTAAGAATTAATTGACCTAACTGGCCATGCGCTGAGGGTTTAGCTGATGCTGAAGCAGAGGTCTCAGGCTGTTAAGCCCAGCGACAATGGCCGACCCGTTATGAATGCCAGTTGCAAGTAGAGGGCTGAGACCACGGGTGGTGGCGATGCCCAGGGCAACTAAATTTGGTAAGACTACCAGGCCAATGTTTTGTTCGATCAGGGCGCGGGTTTGACGTGCGATCGCAATCACTTCTAAAAAGTCCAACAAATTATCGTCCATTAGCACCACGTCTGCGGTCTCTCTTGCTACTTCCGCACCCCTGGCAAACGACACCGATACATCCGCATAGGCCAGGGCAATAGAGTCATTTAAACCATCGCCTACAAATGCCACCGTATGACCCGCTTTATGAAGGTCGCGGACGATCTGAGCTTTTTGCTCAGGAAACGCTTCGGCATACACCTGCTGTTTTGGAATCCCCAGTTCTTTGGCTACTTGAGACGCTCGCTGAGGGTTGTCTCCCGTCAGGAGATGTAGGGTAATGCCATACTCTTTTTGCAGTCGTTTTACCAAATCAGTACTTTCTGCACGCAGGGGATCGGTGTAGCGGAGGGTGCCCTGAAACTGACCGTCACAGGCAATATAAATTAGTGAGGCAGCGTCTGACTCTGGCGTTATGGGACAGGCTCTCCAGTGAATGTCCGACTGTCTTAAAAATCGCTCACTACCCACCAGCACCTCATGCCCTTCTATGTGAGCCTTGATCCCCAGCCCCATCTCATAGGACCACTGATCTCGTTTTAATAGAGAAATTTGTCGAACGGCCGCAAACTGAGTAATGGCCTCAGCCACCGGATGATTGATTCGTTGTTCTGCTGAGGCGGCTAATTGCAAAAGCTTAGTGGCCCCCAACCCATCTGCGGCCGGTTGAATATCCACTACCGTAATATGTCCCTCAGTTAATGTGCCGGTCTTGTCAAAAACAATGGTGTCGACATCGGCCAGCTGTTCCAGAGTGCGGCCGCTGCGAATCAAAACACCGTGGCGAGTGGTATGGTTGAGGGCACTTAAAAAGGCCATGGGAATAGACACCCGAATACCGGTAACAAAGTCCAGGGTCAAAATCGCGGCGGTGCGGGCGGTGTCTCGGGTGGTGAGCAGCACAATGCCCGCCAATACCAATGACGGCAGAATTAGCCGATCGGCCACCTGCTGGGCATAGTTGGCCATGCGGGTATCGTAGACCGGAGCCTGACGCAGCAGCTCAAGACCGGCAGCCGCCCGTGTATTGCGCCCGACACGTTCGGCCCGAATATAAATTTGACCAGAGCGGGCCAACGTTGAGGCATATACCTGGGTGCCCGCTCGGCCAGCAACGGGCATAGCTTCACCGGTTAAACTCTGCTGGTCAATCACGGCCTCCCCCCTAAGAACAACGCCATCTACTGGGATCTGTTCACCGGGGTAGACCACCACCGTTTGCCCCACCTGGACCTGTTCGCTAGGAATTTGTTGCGGCGGTGAGTCGGGGGTCTCTTTGACCCAGGCAAAATGACCAATGGCATCTTCTAAATTAGCAGCCTGTACGGCTGTAGTACGGGCTGTTTGTTCTCGGATGGCATCTCCTAGCTCATGCAGTGTGAGCACCAGCGCAGGGGTGAGTAATTTACCCTGGCAGGCACCCAAACTCAGGGCCAGTAAATCTAAACAGTCAATATTAAATTTGCGCTCAATCGCTAAACTCTTTGCCGCCCGCTGAGCCACAGGAAACACCGCCGCTAAGAGCGTTACCAGGGCAAGCGATCGCACACCGGGTAACCAACGACCGGTCAGGGTCAACCCCGCTGCTAACACCGGTAGCTTCAGCCCCTCCCACTCGCCTGTTGTTTTCTGCTGTTTAGGCGTCTGATCAGCTTGGGGCACAGCGGGGGCTGCATGCTGTTCTTCAAGGGTTATCAACAGTGTCTGCAGTGTGGCCTCAGCATTTGGGTAGTAGCGAATGGCAATACAGCCAGCGGTTCGATTAATCCGCACCGACCGAATGCCAGCCATCTGCTCCAGGGCAGTCTGTAATGTATTCTCACTCGTTGAGGCCATCACGGCCATCGCCGGAATCCGCACCCGCACCCGACCTGGAATGTGATGAACAACCTGCCAGGGATGATGGGCGAGACGGGACAAATGAGCTGTCATCGCTTTTATCTGTCTGGTGTCGCTGATGGGTCATTCTGTTTGGCTTGATCTAAAAGCCGCAGCAGCCGCAGACCCAGATCTAGCTCCGATAGTCCATTGTCGGCATAGTGGATGACCACTGAAGCTGCAGCGTGATTGATCCGCACCCCTAAAACAAGGGAGTCGGCCAGCAGTGAAGATTCTAGACGTTTGCCAAAGTTACGGTCTTCTAGCAGCTGGGGAATGCGCAATCGAATACGTCCTGGGACAGAATGTAGAACCTTATAGTCGTCTCCTGGCACGGCATAGCTGCTCTGGGGCTGGCTCGCACCGTTGGTCTCTGCTGGTGCGGTGCCAGCGTCTTGTTTAAGCTGATGAACAACCTGACGTGCGATCGCAGCAATTGTCAAATTAACAATAAGGGCATTTGCCCCCCGCAACCGCAATCGGCTGGTGACAAACAACCCCGCTAACACAGGCAAGATTAAGGCAACTTCACTGTACTCATCCAAAAAGTGTCCCAGTTGGGTCGTCGTGCTGGAAACATTTAGGGTTTGCGATTCACTGATAGTAGCCATAATCAAAACGCCTCTTTGTACTAGTGCTGGCCTCAACTTGCTGCTGTATCTTTAGTTGTCATTAGCCGCAGCCTGGGTCGAGCCGATCTGGGGTGCGGCCGCCTTAAGGGCATCGGTTCTGGCTTCTGCTTTTGCCTCTGCGGCAATATCTGCCAAAATCTCTCCTGTTTCAGCAATCGCCTGTTTTGTTTTCTCAAAGGCCGTTACCCCAGTTTTTATCGTCGCTTTGAGTACAGGCCGCAATACCGGCAGAACGACGGGCGTCAGGGCAACAGCTACCACACCAATGGCAACGACCTGACCTGTACGTAACCCGGTAAGCTCTGTCACCCGCGCTCTTAAACCGACGTCTTGGGGTAGCTGGACTGTCATAATCTTGGTCTCCTTATCTGTCTTGATGGCAAGGATTAGAATTTTTATTGGGTCAAATTAGTCCCAGAACGAACCTTTTCTAAAGCCTTGGAAATTACAGATCTACTTTACTAGCCTATCAAGAATTCTCGGTATTTTAAGATTTTTTTGGACCATCTCAACAAAATCAATTAAACAACAGATACCTTGCTAAATTAGGTGTTTCCAGCCTGCTTAGTGAAAGGAAAAAGCAATAGCCTTATGCTGTTTTAGATAAAGATAATGAGCTAGATAACAAAATAAAAGTCTTTCATAAGAACAGTCATTATTTAATTGAAAATAAGTTCTGTTATACCTCAGCTAACGCTACAGTCTGGCATCGCGGTTGATGTCTAAAGAAACGCTTGAAAACACAACATCTAAATCAGCGATTTTAGTGAGTTGCATCTCAATGACCGTTATAGACCGATGCAATGGATTCCCTGGATACACAAGGGATCGCCCAGACATCGCCGTCAAAATTCCATCCTTAAAACCTCCGAGAAGAGATGCCGATGTCGTTACATGCTTCTTAATAAACTCCGGCTTCTTTATTAAGAGAAAATTAAGCCCCCTTAAGTAGATTAGGTATTTCTACTAACTTGAGGATCAGGCTTTAGATTTAAGAGCAAATGTCAATAGTGTTCTTGCAGACCATCTATAAAATTCAATTGCTTAATGATAGATATTGACTACTCTCTTTTCAGAGTGTGAGCCTCAAGCTCTTGGTTCTATAAGCTTTTTCAATCTGTTGTTTCAATCTGTTTTTTAATATCAGTGACAATCATTATCAATATCCCAAGCTAACGGCTATTAAGGAGCAAATATGAATTTGAATTTTTTTGACATTTTTTGTCAATAAGGAGTCGAGCTATGGATTATCGGCCCAGGCAACAACGCCGTAGTTGGTTTACCTTTTTGGGTGGTTCGCTGGAGCAGACAGACATTGGTGAGGCAGACGACCAGACTCTATCTCACACTGAAGCCACCACATCTTTCCTTCTATCTCAGGCGAATGTTGGGGATCTTGTGTGGATAGTTGGCTTTGCAGCTGGACCAGAGGGGAGACAGCGGCTGATCAGCATGGGTCTCAACCGTGGCACTGAGCTGGAGGTGGTTAATCGAACAGCTGGTGGCTCAATTATGGTGGCTGTTGCCAACACCCGTTTAGGGTTGGGGCTAGATATTGCCGACAAGATTTACGTTCGGCAATCGGTGATTCAAGCGAGGTCTGATCCCTCACACACGCAAACAGATCTGAAAATCGCATCAAGTCCATCCTTGACTCAGGAGAAACCAATGCAAACACGTCTACGCGATCTGGCAGTGGGTAGCCAGGGGCGCATTGTTGGGTATGACCAGGGCTCTGGTAGCTATCGTCAGAAGCTCTTGGCCATGGGGTTAACCCCCAATGCCGAATTTAAAATCACTCGTCAGGCTCCCCTGGGGGATCCCGTGGAGTTAGAAGTGCGGGGATTTAATCTCAGCCTGCGTAAAATCGAAGCCGATGCCCTGATTGTGGAGCCTGTCGATCATGCCTAAACGAACGCTTTGCCTGATGGGCAACCCTAACTGTGGCAAAACCACACTGTTTAACGAACTGACCGGCACCAATCAGCGAGTGGGTAACTGGCCCGGTGTCACTGTTGAACGAAAAGAGGGCTCCTTTCAGTTGGAGAACTGGCAGATTAGCCTAGTTGATTTACCGGGAATTTATTCTCTCGATGCGCTGGATGATCAGACCGGTTTGGATGAAACGGTTGCGCGGGATTATTTGCTCTCTAATCAGGCAGATTTAGTCATCAATATTGTTGATGCCTCGAATCTAGAGCGCAATCTTTATTTGACCACTCAGGTGATGGAAATGCGCCTGCCTATGGTGGTCGTGCTCAACATGACCGATATGGCCCAAGATCGCGGTCTTCAGATCAATCCCGTCATCTTATCGGAACGTCTAGGCTGCCCGGTGGTGCCGATGGTGGCGTCGCGGGGTCAGGGGCTGTCAGCCTTAAAGCAGGTGCTAGATCGAGAGCTGCAAAATCCGGCAAAACCGCATCCTTATGTGGCCTATCCCGCGGTTGTCGAAGATGCGATCGCAGCGCTAATGCCCCCCATCCTAGAGCGCGAAACCCAGTCCCCTGCCGACGCCCGCTGGCTGGCTCTAAAGCTACTCGAACAAAATAACCAGGTGGCCCCCAGCCTGGGCGATCCGGCTCTGGTAAAGCTCGCCACCGAGAACCGTCGCCGCATTCGTCAGGTGCAGCATGAAGACATTGACATTATTCTGGCCGACAGTCGCTACGGCTGGATTCGGCAGCTGGTGCTAGGAGCTGCAGAGCGTACCCATGAAGTCAGCGGCACCACCTCCGACAGGCTTGACCGCGTTGTTCTTAATCGCTGGTTGGGCATTCCTATCTTTTTGGGGATGATGTACATCCTCTTTCTGCTCACCATCAATGTGGGAGGTGCCTTTATTGATTTCTTCGACATTGCAGCAGGTACCATTTTTGTCGATGGGTTGGGTGAACTGATGGGAAGCATTGGTTTGCCTCAATGGATGATTTTGATTGTGGCCGGTGGCGTCGGGGCTGGTATTCAAACCGTGGCCACCTTTATCCCCATTGTGGGGATTCTGTTTTTGTTTTTGGCCTTGTTAGAAGACTCTGGCTATATGGCGCGGGCGGCCTTTGTCATGGATCGTTTTATGCGCTTTATTGGGCTACCGGGTAAAGCGTTTGTACCGATGCTGATTGGCTTTGGCTGCAATGTCCCCGCGATTATGGCCACCCGCACCTTAGAGAACAAACGGGATCGCTTGCTGACGATCATGATGAATCCGTTTATGTCTTGCGGTGCTCGGCTGCCGGTCTATGCGCTTTTTGCAGCTGCATTTTTCCCCATTGCCGGTCAAAACGTGGTGTTTGGTCTCTATCTAATTGGTATTGCCATGGCCATTTTTACTGGGTTAATGCTCAAAAGCACGCTGTTAAGAGGTCAAGCATCCCACTTTATTATGGAGCTGCCTCCCTATCACCTACCTACCATTAAAGGTGTGCTGTTGCGAGCTTGGGAACGTCTCAAGAGCTTTATGCTTCGCGCGGGTAAAGTGATTGTCTTAATGGTAATGGTGTTGAGTATCATCAACTCTATCGGCGTTGATGGCTCCTTTGGCAATGAAGATAGCGATCGCTCAGTGCTCAGCGGCATCAGTCGGGCAGTGACCCCCGTGTTTGAGCCCTTTGGCATCCATGAAGACAACTGGCCTGCCACCGTGGGCATCTTTACTGGAGTCTTTGCCAAAGAAGCTGTTGTGGGCACCCTTGACTCTATCTATGGTGAGCTGGGTGAAGAAGCGGCGATTGCCAACGGTGTTGACGTTGCCGATGAACCCTTTAGTTTCTGGGGCGGTATCGGCGAAGCCTTTGCATCAGTTCCGGCCAACTTGTCGGAAGTCCCAGGTATGTTGCTTGACCCCCTAGGACTCAGCGTTGGTGATGTGAGTGAAGCTGAGACAGCCGCTGCCGAACAAGAAGTCGGTATCGGCACTTTTGGTGCCATGGTGGCTCGCTTTGATGGCAAAGTTGGTGCGTTTGCCTATCTACTGTTTGTGTTGCTCTACTTCCCTTGTGTGGCTGCTATGGGCGCGGTCTACCGAGAAACTAACTGGGGCTGGACCGCCTTTGTTGGCGGCTGGACCACAGGTGTGGCCTATGGTGCTGCCACATTGTTTTATCAGCTCGGCACATTTGCTCAGCATCCAGGGCAGTCCATCGCTTGGACTTTGGCAATTGCGATCGCACTGGGTCTAACCTATGTCGGTCTAAAACTCGCCCGCCGCTCAAACCGAAAATTACAGCAACAGCAGCAGATTGCCCATTAATCTGCGTCTATCGCTTCAATTCTCTTGCTCTCAAGAGAATTGAAGCAACCGTGGTTTCCGTTTTTAACCCATGATTTTGAGTGAACTTCAAGACTATATCAATGACCAGAACAAGGTCTCATTAGCTCAAATGGAGGTGAAATTTAGCATTGATGCGACGGCCCTACGCGGAATGCTCAGCTACCTAATCCACAAGGGACGCGTTCATAAATTATCAACGGCCCAACGCTGTCATGGCTGCGATATCTGTTCACCCGAGTCTCTAGAATTTTACGAATGGGTCTTATCTGAGGATGTTCCACAGAGCGAGACATCACCAGAGATCTGCGGGGGTGCCTGTCATATCGAGAGCAGAAGATAAAAACAACTGAATTTAGCCGCTTGGGCTAATATTAAGAATAAATGTCAATAATGCTATACTTGCCAGAGCCCCCATACTCTATTGACATATGCTCCTACGCAAATCTATCCCACTCCTTTTATTATCTTTCCTACTAACTCCAGTGGCAGCTATCGCTCAATCCACTCAGGAGATTGCACAACAAGGGTTAGAAGCCTACCAAGCTGGAGACTATGAAGCAGCGGCGACAGCCTGGCGGCAAATGATTGAGATCGATCCGCAGAATGCTGATGCCTATAACAATTTGGGTGCCACACTCTATCAGCTGGGTCAGCCAGAAGACGCTGCCGAAGCCTATCGACAGGCATTAGAAGTAGGCGGAGACAGTGCGGATACTTACAACAATCTCGGTACCGTCCTGGCACTTCAAGAGAACTATGAAGAAGCCATTGTCGCCTATGAACGGGCGATTGAATTAAATCCAGAATTACCTGAAGCCTATGTGAATCTGGGCAACTTACTATCTGCAGAGCAGGCCGTTGCTGCCTATGTCAAAGCCATTGAGCTAAATCCTGACTATGTTCAGGCTTACAACAATTTAGGCACCGTACTGTTTGACTTAGAACGGTATGAAGAAGCCATTGTTGCTTACAATAGCGCGTTAGAGCTTGCGCCTGATTTTCAAGCAGCACGAGATAATTTGGCTTTAGCCGAAGCTGCACTGGAATCTGACGAGAGCACCGAGCCAGAGGATGAGAGTGAGTCAGCGGATGACAATGCTACAGAATCCGACATGGAAGACTCTGAGGAGAGTGCTTCTGATGAACCAGCAGATGACAGCACACTTTTGGAATAGTCACGATAGCAACTGAACTAGCGTATGGGGTTAGAAACAACTGTTTTACTGGGCATATTAACCCTACTGCCCTTCTGTTTGGGCAAAGATGCTGTCATCCTCTTATTAATTAAGCCAGCTCTGTCTAAAGTAGGCGATCAGCCTGCTTTAGAGGTGATGAATAGCCTTCAGACCATGCAGAGCATAGCTGTTGTTTATATTCTTATCTTTGTTGGTGCCGTTGTTCTAAATGTGACATCACACTCTCGTTCAGAACCCTATCTGCTGAAGATAGGCTTAGTAAGCCTGATAATCTATTTTCTATTCACACTGGTTGGCTTTATTTCGACTGACTCTCAAATCATCTCCTTATTTGCCAGGACGAACCTAGATTTAAACTCTCCGCTAAACGGCACGTTGCTTTGGATTCAACTGCTTACTATATTAGTTTGCTATTGGTCTTTTCTACACTATGCGATGAATCCAAAGCTTTGAGGGGGTTAATGCTCTGTTTGTAGATGGTTTTTGAGCAACTCCTAATACAAATTATCTTCAGCATGGGTCTCGATTTTACAATCAGACATTGGATACGTAACACATAACAAGGCATATCCAGCATCCAACTGATCGTCATCTAAAAACGATTGATCTGACTGATCGATATTCCCTTCTAGAATTTTACCGGCACAGGACGAACAGGCACCCGCTCGACAAGAAAAAGGTAGATCAACTCCTTGGTCTTCTGCAACATCCAAAATGTACTCATTTTCAGGCACTTCAATAGTTGCGTTAACACCATATTGTTCGTTAACCAGGGTGACTTTGTAAGTTTTCATACGTGCTATCTGTGATGTAAAAACAGTTAATGAGCTTCTACTGCGTGTGATGGTTGTTAGCTAGTGTGCTTAAACCGCTTTTTAGACAGAAATTTTGAGTTCTCGTCTACCTGCAGAAAATCCTGACAACTCCTAGCATTTTTTGTAAGTACGCTACAGGGATTTACGGCACAAGCCAGCTCTTTACAACCCGTGTAATAAAAGCAATTGCCACAGGGAGTTGTTCTCAATCGATACATTCGCCAGCACCCTTGAGCTAGGCGACTAGAAACATTTACAACCAGCCAGAGCATGATGACGAATAAAGATAGTGGCCCTAGTAAAATCGCGATAAATAACAATGTAGTGGCAATCAATTCATTTTCCATAGTCCAGAAGGAATTAAGAGCTGATTTTTTTGGCAATCAGTTCATCGAGTGACCACTGTCCGGGGCCATTCACTAAGAAGAATAGATAAAACGTGGCATACAGTGAGGCTGTTTCTAATGGTGTCACTTTTAGCCCATTCCCTTTGATATGAAAAAATATGGCAACCCCCATCGTTGCTAAAAGCGCTAGAGCGTTAGGTCGCGATAGAAAACCTAGCATAATCAACCCGGCACTGATAACTTCAACATATGCGGCACAATAGGTAAAAAAGATTGGATAGGGTAAACCTATATAGCTCACAACATTATCTGCAAATCCTTGAATATCAGACAGTTTGTCTAGACCGTTATGGATCATTAGCCCCCCTGCGACCAGCCTGGCAAATAGCCAGAAAACTTGAAACAAAGCGCTATTAGATGGGTTTGATTTCAACAAGTTTTGAAGGAAAGATTGAGACGTAGATAGTTCTTGTGATACCTGGGAAGATTCCATAGCTGTCTTGAGTAAGAATGACAGTGAGAGACTAAGGTCGCTTCATCGTATTATTGCAATATTTTCTCAATAGTCAACTATGGATAAAAAAGTTATTAATCGCTTAACTGTCCGTAAAAACAGGTTAACTAGGGACAGACTGCAGGAAATTTCTGATTTCAAGGGCAATGGTCCGGTTAAACGATTGTTGGTGAGATTTTGATCGCCAATCACTAAATGGGTCACTTTAAGAAAATCGCGTTATTATTATTGAGAATATATCCTATATATAATCCATCAAAACTGTGAGTTCATGTCCTTGTTGCTCAGGTAATTTACTACGTCATATTCGCACTGCGGGTATCTATTGGATGTGTTTGCGATGTCGCCAAGAAATGCCTATGGTAGACAGCTCTGTGTCTTCCCAGCATGCTTCGATGCAGTCGTGCGACAAAACTAAATCTTTGATATGAGCTGTGCACAGCCTGAATATCGCAATAAATCACTTAAGTATATGGGATTTATTCTCAACAATGCTACTATGTGATCGTATACAGGGATGGCTAAGTTCTAACCACTATTTTGGGCTAACAGTCTCATGTAGACCCTGGGCTAGATGAGGGCTTTAGTTTTTCAGAATTTGGCTATTTCGGTGTTCACTCAACCGTCCATGGTCGTTTTGGATTTCGACCATGGATTTTTTAGCTAGGAATTTTGAATGGCTACAGCTGCTGCTCAAGTATAGAACGGTCGATAATGACAATATCTCCTCCACGTCGGTAGCGTACGGCGGGTTGCAGCTGTTTAAATAATCTCACACATTCCTCATAGGTAATGCCAATACTGCGAGCAATTTGATAGTAGGTTAGCCGTTCTTTTATATGCTCACCACCCTCTATGCAATCAGTGCCCATTTGGTTGGCCACATACTCCAAGTAATGAACTAATCGTACTATGGCGCGTTCTGATGCTAGGCCATGAACCTGATTGTGAAGCTGCTGCAGCCTCTGGTTAAAGACACCTAATAACTGCAGCGCCAGTTCTGGGGTTTGAGAAAACTCATCCAGTAGAGCCTGCTTTTTTAAGGTGAGTACGCTAGCTGGCTCAATTGCGGTGACAGTGGCAGGCGCTTTGCCATTACCAAACACAGCGGGCGCCGCAAATATCTCTCCTGCTGGCAACAGTCGCAAAATAGTCTCTTTGCCAGAGGCGGCAATTTTAGCGATGCGTAGACGTCCCGACATCAACACGTGCAGACAAGCAGGTAGCTGATCGCCTTCGTAAAACACCACTTGATCAGATGTATAGCTCCTTATCCGACAGTGTTGGGCTAACTGTTCTAGTACAGAAATATCTAGCTGGGTAAATAACGGGATAGTTTGGAGCTGGGTAATGTCAACTTGCTGGGTCACAGTTCATAGAAAAGTATATGTCTTAAGCCAATCTAAAATTTTTATCCTTAATCCCCACTAATGAGAATGTTATCAATATCAGGAAGATTGAATCTCGCGATCGCTATCTATTGTATGAGCTGCCTCATGAGTATGAGCTGCCTCATGGAACAAATTGAAACCCTCTGACAAACTCAAAGCGTTGTCATCAAGTAACAATCATGGCTCAGATTAACCTCAAAACCGCCCCAGGTCACCAGGTATTAGCGGCGGCTGGTAAACAAGCCCTACGTCCAGGAGGATATACAGCGACCGAACAGCTCTTTGCCTGGGCCGATCTAAAACCCGGTGAGACTGTTTTAGAATTAGCCGCCAGCTTTGGCTACAGCGCAATTTCTCTGGCCCAACGTTACGGTGTGCGGGTGGTGGGAGTTGAGAAAAATCCAGAGAGTGTGGTCCGTGCCCAAGCCAATGTAGCGGCGGCTGGCTTGAGTCGTCAGGTAAACATTGTGGGAGGCGATATTTTTCACCTGGAGCAGGTCACAGAACAGTTTGATTATGTGCTCGCAGAAGCGATTTTGACGATGCAGTCGGCGGCGGGCAAGGCTAAGATTTTAGCGGGTATTTGCGATCGCATCAAACCCAAGGGTCAATTTCTCAGTCAGGAACTGCGGGTGAGCGGTTCTGACACTGAAGCCATCCATCAAGACCTGTCCACCACTATTCGAGTCAATGCCGCTCCGTTATCTACAGAAGGCTGGATTGCCGCCTGTCAAACCGCTGGGCTAACGGTAGAACAGGTTGACACTGGCCCTATGACGCTGTTAAACCCTCGTCAAATTGCCCAAGAAGAAGGGGTGCCCATTCTTCTAACCATGGGTTGGAATATGCTGACCCGTCCGGTGCTGCGACAGCGTATTCTCTCCATGCGAGAAACTTTTATCCGTCACGGCAGCGACCTGGGCTATGTTGTGCTTTGTGCCAGAAAAGGGGAATAAGCCATGTCTACTACGCTAGTTTCTGCTGATACAGCTTGCATACAGCTGCAAGACCATTTTGAATATCCAGCCTCAGGAATACTTAGCAAAGTGCTCTGGAAAAGTGAGCTGTGTCAGTACAGTCTGTTTTGTCTGGCGGCGGCGACTGAAATTTCAGAACATACCTCCACCCGCAATGCCACTGTTCACGTGCTAGATGGCACAGGGACGCTAACGTTAAACGGTGAGACTATTTCTCTATCGCCGGGGGTGTTTATTTTTATGGCAGCTAATGCCCCCCATGCGCTAGAAGCCTCCTCAAACCTTGCGTTTATGCTCACATTATCCACTGTGGAGTTATGACTACCGTCTCAACAGGTTCTAAGTCACCTAAACAACAGTGGTATCACCCCACAGTCTCCCCAGAACATGGGGTATACGTCATGTTAGGCGTTGCATTTTTGACTGGGGCAGCCGCCGCTCAGCAATGGACCTGGACAACAACCCTGGCGCTAGTGTGTGTCTACTGTGGATTTCAGGCAGAACATCCATTGGTGTTACAAATCAAACAGCGACATAGTTGGAAACCTCGTTTTTTGGTATGGACCGGAATTTATGGAGGCATCGCGGGTGCGATCGCGCTGTGGCTATTTTGGCAGCGTCATGACAACTGGTCGTTGCCAGGAATCTATGGTGTCGTTTTGGTTGCCGCTATTGTGGATAGCGTATCAGTCCGGTGGCGTCAGCAAAAATCAGTTTTTAATGAGCTGGTTACTTTTGCGGCGGTTTGTTTAGCGGCGCCGCTAGCCTATGTCGCCACCGTTGGTACTCTTTCCACTGGCGTCATCGCCCTTTGGTTGCTCAATACGCTGTTTTTCTCCAGCGCTATTTTTACCGTCAAGCTAAGAAAAGTCCGAGAGGCGTCGATAACATCGGGGCTTATTTTTCACACAATTGCGCTAGGACTCGTTGTGACCCTCTGGCAGCTCCATTGGTTGGCTCCCATAACAGCCGCCGCCCTTGGCGTTTCTCTCCTAAAATTTGGCTTTATTCTGTGGCAAAAAGACTGGTACTGCAACACTAAAATTCAACATGTAGCCATGCTAGAAACAGTTGCCAGCTTACTATTTTTACTGATCGTAGCACTGTCGTTATTGCCGCCCTATCTAACTGTCTAAAGCTGACTATCAGAGCAGCCTTGCCAGAAGCCGCCCTAAAATGGTGCTAAAGACTCTGAATGTTTTGTTTTAACCAGAGCGACCCTGCCATATCTAGGGTCAATGTCTAGTCCCGTAATGTCTACTTGATGATCGTCTCCCTGAAAAGAGTTATGAATCGTATAGGTCGTAAATTCGCCTGGCGCTAGAGTGAGACAATGATTAAAAATGGCGCGTCTGAGCTGTAATGGCAAAAACAATGTTTCACCATAGGCCATGGCCGCATGGTTTTGGAAGGTGAGTTGTCCATCGTGGGTTAAGATTCCTGCTGGTGTAGAAAACTGATCACACCAGTTTACGGCCAGAAACCAACGGGCATCAGAGATTCGGTTAAAAACATGCTCTTTTTTCGGGTGCTGTAATACCCGGTATCCTCCTTCAACAGATAGAATAGTGCCCCCTAGAAAGGCAACAGCAACATCAATAAAGTGACTCATTGTTTGGACCTGTTAGTTGTGTACATTTAAGAATTTCCCAAAAAGTGTTAACAATATAAACAAGCATTGCTGATTGTCAGAGTGTTTTAGTTGTGAGAGGCTATTGAATGGTAAAAGCTTTAGCCTAATTGATGCCCTAAATCAGCGATCGCGTATACCTACAAATTAGGTATATCAGAAATTAACATGCTCCAAGCCACAGCCGCAGTAATGGGTGATAGCACTAATAACAGGTTTAGATCAATTAAATTTGGCAGATCCCACATAACCAATCTTTCCTTAGTAGTGTTGCTTTAGGGTGTATTGCTGGTTTGTTCTAGCCAGGTCAAAACAATTTGACGATTGCGATAGGCATTCTCATAACCAGGATTATGAACCAGTGCCTGTTCAAATGAATACAGCGCTTCTGGATATCTTTTTAGATTAAATAGTGCATCTCCTCGATTATCCCAGCCTAAAGCAGAGCCATGTATTCCCCATTGACTATCGATTTCAAGGGCTAGATCACAAGACGCCAGGGCTTGGGAATATTCTTCTAACTGGCTGAGTACGCCACAACGATTAGCCAGTACTAGAGAATAGTCTGGCTGGAGTAACAGAGCGTGATTATAGGCCAGTAACGCATCAGGGTAGCGTTTTAGTATAAAAAGCTGTTGCCCTAAATTATTCCATGCTGTCGCATCAACGACATCGGCATAAACAGGAGACAGGCTCATCGTTAAACCGAGAAGAAGAGCTATGGTCACCATGACAAATGACTTAATCCCTCGGCTCAGCATAGCCCGATTACCTCCCACCCCTACCTATGATTAATCAGATGACATAAGCTTCACTTAAATAAGAAAAATTGTCAATAAGCAGCTGCGTTAATTTTGTAAAACTTACACTTAGAAATATGGTGGCCGCTAAGAGACCGCCGTTGAGATAGATGGCTATCTTGACATTGACATAAGTGTCAAGGTTTAGCATGGGCTTTCTATTAAGAGAGTTCAGGTGGCATCGTGGATAGTACTTTGACATGTTGGCAGCAGCGGTTAGGAAACTGGGGGCGCACTTATCCTGATGCGATCGCAGCTATCCTTTGTGCGTTATTAACTCTGTGGGGTTGGCTGGCCCTAACTGTCAACTGGTTAGGATTGGGCCTATGGATTTTGATAGCGGCCTACATAATTGGTGGGTATGAGAGTGCTCGCGAAGGGGTGACTACCCTCTGGCAGGAACGAGAGCTGGATGTAGACCTGCTGATGATCGTAGCGGCGCTGGGTGCAGCTGTTTTAGGACTGTGGCAGCAAGAATATTATCTATTGGTGGATGGGGCAGTCCTGATCTTGATTTTTGCCATCAGCGGTGCTCTAGAAGGCATTGCCCAACATCGCACCGAGCATAATATTCGCAGTCTCATGCAGCTAACGCCCGAAAATGCCTGGCTGTTGGTAGGGGGACAACCTCGTCTAGTAGAGACCGAGCAACTACAGGTGGGCAACAGCATTCTGATTAAACCAGGCGAGCTGATTCCCACGGACGGGATCATCCGCTCAGGCAGCAGTACTGTGAACCAAGCATCTATTACGGGAGAATCTGTGCCCATCGATAAATGGGTAGGAGATGAAGTATTTGCCGGTACCCTCAATGGTAACGGTGTGCTGACCGTAGAGCTACACAAACCACCTGAAAGCAGCTTAATTCAACGGGTGATTCGATTGGTGGAACAAGCCAAAACCTCACAGCCACCGTCGCAACAGTTTTTGGAAAAGTTTGAGCGGGGGTATGCTCGGCTGATTGTGGGGGCAGGGTTGCTATTAGCCCTTAGTCCTCCTTTCCTTTTAGGATGGAGTTGGGAAACAACCATTTATCGAGCCTTGGTATTTCTAGTTGTGGCTTCTCCCTGTGCCTTAATGGCGGCCATTATGCCAACGTTGTTGTCTGGTATTGCCCAAGGAGCGAGACAGGGAATTCTCTTTAAAGATGGTGCTCAGCTAGAGACCATCGGGCGTGTAAGCGCGATTGCCTTTGATAAAACTGGCACCCTGACTACGGGTATTCTTCAGGTTAGTGATCTGATATCGATACCGAGTATTTCAACAGACCGAGTGCTGCAGATAGGCGCTTCTCTAGAAGCCTGTTCTGATCATCCAATTGCTCAAGCCGTTGTTGATAAGGCTCAACATCAGGGAGTTGCACTGCTGCCAGCCGATTCTGTTTATGCGGAAGTGGGCCAAGGAATCATGGGCAATCTAGCAACAGGACCTGCCCGTATTGGCAAACTCTCGTTTGTTACTGCCGAACGATCTGTAGACCCTACACTACTACAGACAGGGCAGCGCATGGAAACCGAAGGTAAAACCGTCATCTGGGTGATGGAACAAGGTCGGGTGATCGGATTACTGGCCGTCGCTGACCGGGTGCGTCCCCAGGCCGCCAACTTATTGGTTGCCCTAACGCGATTGGGAGTGACCACCACCGTCATGCTGACAGGAGATAATGCCGCCACCGCCCAGACGGTGGCTCAAGCAGTGGGGGTGCAAACCATTTACTCAGATTTACTGCCTGAAGACAAAGTTAATGCCGTTAAGCGCCTTCAAAACCAGTTTCAGACAGTGGCGATGGTGGGGGATGGTATTAATGATGCACCAGCGTTAGCGCAGGCGTCTGTGGGTGTGGCGATGGGGGGGGCTGGTAGCGATGTTGCTCTAGAGACAGCCGATATTGTGCTGATGGGTGATCGTTTAGAAAAACTGGAACAGGCCATTCGTATTGGCATAAAATCTCAGCGAATTATCAAGCAAAACATTGCCTTAGCCCTAGTCTCTATTGCCCTGTTGATGGTGGCTAACTTTTGGGGTGAACTGACTCTCCCTGCTGGAGTGCTGGGACACGAGGGTTCAACATTATTGGTGACGCTAAACGGTTTGAGACTATTAAGAGGGCCACAATAAAAATCTATCTACATGAGTGAAAGTTGACATTGTAAACATAATTAACGAAAATAAATATGTATTTGAGAAACTGCTGACTCATATGGCCGACAAAAAAAGCTACCACCATGGGGATCTGAGGCGAGCATTGCTAGACTCAGCCATGGCGATTATTGAAGAGCAAGATATATCGGCCCTATCCCTACGTCAGGTAGCTCGGCGGACTGGGGTATCTCACACAGCACCCTATCGTCATTTTGCCGATAAAGAAGAGCTGTTGGCCGCAGTCGCTGAGGAAGGATTTCAGGTGTTTAGTCGATACTTAGAACGGGCACGAGATGCCGAGCCGACTCCACTTAAGCAGCTACAGGCAACGGGAAACGCTTATATTGAATACGCTTTACGCTACCCCACCCATTACCGAGTTATGTTTGGTAGCTATTGTCATGATGCAGACGCGTTTCCCTCGCTAACAACAACGGCCAATCAGTCGTTTCAAATTTTGGTGGAAATTATTGAAGCTGGTCAAGTCAAAGAAGAAATTAAAACTGGAGAGCCCCGGCTACTTGCTTTGGCCAACTGGTCACTGGTGCATGGGTTAGCCATGCTGCTCTTGGATAACCGTTTAGAGATTGAAGAAGAGGCCACTCAGCCACTAATTCAACAAACAATCGAGCTAATGCAGCATGGAGTAGCCGCTTAGAAAGAGAATTAAACTTTAAACAAACTCACCCCAAAAGAATCAATTCCTGACTCCCAAACGAGCCGATTGGCAGCTATTTCTAAAGCAACACTTTTGGTTTTGCAATCTTGATGGCAGAGATAATGCTGTTGCCAGCAAATATGTTTCTTAAGCTTATTCTGACTCATCATCTGATGACTCGTCATCTATCACTGTTGTCTCAAGTTCCTCAGCGACCACTGCTTCACTAGCACTCTCTGCTGTCGTCTCAGGTTCCTCTACAACTCCTACAGCAGAGACACTCTCTGCTGTCGTCTCAGGTTCCTCTGCAACGGCTACAGCAGAGGAACTCTCTGCTGTCGTCTCAGGTTCTTTAGTGAATACTGCAGAATTATTTTCTGTGGGGTCTATTTCCGCTTTTTTTGTTTCATAGCGTTTAATTCTAGCTGAGCGTTTCTGTCTCTTTTTAATGCTGCTCCACTTGTTACTCATTATTTAAATCTATAGCATCTGTAACAATATAGCTCTCAGCATACCGGGAATTGCCATAGATAACCTACACAATCTGTAGAAATCAATCAGGCGTGTAGGCTAGAATACATCTCAATTAGAGAGTGTTATCGAGACTACTTTAAATACAAAACGTACAGCGACCCATCGATAGATCAAACATGTGTAGGTTGTATTTTTTTGACAGCGCTTCAAACACCTGTAGCCCACGAACGCTGTTGCCGTTTTTATCAATGGGTGGAGAAAATGTTGCAATGCCAGCTTTTCCAGGAACCACGGTTAAAATCCCACCAGAAACACCACTTTTAGCGGGGATGCCAACTCTATAGGCCCACTCTCCAGCTCGGTTATACATACCGCAGGTGTACATCACGCTGAGGATATCTCGCACATAGTCTTCATTAACCGCCTGGACTTTCGTCACTGGGTTTTTGCCATGGTTTGCCAGAGTAGCTGCCATGGTTGCCAAATCACTGCAGGTCACCATGACAGCGCATTGCTGAAAATATAGGTCAAGGGCGGCGTCGATGTCTTTATCAATCATGCCAAAGTTAAGCATTAGGTAGGCCATGGCTCGATTGCGATGCCCCGTCGCCCGTTCCGACATAAACGTGGGCATATCAATAAATACCTCATGGCCGATATAGCTCTCAATCATTTTGAGTAGGCGGTTGAGCTTATCAGTGGGGCC
The DNA here is from genome assembly GCA_038748405.1 of Cyanobacteria bacterium P01_H01_bin.21. Lineage (GTDB taxonomy): Bacteria > Cyanobacteriota > Cyanobacteriia > Phormidesmidales > Phormidesmidaceae > Leptothoe. The sequence continues at coordinate 49,363 of JBCDIX010000016.1, read as the reverse complement.
ATCGCCTTTGAGCAGACTGGTAGTAGCGATGGCCCCGGCATTAATCATGGGGTTGTAGGGTCGGTGGGACCCTTCATCTAAGCGAATAATCGAGTTAAACGGATCACCGGTCGGTTCTACACCTACTTTGTTTAGCAAAACTTCTCGACTATGGTCTTCCAAAGCAAGACCGTAGGAAAAGATTTTAGAAATCGACTGAATCGTAAATTTCTGATCAGTGTCACCCACATTAAACACCTGACCGTCAATGGTGACGACACTAATGCCAAACCAGTCTGGGTTAGCCTTTGACAGTTCTGGAATATAGGCCGCTACCTCACCCCCATCCGTTGCCGTATAGGTATGGTGCAGTTTTTCCAGAAAGGCTTGCAGTTGTGACATAGTAGATGACTCCCCCTGTTCGATAGCATCATAGTGTGAAATTGCAACAGGTTAAACAGTCAAACTCTTTCTCTCAGGGTCGAGTCTGTCTACTAAAAACGCCCACTTATCGGCTGCCTCTTCGATAATTTTGGCCGTTGGCTTACCAGCTCCATGGCCCGCCTTGGTCTCAATGCGGATAAGTACCGGATTTTCGCCTTGATGCACAGCCTGGAGTGCGGCCGCAAACTTAAAGCTGTGGGCTGGCACCACGCGATCGTCATGGTCTGCTGTGGTGATTAGCGTGGCCGGGTAGCTGCCAGATGTCAGATTGTGCAGAGGAGAATAGGCATAGAGCGCCTCAAATTCTTGAGGATCTTGGGGTGACCCATAGTCACTTTCCCAGGCCCAACCAATGGTGAACTGATTAAATCGCAGCATATCCATCACCCCCACCGCCGGTAGGGCTGCTGCAAATAAATCAGGCCGCTGAATCATACAGGCCCCTACCAAAAGCCCGCCGTTGCTGCCGCCGATGATGGCTAAATTGTCTGGAGCCGTGTAGTTGTTCTCAACCAACCACTCAGCCGCACTAATAAAATCATCAAAAACATTCTGCTTTTTGAGCTTAGTGCCCGCCTGGTGCCAGGTTTCGCCATATTCTCCGCCACCTCTCAGGTTGGCGACAGCATAAATTCCCCCCATCTCTAACCACACTAAGTTGCTAACCGAGAAATTGGGGCTCAAAGAGATATTAAATCCGCCATAGCCATAGAGCAGCGTGGGGGTGTGACCGCTGGGTGTCAGTCCCTTTTTATGGGTGATAAACATGGGCACACGGGTGCCGTCTTTGCTGGTGTAAAACACCTGTTGGGTTTCATACTGATTGGGGTCAAAGGCAACTTCAGCCTCACGAAATAGGGTTTGTTCTCCGGTTTCCATGTTGTATTGATAGATGCGGCTGGGCACCGTAAAGCTAGAGAACCGATAAAATGTTTCTGTATCTTCTTTTTTGCCATCGAATCCACCAGCTGAGCCAATGCCTGGCAGCTCTACCGTTCTCAGGGATTGACCGTCTAGGTCAAAAATCTGAATTGTCGTGTAGGCGTCTTTAAGATAGTTGGCAACAAACTGATTGTTAAGCAGGCTGACTGAGCCCAATGTCTCTTCTGTCTCTGGAATAATCTCTTTAGGGCTATTGCCTTTGGTCAGATCGAGGGCGATCACCCGGCCACGAGATGCGTCTAAATCAGTCTGAAACCAGAATGTGGTGCCATCATTATCAATCAGACTATAGGAGGCTTCAAACTCACTGACTAGCTCAACAACTTCACTATTGGACTCTTGGAGATCTTTATAGAAGATCAGATTTCTGCGCTCAGTGCCACGCCACACTGAAATGACCAAATAGCGGCCATCATTAGTGACCTGGCCCTGGAATCCCCATTCTTTTTGGTCAGGGCGTTCGTAAATGAGCGTATCGTCTGACTGGGGAGTGCCGAGACGATGGTAGAAGAGTTTTTGAAAGTAGTTAACTTCTTCAAATTGAGACTCAGATGAGGGTTCATCATAGCGGCTGTAGAAAAAGCCTTGATTATCGTGACTCCAGGTAGCGCCTGAAAATTTGCTCCACTTTAGATGGTCGGCCGTATCTTTGCTTGTTTCAATGTTGCGCACTTTCCACTCTAGCCAGTCTGAGCCTGAGCTGGAGAGACTATAGGCTAAATAGCGTCCATCTTCACTGACAGCAATGCTGCCTAGGGCAACGGTGCCATCTTCTGACAGTGTGTTGGGGTCCAGCAGCACCGCTGGCTCGGCATCTAAAGACGGCTGTGTGTAGAGGACCGCCTGGTTTTGTAAACCATCATTTTTGTAGTAAAAGTAGCGTCCACCCCGCTTAAATGGAACACTGTAGCGCTCATAGTTCCATAGCTCTGTTAGTCGCTGAGTGAGGGGCTCAACTGCAGACAGCCCGTGCAAATAACCAAACGTGACTTCATTTTGTGCTTCAACCCAGGCTTTAGTCTCATCGGAGTTGGGGTCTTCTAGCCAGCGATAGGGGTCGGCAACGGTGGTGCCATGGTAGACGTCGGTTTGGTCGCAGCGGCGAGTGGTGGGGTATTGGAAAGCCATAGGAGAAGAGGGGGATGAAATTGCCTATTGTTTAAGTATCCGAGTAGTTTAGCGTTTCCAGAATTAATCGCGCGAAACGATCAGCCGCTCCTGATGGTCCCCGTAGGCTACGGAGGTCATGGCTCATGGCTTCGAGTTTCTCGGGATGGTTTAGATAGGTGGAGATGCGATCGCACACCTCATCTGCCGTAATCCGACCCAGCAGTTCTGGCACCACCTCTTTCTTTGCCCAAATATTAGGCCAGGCAAACCGGCGATTGCTGCGCTGGATATAGTAAACCGCCACGGTGTTAATCACCTGTGTGAGCAGGTTGCCAACTACTGGCAGCTGACACAGCAACCCCCATAGACCATCCCAGGTGCGCATCACATCCAGCTGCTGGGTGGGCAGCAAGACCACCATGGGGACTGCCAGAGAACCCAGCTGGGCGGTATTTGCCCCAACAGTGGTAACACAGAGGGTGCAGCGTTTGAGCAAACCATGGGCTGGGAACTCAGTCCATAGCCAAACTTTAGGCCCGTCTTTAATTTGAAAGTAGGCCAAACCGCTATCGGGGATGACCAAATCAGCTCTCGGGCCATCCATCAGCTCGACGGTGGCATTTTGGCCAGGGTCAGCATAGGTCGCCAGAGTAGCTGGGGTGACTGTGGGGGCGACAGGAATGACGAATTCGAGATGGGGGTGTTGGGTATGGAGGTGTTGTGCGATCGCAAGCGACAGCGGCACCCCAGGTCGTAACTTATCCGGCTTTGACCCCGGCAGCAGACCAATCAGCTGAGTTTCAGGAGCAAAGGGTAATTCCGCACTGGCAGCCGACTCCACATCCGCCATCAAATCACCCACCACCGTTAGCTTAGAGCGATACTTTACCGCCATTTTCTCAGTCGTATCCCACTGCATCATGCCAAACCGATCTACCCAGCTGAGCCAGCGCGGCTCCCATTCCGCATAGACCACGGTACGATACCCCAACCGTTTTGCCGCCCACACAGCATAAAGCTGATCACCACCTAAAAAGACAACAACCCCCCGCTCATACCAGTCCCAACTATCAGCCGTTTTACCCGACAACAAAAACCAGAAAAAGCTCTCCGGTCCCTGCACACGATCCACCTCCGGATAGGACAGAAGCGATTCCGTCTCGCCACCAGACGCATGGGGGCAAGGAGACAGCATCACCGACAGACGCAGACGATCTAGCTCATACTTCCTCAGTTGTTGAACAACAGGCTTGACCCAGGTAGCCACCTCTCCTGGTCCATTTGTCAAAATTAAGACATCTATCGCCATAAATTTACGTCATAAGGCCCTAGCAATCGTCAGGGTAGCATGCACAACCCCCAATTGTTGTAGGGGCGTTCCATGGAACGCCCCTACAACACGTATTCCGACCCATCCAAAAAACGTTAGCCTATACACATCAATTCAACCCCTTTCATTTGCACCGTGACCCAGCCCGCCGCATTGCGTAATTTGTTAGCTGCTGTTGCTAGAGGACAGATTAGTCCAGATACCGCTTTTCACAAGATTAAGAATCTGAACTATCAATCTGTTGGTGACTTTGCCAAAATTGACCACCACCGAGCATTGCGAACAGGCTTTCCCGAAGTTATTTGGGGTCAAGACAAAACAGTCGAGCAGCTAATTAAAATCTTTCGCGCAATGGAGTCAGAGAATCCGGTGGTAATGGCAACCCGCATTGCCCCAGAAATCTTTCCAAAGCTACGAGATGCTTTACCCGGTCTACGATATTACGAAGCCGCCCGTATTTGTGCACTACAGCCAGAAACGGTTCCTGTTGTTTACCCAGGCAATATTGCCATTCTCACAGCCGGCACAGCAGATTTACCCGTAGCCGAAGAGTCCGCAATCACCCTAGAACTATCAGGCTTTCATGCATCTCGGCTATGGGACGTCGGCGTAGCCGGTATCCATCGGTTACTAAACAATCGTGAGACAATTGACAGCGCCGACGTGTTAATTGTTGTTGCCGGTATGGAAGGAGCCTTACCCAGCGTTGTTGCCGGATTAGCCAACTGCCCAGTTATTGCCGTACCCACCAGCATTGGCTACGGCGTCAGCTTTGGCGGTGTATCAGCCCTGTTGACCATGCTAAACTCATGCGCGGCAGGCATTGGTGTCATGAATATAGACAACGGATTTGGCGCCGCTGTTTTGGCAGGACAGATTATTAGAACCGCCACACGGTTGAAAGAGCGTTAGCTAAACAAATCTAGCTGTGGGTCATCACTAACTCTTGAAAAGAGACTAATGCTTGCCGTAGACGGTCGCCGCTAACAATGGCGAAATCATTATGACCCGCCTCAGGTACCCATAAAAACGCTTTAGGTTCTAGAGCAGCTTCGTAAAGCGTTTGCCCATGACGAAACGGAATAATCTCGTCAGCCTGACCGTGCATCACCAACACTGGACAGCGCACATTTCTAAGCTTGGGTAGATTTGCAAACTTGTCAAAAGGAAGCAGCGGAAACGGTGCCACCACCCGAAACGCCGATGTAAAGGCACTTTCTAAGATTAAACCCGCCACAGGCTTTTGGCTGGCCAACGCCGTTGCCGACCCACCCCCTACCGAGCGCCCATAAACAATGATTTTGTTAGCCGGTATATTGAGCTGCTGGGTGAGGTAGTTATAGGCCGCATCAACATCTTCATAGGCATTACGCTCGCCAGGTCTACCGTCACTGGTGCCATAGCCACGATAGTCATAGGCAAATACACTAAAACCCCAGCTCTGCAGGCCCTCCAGCCTAGGGCGAATATCGCCCAAGTCTTCTGCATTGCCATGGATATAGAGCAGAGTATAGGTAGCGTTTGGATTAGGCAGATAGAGTGCCGAGATCTGCTCATCATCAGTGACAGACAATTTTAGGATCTCTTGAGTGTCTTGATAGCTAGCAGTTGGCGGCAAAAAAATCATACTATCCGCCCGAAAAAAGACATACAGAGCCAAAAACGTATAGACAAATAGAACCGAGCGTACCAACCGTCTCCAGGTAAATTCACCAACCAGCAGTTTTCGAATAGATGATTGGTCTATAGGCATATATAAGTCTGTCAGTACAGAAATCCACAAACACAAGATAGTCTAAATAGCGTGGAGACCCACCCCGGAGCCCCTTCGAGGAGGGGAGAGTTGCTGGCAGATGTGAGAGGATATCGTATCTCACTTCAAATATTCTCCCAAGGTAACACAGTCTAAAGTTCATCCCCTCTTGGGAGGGGTGCCATAGGCGGGGTGGGTCCCAACCCCTAAATCACCCAGCCTGGCCCCTCATCTCCTCCCAGAAAAACAATTCAATAGTGCATTCCTTCAAAAGAAAAGAACCCGCCCCGTAATAATCCTGCAGTTGTGCATCTTCTCTGAGAGGAAGTGCCTGCGAGGCGGGGCAGATTCAAAAACGCCAATGTAGAGTCCACCAGCCCCTCATTACAGTCTTCCTTACGCTGCCCGACTCACTTATATAAAAATTTATCAATACAAAACTTCTGCAAAGCGTCAGAAATCTGACCTTTGCTTGATGATACTTCCTCTAGAGCATCTACTGCTACCTTGAAAAGCCTAAAGTCGCTAATAGCCTGGGGGTTCTGGGCTATTAGCGAAATTTCTAATGCTAGCGATGCCTGTACTTGAGATCCGTGGTCTTATTCTGGTCCTATGACAAAACAGCAGGGAATCTATGCACTCCCTGCTGTGGATGCTGTTGTGCGGAGTATCCTAAAAAATTAGCTCATCACACGCTCTACCATGACAATATGGCTAATCTCGTTGTATGGGGAAATGTAGCCCACCTGCTTAATGTCAGGATTTTCCTCTAATATTTCCTTCCAGGCACGGGCTTCTCCCTGATTAATGGTGTCTAAATCACAGGCGTGCCAATCATCAAACATAATCACGGTCGGTCCAGTGATGTGGGCAATCGAAAACTCTAGGGCTTCTTTGGCAGAGGAATAAATATCGCAGTCCACCATAATTAAAGGGGCTGACTGAATCTGGTGCTGCTGACGAACCTGGTCATTGAGGGTGTTGCAAAACCAACCTTCTACCAGCACTGGCTCAATGCCATGATCCCTCAAACGAGCTTCAGTACGGGATCTTTCAGACATAAATGAGCCCGCTTTCCAAACGCCGCTGTCTTGTTCTTCTGCAATGTCGGGTAGCCCTTCAAAGGAGTCAAAGCCAATCAACCGCAGATTGACATTTTTGCGCTTGTCCAGCGCTCTTTTGAGCGCAATCATAGAAGAACCTGTGCAGACTCCATACTCTAAATAATCACCAGAGACGTCTTCATTTCTCGCGTCTAGTAACCAGTCTAGGGCAGTGCCATAGGCACCCTCTAGTTCTTCCATGGGGACTAAATCGCGGGCATAGGATCTCTCTGCTAGCCAGTTACGGGCCATTGATGACACGACAGGTAGCTTGCTACGATAGAGAGTGTGGAGAAGCTTGCCACCATACCAAAAAAATGTGTTGGCTACAGTGTACTTTAGTCCGTACTTACTGACGTAATCCATGGCTAATTCTCTTGAATAATTTGAGTAACGCTTTAACCAGACGCAGCGCAGTTGGTGCTTTGCCAGTATTGGCAAACCAATCAGCGATATTCTATTGGATCTGTCAGGTTAGTTAGGACATCGATATCCCTGAAAACCCCAAATTACAACAGCTAACCTGACTCACAATCGACGAATGCATCCGTCGATTGCTATAGGCAAAGGAGTATGTCAAGCATGGTTAGCTCCCTTGCCAAAATATGTGTTATTGAAACAGTTACGGTAGATTAAGCAGTTCCCGTTAAGTCCTCATTAGTTGACGAGCTGCTGTTCTGCTTGTTCCTCAACAGTTTATGTTGAGACCACCGTAACGTTGTTATTGACTTCTCTCTGTAAGATTGAACGTCCTGTGATTAGTTCTACCACTGCCATCCCGTTGGTAATTACGCCGGGAACGCTGGGATATCCTGCTGTTGCACCGACTAAAAATAGATTAGGTAGTTCAGTTTCATAGCCCATGCGGTTGAGGCCGACCTGTTTAGGAATCAGCTTGGCGCCATAAATGTTCCCTTGGGGCTGACCTAGATAGTATTCGCTAGTGGTGGGTGTACCGTAAACTTTCATGCGGGCATAGGCATCAACATCGGGAATTAGGTCGCGCACACTAGCCATAATGTGCTGATATAGTTCGCGTTTTTTGGCTTTATAGGCGTTTGGATCATAGTCTCGCAGTTCGCCAAAAGGTTCATAGGGGCATACGGTTGCGATTTCTAAAACATGGTGTCCTTCCGGGGCCATACCGGGTTCGCGAGACTTTAATGTGGGGCAAGAGAGAAAAATCCATGGCTGACTCATGTCACCGGCTAGTTGTTTTTTGTACTCTTGGTTGAGATTGCCGGTTGGGTAATACCAGATATTCCAATTGCCTAACCCGTAGCGCTCTGGTTCAAAGCGACTATCTAGCCCCAGATAGAGGTTAAAGGCACTGGCAGAATAGTCGTAGTTGGTAAGGCGTTTGGTTTCTCGCTGGCTGAGCACTTTGGGAATGTGCATCAGTTCGACGGTTAGTTTGGGGTCTAAATCGCTGATGTAGGCTTTTTCAGCATGGTAGATATCGCCATTGGCCGCAATGAGCTGCTGCACTCGGTGATTGCTTACTTCGATGTGCTCTACCGGGGTAGATAGCTGTACTACACCACCCCCGGCGGTAATGGCTTCTACGATGGTGTCAACAAAATGTTTGAAATGATATTTTGGATAGTAGGCACCCTCAGCATAGTCTGAAACAAGCGAAGCGTGGGTCATCAGGGCGATTTCGTTGGGCGGTAGGGCATAATCTCCACTTTGACCTGCCAACAGATTTTGTAGCTTAGGTGAAAGACCGACATGGTTATATAAATCCTGCAGGGTCCAGTTACGTTTGGTGTAGAGATTCCAGTATTTGGGAAGTTTTAACCAGTCGAACCATTTGCGGTCATACCAGTTTATTTCTTGGGTGAGACTGCGCATTTCTATATGCAGCTGTTGAATCGCGTCACAGTAACGGCTAATGGCTGTTCGTTCATCGGGAAATGTGTTGAGTAAACGCGATCGCAACCGTTCCCAACCGACTGGAATTCTAAAGTCTATCTCTGGGGTAATAATTCGGTCGATACCTTCTGGGTCAAGGGAGTTAAACTCTACGGGTCGTTCAATGTAGCTGAGAAACTGACCGATGGCCTGGTCAGGGGCGCATTGCGAAATATAGTGAACATCGGCACAAAAGCGATAGTCTCCATAGTCAAAGGTGTGACAGCAACCACCGGGCAAATAGTGTTTTTCTAAAACGGCAACGTTATGGCCCTGACGGGTTAAACAGGCAGCGGCAGACAGCCCGCCAAGACCAGCGCCTAAAACGATATAGTCAAAACTCTCCATGGTTGCCTCCTGAAGGTGTTTTTTATTTGTTTTTTTATGGGGCAGAACGCCTAGCTAAAGTATGTAAAAAAGATGTGAGGGAATTATGGGGAAACTGAAATTTTTAATTTCCAGGCATTATTCTCTCATTTCTTCAACAAGAGAGAACGGAGTAACACGAACCATCTAATACCTACATTGTTATCAACACCATTAGGATTAGGAGTTGTTTCTTAATAATTTTGGGGGTTGAAAGGTGTAATCTTTTTCCTAACCTTGCCGTAACCCATACCACGCCAATATCTTTAAGGTAATCGACATCCTACTTTCGGGGAAACCCCAATATGCCTAATTGGGACAACTTGATTACTTCCAAAAGGGGAGTCAGGCCCCTACTTTAGGAGGGTAAATCCCAGTCTGCCCAAATGGAATACTTGAGATATTTCCGAAAAGGAGGAAAGCCCTGAGCGGCCCTCATCGCTAATGGACCAATATTCACCATTAATTTCAGGGTATTGATTGGAGGCAAAATCGGTTGCGTGGGGTCCCGCCGAGTTCCCTTCCCGGAAGTAATCAGTTTATCCAAGTTAGGCTTACTGGGTTTCCCCATGGCTAGGGCGGTCCGTCGCCCTAGGACCCCACGGAAAAACATCAATGTTATCCCTAACAGCGTCCTTGGGTATTTGGCAAAGTAGTTTAGAATTTTGCGCGCGGCGACAAAATTCTAAAAGGAAAAGTTATCCAATTTCCAGTTATTCAATTTTCTATTAGGGACAATAGCCATAATTCAGACTATAAGCTTGATTTTAACAAGCCCTTAGTACCCCCCCCCCTACACATTTCCTCACTCATCATTCAGCGTTAAAACTGACAAACTCGACTGACCCTGTCAGCATCGGGCGAGCGTTGGTCAGCATCAGGTGAGCGAATGAGCGAATGGTCGCGAATGCGATCGCATCCCCACGTTACCCAGTCTTCAATGGTGCCTCCTTCCCAACGGCGCAAAAGGCCATCGCTGTTGGCGCTGATAATTCGCTGGCCGTTGTCGCTAAATACGACCGTGCTGGCTGTGGCATTGTGCCCCATTAATGGATTGCCAATGGGTTCTCCATTTAAGTCCCACAGCCGCAGGGTCTGGTCACCACTGGCGCTGACGATATACTCACCATCAGGGCTAAAGGTGACGGCTACCACATCGCTCAGGTGGCCATTAAACGGGCCTGCCAGGGGTCTGCCATCTCTGGACCACAGGCGTAATGTGCGATCGCGACTGGCGCTGACAAACATCTGACCATCGGGGCTAAAGGCAATGGCATTAACATTATCGGTGTGCCCCTCAAGCGGCTCGCCCAGGGGGTTGCCCTGCAAGTCCCACAGACGAATGGTGCTGTCGTCGCTACCGCTGACTAGGCGTTCCCCATCGGGGCTAAAAACAACCGTATTAACCGCATCTGTATGGCCTTCTATGCTTTGCCCTATGGGGTTTCCTTGCCAATCCCATAGTCGAATGGTGCTGTCGTCACTGGCACTGGCAATGAGGGGCTGAGTTGGGTGGCTGGTTACTGCGTTGACGGGTTCCTGGTGGTCGTTTAGGGTTGAGATCGCATCTCCCTGAAGGTTCCATAGCCGAACAGTGGCGTCGGCACCGCCACTGACAATGGTTTGCCTATCCTGACTAATGGCCACTGACAGCACAGAGTCAGTATGGTCACTTAAGACCGTGGGTTCCCCGCTGCCATCCCAGAGTTTTACCGTGCCATCCTCACTGGCTGTTGCCAGAATTTGCTCATCAATCACCATCGCAGTTACCGCAGCGTTATGTAGCCGCAGCGGCTGACGCACCAGCACATCCTGTAGATTCCACAGTCGCACGGTGCCATCTTCGCTACCGCTCAGAATTGTTTGGCCATCGGGGCTCACGGCAACTGAATAGACATAGTAGGTGTGGCCAATCAGCGGTGGCCCCACGGGTTGACCCTCTCGATCCCACACTCGCACAGTATTGTCGTCACCACCGCTAATTAACCACTGGCTATCGGGGCTAAAGGCCAGGGAAGAAATACCAAAGGTGTAGTCCTCTAGCTGATGGAGTAAATTTCCCTGACGGTCCCAGATGCGTACGGTGCTGTCGGCGCTGCCGCTGGCAATCAGCTGGCCATCGGGGCTAAATACCACCGACATGACGGTATCTGTGTGGCCCTGCAGCGTGTTGAGCAATTCACCCTGGGGGCTCCAGAGATGAATTAACCCATCGTCGCGACCGCTGACAATCTGAGACCCGTCGGGACTAAAGGCCACCGACCAGACAGTACTTTGGCCATCTGCCTGCATCGGGGGAGCGATGGGCTGTCCCTGGCGACTCCAAAGTCTAACAGCACCTCCTTGATCGCCGCTGGCAAGCGATAACCCGTTGGGGCTAAAGGCAACGGTTTTAACATGTCCCTCATGCCCCGCTAGCGGGTTACCCAGCGGGTTACCCTGCAGGTCCCAGAGCCGCACGGTGCTATCGGAGCTAGCGCTGGCAATGGTTTGACCATCGGGGCTAAAGCTCACGGACCAAATGACGTCTTCATGGCCCTCAAACGGTTCTCCAATTGGGGTTCCATCTGGATCCCATAGACGAATAACATTGTCGAAGCCACCGCTGGCGATTAGCTGACCATCGGGGCTATAGGCCGCAGACCAAACCGCATCGTTGTGGCCTTGGAATCTGTTTTTTTCCACGATGAGACCGATGGCATTGCGTAATGTGGAGCGGACAGAGGGGCGCAGTTCCTGCAGTCGAGCGCGATTGGTACCCGCCAGCCTGAGGGTGTCTAACAGTCCCTCAACGGGTTGAGTAATCAACCCTCGGCTAATCTCAGCAGCGTCGCTATCTAATTCCAGCTTGCTGTTGTTTCTAACGGCGCTCACACTGGCCCCAGCAGCCACTAAAAACAAAACGCTCATCGCGGCCAGCAGGGATTGTAAGACAACCGTTTGTCTTTTTTTACGACGGGCAGCAGCTTCAACGGCATGGTGGCTGGCGGTGATGAAGGCTTGCTGTTCGGCTGTTGCGGCAGGCGCTTTCTGTTGTTTTTGGGTGTGCTGCAGCCATTGGGTTGCGATCGCACTTTCAGCCCCCCGCAACAGCAGGTCATCACTTTGCTCTTTTTGTTGCCATTCCAGCGCGCGCTGCAGCCATTTTGTGTGGCTTTGCACATGGTCACGGTCAATATCCAGGGTGCGAATCAGATGGTTGAAATGGGTGGTAAAGTTACCCCGCTGTTGGCTAAAGTCCAGCCACTGCACCTGGGCCAGCTGAGGATGCAGATCTGCCGCATCAATGGGCTGGTGCAAAATGGTAATAAATCGCTTATTAAACCGGGCCGCGTGGTCCACCTCTAGTTTGCAGTAGGATGACTTTACCGAGCGAGGAGACAATATAAACAAAACATTGTCAGAGACTTCTATGCCCTGATAAATCTCTCGCTGAAAGTTGGCACTACCCGCTGCAATGCTTTCTTGATCAAACCAGGTGGTTTTTCCCTGACTCTGCAGCGCATTGTTTAGCCTGCGGGCAATATCAGCATCCGCACTAGAGTAGGAAATAAACACATCCACCGATGAGAGCGGCGGCTGGGCCAGACTCGCCTCGATAAATTCTTGATGATAGTCCGTCGCAGGCTGCAGCGACCGCCCTGTTGCCGTTTTTAGCCAGGCTTCGGCGTGACGCAAATCGTACCCTCGCAACAGCACGCTCAGATTTTGTTGCTGTCGTTTCCATCTGAGCGCTTTGACCAACAAACTCTTGTGCTGGCTATAGTAAACGGCATCCTGATTTAGTGCCTTAATCAGGTCGCTTTCATCTAGCTGATAGTCTTTTTGGCTGAGGTTGTCTGTGAGATCAATGTACTGCAGCGATGCGAGTTCGGGTGGGCTAGTGGCAGCGCCCAAAGGACGTACCAAAATGGGGATTACTCGCTTGTTAAGGGCCAGGGCATAGGCTAACTCATACTGACAGTACTTCGATTGCAGCGAATCTGGCGACAGCAGATACACCATGGTATCGGCTTCTTCAATTCCCCGATTAACCGCTCGTTTAAAGGCTTCCCCGGTAGCAATATCGGTTTGATTACTCCATACCGTAAACGCCTGTCGCCACAGTGAGTGCCGAACGTTTTTCATAATCTCGACGTCAGCCTGGGCATAGGCTAAAAACACGTGAGTCATCATGTTGTGGGCATTTTTAATGCTCTCAGTGATGAACTCGCAGTGTAAATCGGTGGGAAGACAGGGGGGCTGTTCATCCTTAAAGCGCTGCTGAAGCCAGGTTTCAGCCGCTTGTCGAGTGTCACCCAACAGCAAAAATTCAGTTTGTTTTTGTTGTCGCTCCCATGTCAGCGCATCTTTTAGCAGCGATGTGTGGCGCTCTACATAGTCTTGATGGCGCTGAAAAATCTGTTCTAACCCCGTTAGGGATTGTGCAAAATCATCCTGATTTTCCCGCATGTACACCCAGTTAATCTGACTGATGCGGGGGTGCATGTTGGGAAAGCTGGAATGCAGACCCTTAGCCTGATAGTCTTTCCAGTCAGTATCAGTGCCGTTGGGAGTACGCCGCTGCCAGGTGGCTTGATCAATTTGCTCTACATGCAGCAGCGGAATAATCCGTTTTTGATATCGTAGCGCTGCCTCAATCTCTCTAGCACAGTAGGCTGAGTTAACAGCGTGGGGAGAGATAACAAATAAAAAGTTATGGGAGTTTTCAATACCGCTATCGATTTGGTTTTGAAAGTCAACGGCTAGGGGAATATCGTTAAAATCACACCAAATACGATAGCCAGCGTCAGAGAGACGTTTACACAGGCTGACAACAAATGGCTTGCTATCAGCCCGACCGTAAGAAACAAAGGCATCGTAAACGTCACTCATAGCGGATATTGAGAAATCATAGTAAGGGGCACCTTACCCAACATCCTAAAGGAGGACTTCTCCGAATATCCTAAAAGTAACTTAGCTGAACCTCAATTCTAGTTTCGGCACCGGCCACTAAAAATACGGCATCGCCAAATTCCGGTGGGCCTGTGCGGGCTTCTGGATTACGAGAAAAGCCAAACCCTTCAGCCGGCATACCGACAAAGTTACGGTTAAATTCATTGTCACCGTTGGCATCATGAAATACTGAAACCGCGTAGCTGCCGGGGTTCAAATTTTCAAACATGGCCACCAGAGGGGCTTCTTCTGCCATTTCTAGACATACGGTTTCCACTGCTTCATCACGATCGCTTGGAAATCCCGCACTGCTATTAAACAGGTTTAGACAAACCTGCCCCTGAGCCTCATTGACCCCGCTGATTTCGACCGCTAGCTGGGTTTGCTCAATTTGACCCTGGGCCGGATAGACCAGGCCACCAGCCACCATCAAAGCACCTGCTATGACACATCGACTATCCATCTATAACCTCCGTAGGAGACGCTTACCTCTCAATGTATTAGCTTAAATTTCTATTTCAGTGCCACATTATTCGGTCAAGCTCTGGTAAACAATTGTCAAAAACTGTTCAGGACTTAAAAAGCCCTGTCCCCAGGCGGGGTCATAATCAGCCGTGGGGTCAGAAGCTAAAAAGTCGTCTAGGGTCATTGCGATCGCACCCGACATCCACCAGCATTTGTCGGTAAGCGTCTGGCCCGATTGAATCGGGATCCGTGACCGGGAATAATTTTTGTATCATCTTCGGTCAGGGCTAAAATTTGCTCAACGCCGCGAATCATGCCTATAGTCTAGCTCCGCCACCCCTGCTGCAGTAGCTCACTCGCCTGCTCCACCGTCATGGGTTTTGCTAAAAACTCTCCCTGCACCGCGTCACAGCCAAATGTCTGGAGCCAGTGTAGCTGCTGTTGGTTTTGTATCCCCTCAGCAATTGCCCTTAACCCCAAAGATTTCGACAGCGTGATAATCGACTCAGCCACCACCTGATTGCGCGGCTCGATCATATCAATAAAGCTGTGGTCCACCTTAAGCGCACACACTGGCAGCTGATGCAAATATTGCAGACATGAGTAGCCCGTACCAAACTCATCAATCACAATACCAACACCGGCCTCTTTGACTTGATTTAACCAACTACAGGTGGCCTCAAAGTCTGGCACCAGCATATCTTCAGTGATTTCTAGCATTAAGCTATCGGACTCAGGCTCATATGTGGCCAGAATATCTTTTAGCTGGTTTAACAGCGGTTCTTTTAGCCGCTGTCCCAAGAGATTAACGCTTAGCCCCAGAGATCGCTCAGGAAAACGGGTCTGCCAGCTGGCTAACTGCTGACAGGCGGTACATAACACCCAGTTATCAATGAGTGAAATCAGTTCAATTTCTTGGGCAATCTCGACAAACCTCTCTGGCAGCAGTATCCCTTCATCCGGATGCTGCCAGCGGAGCAGTGCTTCAAAAGCTTCAATCTTTTGGCTTTTTAGATTGACAATGGGCTGGTAGTACAGCAAAAACTCATTATTTTCTAGGGCCTGTCGTAGACCATTCTCAATTTGCAGTCGTTGCACCGCCTGCAGATGCATGTTGGAGTCAAAGACCATATACCGACCACGACCGCTGCGTTTAGCCCAATACATTGCTAAATCAGCATCCTGTAGCAGATCGGTCGCCCGGTGATATTGACTTCTTTTAGAGGTAACAATACCGATGCTGGCGCTAGGAAACAACTGTTGATCCGTAATGGTAATCGGCGATTGGAGAATTTCTAAAATACGCTCCGCCACCATAACTGCCTCAGAGAGATCGCTAATCTCTTCGAGTAAAACAATAAACTCATCCCCCCCTAGCCGAGCGGCTAAATCTATTTCACGAACCACCAGCTTGAGTTGTGTGGCAATGGCCAGCAGCAGTTTATCGCCCACCAGGTGCCCCAAACTGTCGTTGACGGCCTTAAAGTTGTCAACATCTAAGAACAGTACCGCAAACTGAGTCTCAGGGTGCCGCTTAGTCCGCTTCAGAGCCAGCTCTAGCCTCTCCATTAACAAGCTACGATTGGGCAGCCCTGTCAATTTATCGTGAAAGGCATCGTGCTTTAGCTGTTCTTCCGCCTGGATGCGATCGCTAATATCACGAATTACCGCCAGCGTATGTTTGGGATTGCCTTGGAGATCGCGTACGACAGACATACCGGTATTGGACCAAAAAAAGCTACCGTCCTCGCGTAGATAGCGTTTCTTATGAAAAACGTAGGGTTTTTTGTCCGTAAACAACTCCTGTGTAATGGTCTGGGTCTGGGCCCGGTCGTCTGGATGAATAATCTTCTCAATTGGCTGAGCCAGTAGCTCTTCACGCGAGTAGCCAAGCATTTCGCAAAAGCGTGGGTTGACATCGACAAACCAGCCGTCCGCTGTGCCATTCGCTAACCCTACAGACGCCTGATTGTAAATAGCACGATAGCGTTCTTCACTGTCTCGCAGAGCAATCTCAGCCCGTTTGCGATCGCTAATGTCCTGCACCAAAATCAACACCTCGTCTGCACTGTAGGGAATCACCCGCACCTGTTCCATCTGCAGGATGCCAATGTTGGAAAAGTCTTGCTCATAGACCTGAACAGACTGGGTGTCCAAGGCCCTTTGGATAGCCTCTAAACGATCGTTCGCCATTTTGGGAGGCAGGTTGTCGCCGATATGGGTGCCAACCCAACTGGCAGGGTCGTCGTTACCCATTAACAAAAAGTCAGGAGATGCTAAAAATTCTAGATACGTTCCCGCCCGGTTAATCCGCATAACCAGGTCGGGCAGTACATTGAGCAGGGCTCGGTAGTGGGCCTCACTAGCCCGCAGATGAGACTCTAACCGCTGCCGCCGTTTGATCTCTCGATTGAGTTGATAGTTTTGTAAGGCCGCTGCAATCAAACTGATCAGCAAACTGCCCACCGCCAAACCAAGAACGATTTGATTGATACCCCAATTCACTGGTGAAATTGTTCCATATAAACTCAGCCACCCCCCCATCCTGTCAACCATAATTTAAAGACCCATGGGTCTGTAACGCAACAGCCAGCAATTCTGCCTGGAGCTACCTCCAAACATGCAGTTATTTATAGACTTAAAGGAGTTAAAAGAACCCCCACTGTTAACCAATGACGTTTTAATAACTCTATTTGTGGCACTGAGAGTACATCGAGAATAGTCTTATCTACAGGATTTTACTTACCTTTCCCGAATTCAAAAAAATTACCGTTGCTGATGTATAGGATGACCCGCTCTGCTAAATGTGCTTTATGCCAGTATTGTTCAAATAGAATCATACCGAAGAGCAGCAACGCCGAAGGTTAGCATTCAACGTCCGGGTAGTCCAGTGACCCGTCGTAGCGAATGGACCATACATTAGCTGACCGATGGATTTTCCTTTTTAATGTATTGATAACTACAGCGATGGCTAGCCAGCTCAATCTTCTAGACCATGAAGCCAAGATTCGATTTGGCATCTTTTTTGGCATTCTCACCATCATGACGCTGTGGGAGATCGTAGCGCCTTGTCGCCGTCCGTCCGCACCTAAAACCATGCGTTGGTTTAGCAATGTTGGTCTCTTAGTACTGGGTACAGCTGTATTACGTACCTTATTTCCCATGGCTGCTGTAGGTGTCGCAGCTATTGCCGACGAACATCAGTGGGGAATGTTTCAGAGTCTACAGATGCCTTACTGGCAAACGGTTGTGTTCTCCATCGTTATATTGGACTTCATAACTTATCTGCAGCACATCTTGTTCCACGCCTTGCCAGCTCTGTGGCGACTACACAGAGTACACCACGTCGACCTCGACTTTGATGTGACGACAGGACTACGCTTTCACCCCCTAGAGCTACTGTTGTCGATGGCCGGCAAGTTAACAGTTGTGCTGCTGCTAGGCCCTCCGATGATTGCCGTTTTGCTATTTGAGGTCATCCTCAATGCGACATCCATGTTTAACCATGGCAATGTATCCTTACCCGACCAGATAGACCGTTACCTACGCTGGTTTATTGTCACCCCAGACATGCACCGCATCCACCATTCCATCATCACCCAAGAAACCAACAGCAATTACGGCTTTAATCTGCCCTGGTGGGACTATATCTTGGGGACCTATCGCCATCGACCGTCCGTTAGCCATACAGATATGACCATTGGCCTGGCAGAGTATCAAAAAGATTTGCGGGCCGAGCAGCTACCCTGGATGCTGGTTTTACCTTTTTTAAATCACCCGACTAGCGCGAAAGAAGGGGTTAGCCATCATCGTTAGGGCTGCTTAAGCGTTTTAGGCGGACTGATAGATAGCGAAACGTTAAAATTAAGCTCGAGAGTGCTATCTGCATGCGAATAGACGGATGTATTCAAACTATTAGGCCAGTTCTACGGACAAACGCGATGATTCAACCGCAGAATGCTCCCTCGCCCGCAGCTCAATCGATTCAGGCAGCTGTCCGTCAGGTCATTGCTAAAGAGTCCCTGAGAAATGAGCTTAAGGTAGCCTACGTCAAAGTCATTGTGGTGCTAATTTCTAGCATTCTGGACGCTATTGTTTTCCTGTTCCCACAGCGCACGATTGGCAAGCCGTCTGTGCCGCCCACCATTGTGCTCATCTCCATGAGCGCCTGCATTATCTACATAGGTTTTCTGATTGCTCTACGGCAGCCAGCAGCCTGGCGCTGGTTACCCAGGCTGCAGATGGCCATCCCCCTATTTGACAGCCTGCTGGTGGCGCTATTTATCACCAATATTGAACATGTTTTAGGCGAAACTCAACCTAAAATAATTACCAATGTTGCCGCATTTTGTTGTTTGCTTGCTGTTTCTGGCGGTATCCGTATTCGACGTCAGGCATCAGCCATCACCACTGTTTTAGCCCTGGCCAACTTTACCTATGCCATCTTTCTATTTCAACTAAACTTGGCAGTCGGCGTGTTTGCACTCTTTACCATTCTGGGTACCGGTCTGATGGGTATGCTGACGTCTGGAATTGTCCGTCGGCAAGGTAAAAACGAAGCGGGTCGTTTGTTAATGCAACAGTTTTTACCAGCCAATGTTGTTGAAGCGGCCTTTGAAGCCCCCACCAACCTGATAGAAGAGCCCATGACCTTTGATGTCACCGTGATGATGACAGATTTGCGTGGCTTTACTAACTATTCTGAAAAACTAGAACCTGTAGCAGTTTTTGAGTTTTTAAATCAGTTTCAGGGTCTGTTATCCACCATTGTTAAACAACATGACGGCTGGGTCAGTACCTTTATGGGCGATGGCATGTTAGCAGTATTTGGTGCCCCAAAAGCAATCGATAACCATGCTGAGCGGGCTGTGCAGGCGGCTCAAATGATTTTGGCCGAGGTGCAACATCTCAGCCCCTTACCCATTGGCATTGGGCTACATTCTGGCTCAATTGTGGCAGGTTGCCTGGGGACAGACGGCCATTTAGAGTTTTCAGTCATTGGCGATACGGTCAATGTTGCCTCTCGGCTTGAGTCTTTGACTAAAGAAGTCGACTCATCGTTGCTGATTAGTAAAGCCACTCAGCAGCGACTCAAAAGTCTATCGCTTAAATCATTAGGTAAATTGCCCATTCGAGGTCGCGATGAACACATTGAGGTGTTTGTATTGCCTGCAGAGAAATAGTTATTACATAAAACTCTGCTGGGCTACCCCTTGACAATTTTAGGTATTTTGATGATTATCGAAATATGTCAGACAGCCAACCTCGTTCCGTCGAAGAAATTGCCGCTACATTTGCGGCACTGGGTCAGCCTTCACGGCTTAATATCGTGCGGCTACTTCTGTCGGCTTATCCTACGGGGTTACCTGCAGGCGAAATTCAACGGGAATTGGGGCTGACGGCATCAACGCTGTCTCATCATTTAGATAAGCTGCGCCAGGTTGGCATTGTCCAGGCTGAAAAGGATCGTCAGTGGATTTGGTATAGCGTTCAGGCGGATACCCTCAAGTATCTGATTGATTTTCTCTTTGAGGAATGCTGTACCCGCAATCGGGTTGTAAATCCTGAAACGTTTGAACTAGCTGACATTGCCGAATCATTACCCTGTTCTGATCGTCCGGATTGATTGTGCCAAAAATTTGTAGGGACGTCCCATGGAACGTCCCTACAAATTTCAATTTATTTGATCTTTATTTTGATGTTTTTCGAAATATCGAAGGACTTCTATCATGACCTCAACCGTTCTCAATCGCCTTAATCACAGTGTTCGACAGTTAGATAAGGTCTTTATCGCTATCGTCTTAATCTTTCTTGGCCTGGCGATTCTAGTACCGTTTCAAGTTTCAGATAGCTTAGGATTTACCGTCAGAAATTTAATCCAGGTATCTCCCTTTTTGCTTTTGTCTATTGGCATAGCGGCCTATGCCCAGGCGAGTGGTGCCGACAATCTGATTGCTAAGGCATTTCAGGGTCGGGGTGCAGGGATGATTTTTGTAGCATCGCTGTTTGGGGCATTCTCTCCCTTTTGTTCCTGCGGTGTGATTCCACTGATTGCAGCGCTGCTTTCTATGGGAGTGCCTGTCTCGGCGGTGATGGCGTTTTGGCTATCATCTCCGCTCATGGACCCGTCTATGTTTATTTTGACCTTGGGTACTTTGGGGCTGCAGTTTGCGATCGCAAAAACCCTAGCCACGGTCGCCATTGGTTTACTGGGTGGCTTTGGGACTCTAGCCCTAATGAATGCGGGGGTATCAACTGCCGCCTTTCGCCATCCGCTAAGAGAGAGTGCCGGTAATGGCGGCTGTGGCGGTAGCCGTGTGCGTAATCCTAAACCTGTTGTATGGAAATTTTGGCCTGAGGCTGAGCGCCGACAAAAGTTTTGGCAGGGAGCCCGCAACAATGCCTGGTTTCTGGGCAAATGGCTGGCGCTGGCATTTCTGTTGGAGAGTTTGATGCTGGCGTATGTACCTAACACCTGGATTCAAACCGTTGCGGGGGATGGCAGTCCGTTATCTGTTGTGGGTGCAGCCTTGGTGGGAATTCCGGCCTACCTCAATGGCTATGCGGCTTTGCCCTTAGTGGAGGGACTGGTTAATCAGGGTATGGCCCCCGGCGCTGGTATGGCCTTTTTACTGGCCGGTGGTGCCACTAGCATTCCGGCTATGATTGCGGTGTTTGCCCTAGCTCGTCGTCCGGTGTTTTTAGCCTATTTAGGGTTTGCCTTTATTGGCTCGGTCACAGCAGGCTTAGCCTATAGTTTAGTGTTCTAACCAAGGAGAGAGACTTTGGAAGACAGGATGTGGTTTTGTCTGTCTTCTATGAACTCCTCTCTTTGTGGTCTTACAAATCAGCTTTGTGTCTAACTTACTCTGAGTGTCCCATGCATCCTATTCACATTCTGCCTGATGTTGCGCTTCAGCCCGGTGATCCTATCTCTGAACAATGCCTCCAGCGGGGGCTGACCACATTTCACCAGGCTTGTCACTGGGTTAAAGCACTGCCTTATGGAGCAAATGCTAGCAGCGAAGATTCGCTGATTTTGTTTGCAGACGGGTATGGTAACTGCACAACCAAACATGGTGCGATCGCACGTCTCGCTGCAGTCTACAATCTACCCATCTCGAAGCATTTGGGGTTCTATCGTCTCAATGACAACATTGTCACTGGAGTCAGCGCGATTCTTGCCCCCCACGGTCTCGACTTTATTCCCCAGAGCCACTGCTTCTTAGGGTATAAAGACTATCGAGTTGATCTGACTGAGGGTAACTGTAATGGCAAAAACAAAACTATCGAAGACTATGACTTTGTCATTCAAGTAGAGCCTGATTTAACTGAGGCACAACATGAAGCCATTTATCGTGACCACCTGCGTCGCTATTTCACCATTGAGCCAACGCTCGCTACCCTGGGCGAAGAAACCGTATTTAAGCTACTAATCGATTGCGATCGCCAGCTTAAATATCAGTGCTCTATCATGGCCAGCACATTGGCAGCGACAGCAAAGTGACGATATAGACATAAAATCAGCAAATTAACCCTAAAATTTAGTAGGTAAAAGTCTTTTATACTCTTACCTACTAAATCTTTATTTTTTCTCTTTCCTTGTTCTTTCAACCATGGCATTCGATCACAATCCTCGTATTCTCTTTCTCTATGGCTCCCTGCGCGAGCGGTCCTACAGTCGTCTACTGGCTGAGGAAGCAGCCGGTATTATCGAAGGTTTTGGAGCTGAGGTAAAGTTTTTTGATCCGCGCGGGCTGCCGCTCCATGGCGCAGAACCCGACACTCACCCGAAAGTACAAGAGCTGCGTGAACTCTCACTGTGGTCAGAAGGGCAGGTATGGTCAAGCCCCGAAATGCATGGCAACATCTCAGGGCTAATGAAAACTCAAATTGACTGGATTCCCTTAAACATGGGGGGGATTCGACCAACCCAGGGGCGCACCTTGGCCGTTATGCAGGTGTCTGGCGGTTCTCAGTCGTTTAATGCCGTCAATACGATGCGTATTTTGGGCCGTTGGATGCGCATGTTTACCATTCCCAACCAATCATCGGTTGCCAAAGCTTATCAAGAATTTAACGAGGATGGCACGATGAAAGAATCGGCCTACCGTGACAGGGTAGTCGATGTTATGGAAGAACTCTATCGATTTACCCTATTGTTGCGAGATAAGGTGGATGAACTAACCGATCGCCACAGCGAGCGTAAGGCAACAGCGGCAAAACAGCTAGAAGAAACCGCTAAAAAAGCCCTGACCTAGCCCGTACGGATATATCAGCTTTTATCTCGCTGATCGCGATTGTAAGTGACTACTTCGTGGAGAGTTACCCTGCCATCTTCATTTAGGTCAGCAATCGGGTTACCAAACCCCACCTGGGCTGCACTGGCGGCGCTTGCGATCGCGCCCATAGACATCAAAACTGTTAGTGTAGATAATAAGAAGCGTTTCATCTCAAAAACCTCGATTTAATTGAGGTGATGACCATCCGGTTCTCACCCTTTTCAGTTTCTAAGATACGAAGTCCTTCTGAATGCCAGCGCACACTTGGCTAAGAGCTAGCTGAGAGTTAAATGAACAGAATTAATCTTTGCGAGAGAATGAGGAACATCAGTGTAGTACGGGATTTGTGCAACGTAAATGGAATCAACAGAGAAATACTGCACCAGACAGACTGATAAATCGCAAGGCTATTAACAGCAAGCACAATGATTAATTTGCTAGGCTAATTAGATGATTTCAGTAGTTACAAGTTTGTGTAGGAGCAATCGTATGATTACTCAAACAATGGTACAGCCTTCTTCCTGGATTGAAAGTGGTGTGCAGCTTCAACAGGTCAGAGGGCTTAAACTATTCAAATTTACTGACGAACTGCAAATCCGTCTCGAAACTTTACTTGATCGAAAAAAAGCTGACATTCTGACTTTAGAAGAAACTGCAGAGCTTGCAGGTATCACTGAGCTTGATCGAATCTTTACCCTAATGAATGCTCGCATTATTGCCGAGTCATGACGATTAGCCAAAACATTCGTCAGCGCGTTCGTCAGCGCGCTAAACTATTGTGCGAATATTGTCATTCTTCAGAAGAAGCAAGTGCCTCCCTTTTTACATTTGACCACCTTATTCCACGATCTCTCGGCGGTACTGATATAGAAAATAATCTTGCCCTTGCTTGCCATCGTTGTAATGGTCGCCGTTATAACTTTACTAACGCTACCGATCCTGATACTCAAGAAGACGTTCCGCTTTTCAACCCTAGACTTCATAGATGATTAGAGCACTTCGTCTGGTCTACTGACGGAGAGAGGATTTTAGGAATAACCTCTATTGGGAGGGCAACTGTCAAACGTTTGGATATGAATGATGACTTTCACGACAATGGTGCTATTAAACGTGCTCGACGACTTTGGATTCGTGGTGGATGGCATCCACCTGCTCAAGATTTATACCAAGAAAAATGAGCACGCAAACTGACTCGGCACGTCTTTGGAAAACGAATTTACCAGGTATCGAGCTATTTGAGGCGCAGCTGCATAGCCATCGGTTTGGCAAGCATTTTCATGCGGCCTACACCATTGGCTTTAATGAAAGTGGGCAGGGCTGCTGTCGGCACCACGGAGAGAATCGTGTGCTGGGTTCGGGTAGTTTTAATCTGATCAATCCAGGTGATATTCATACAGGGCAGGTAGCCTCGCCCAAAGGCTGGAGTTTTCGCAACATTTATATTGAGTTTTCACAGATTGAACAGCTTTTAGCTCGCTTAGATTGGCCAGAGAAGAGCATTCCTTACTTTAAAGAACCGATCTTTCAAGAATCTTCTCTACAGCCAATCTTCTATGAGCTGTTTCATAGCTTGACAGCCTCTGATTCTTGGTTAAAACAACAGTCTCTGCTGCTAGATCTGTTGTCAATGCTATTTCAGCTCAATGCGGAGAATTCTGTTAGCGCTAGACCCGCTAAACCAGAATCAAAAGCGATTGCTCGTGTGCGTCGCTATCTTCAAGACCGCTACACCGAAAATATATCCCTGGATGAGCTGTCACAGTTGGTCAACCTAAGCCCCTACTATTTGATTCGCTGTTTTCGGCAGCAGGTGGGCTGTGCGCCCCATCAGTACCAGAGTCACTGGCAGCTGGCACAGGCAAAACGGGCACTGGCCCAAGACTCTGGGCAATCGCTGGCTGAGATCGCAACTACCCACGGTTTCTACGACCAAAGTCACTTTAATCGAGCCTTTAAGAAAACCTACGGCGTTACCCCCGGCCACTATCAAAAGGGCAATTCTGTCCAATACGGGCTGGCATAGTCATCCTTAACCTGGAAGCCAAGTCGTGCATCTAGGGATACCATGACCTTTTTGAAAGATTTCTCACTCTCGGCGGTCATCTCAGGCTTTGTCAGCATACTGGTTGGCTTTACCAGTGCTGCGGTCATTGTTTTCCAGGCAGCCCAAACCTTGGGGGCAAACTCAACCGAAATCGGCTCCTGGCTCTGGGCTCTGGGCTGGGGAATGGGGCTAACCGGAATTGTTCTTTCGCTGCGCTATCGCGCCCCCATTGTCATGGCCTGGTCCACACCCGGTGCCGCCATGTTAGTGACAACAACGGCTGATGTGACTCTGGCAGAAGCGACCGGAGCTTTTATGATCTGCGCCGGATTGATTGCACTGTTCGGCTTTACCGGCTGGTTTGAGCGGATGATGGATCGGCTGCCTCTTTCGCTGGCCTCCGCCATGCTGGCAGGGGTGCTGCTACAGTTTGGTCTGAATGTGTTTACCGCAATGCAAACCCAGTTTTTGATGGTGTTTGCCATGTTTGTTGTTTACCTGGTGATGCGACAGCGCTATCCACGCTATGCGGTGATTGCCGCGCTGGTTTTAGGCACGTTGCTAGCAGGTATGCAGGGGCTGTTGCAAATAGAGACGGTGCAGCTACAGTGGGCAACACCGGTCTTTATTGCACCCAGGTTTTCCATGCCTGCGCTGGTGGGCATTGCCTTACCGCTATTTATTGTTACCATGGCCTCGCAGAACGTGCCGGGTGTGGCCACCATTCGTGCCTTTGGCTATCAGGTGCCCACATCCCCTTTAATTAGCTGGAGTGGAACAGCATCGTTGATTTTGGCTCCCTTTGGCGCCTTTGCCATTAATCTGGCTGCCATTACGGCGGCTATTTCCATGGGGCGAGAGGCCCACGAAGACCCCGATAAACGCTATGTTGCAGCGGTGACGGCTGGGGTGCTTTACATTGTGATTGGGCTACTTGGGGCAACCGTCGTCGGGATCTTTTCAGCACTGCCCAGGGAACTAGTGGTTGCGATCGCAGGCTTAGCCCTACTGGGCACCATTGGCAAAGGTTTGGTCAGCGCCTTAACCCAAGAAAAAGAACGTGAACCTGCTCTGATTACGTTTCTTGTGACCGCGTCAGGGGTCAGTCTATGGGGAATTGGTTCAGCATTCTGGGGACTGCTAGCAGGCGGACTGGCAACGCTTGTGACTCGGATAAACGATAAAAAGATTTAGCCGTTGCTGATCTTTGGCATGATTTTCTCTAAAAGCTGCTGATGCATAGCGATTCTAACAGATTGGTTCATTCTCTAAACCAGTAACGGCTAGAATAGGCGTCGTAATTGGTAAAAATCAATGCCCGTCCGAAATATTGGTCCCAGTGACTATCAGCCGATTATTAGCGTGCTCAATACCTGGTGGGGTGGGCGCAAGATGAGCGATATGCTCCCCAAACTCTTTTTTGTACACTTTTGCGAAACAAGTTTCATGATGGAATCCAATGAGCAGCTGCTTGGATTCCTGATCGGATTTTGTTCTCAAACTCACCCCCATGAAGCCTACATTCATTTTGCTGGAGTGAACCCTGAGTGCAGAAATCAAGGCATAGGGCGCACACTGTATGAGACTTTTTTTACAACCGTCAAAGAGTTAGGCTGTTACCAGGTTCGATGTGTAACGTCCCCCGTCAACCAGCAATCTATCGCCTACCATCTGCATATGGGATTTCAAGCCGAACCAGGCGATAGCCAGGTGAATAATGTTCCATATCACTCAAATTATGATGGCCCACGTGAAGACCGTGTGCTGTTTGTTAAAGGATTAAATCAACAACCCCTAACTATCGCCACAAATACAAGAGAGCAAACAAGATAATCCAAATTACATCCACAAAGTGCCAGTAAAGCTCTGTGGCCTCAATACCAAAATGGTTCTCGTGGGAATAGTGGGCTGCCTCGCGAGAGCGAAATAGTACGGCCAACATCATCAACAAGCCAAACAAAACATGCAGTCCGTGAAAGCCAGTCAACACATAAAAGGTACTAGCAAAAATGTTGGTGGTTAACCCAAACTCTAGATGGGTGTACTCATAAACTTGTCCACCCAAGAAGATGGCTCCCATTAGGGCCGTAATCGCAAACCACTTACGCATGGCACCAACATCATCTTGCTTAATGGCGGTGTCAGCATTGTGAATGACAAAACTACTGGAGATCAAAATAATAGTGTTGATCCCCGGTAGCAAGAGTTCTAACCCTTCAGTTCCTTCCGGTGGCCAGGCTGGGGCCATCAGTCGAAAGCTCAGATACGCAATAAACAAACCGAGAAAGATCATGCTCTCGGCACATAAAAAAACAAGCACACCAAACATCCGCAGATCAGGATGTTCTTCATGACCGTGTTCGGTCTGGGCAATGGCAATCGTATCGGCTTGATTAACAGCTGAACTCTGCATAGGGAAAAGAAGTTGGAGGAAAAAAGAACAGAAAATAAAGAGAAAAAAATCTATATCGCTCGCCCCTTCCTAAGAGCCTCCCCTCCCGGGAGGGGTGCCGTAGGCGGGGTGGGTCTCGACTACTTGCGCAGCCGGTCGACCCACCCCGGAGCCCCTCCCAGGAGGGGATAGATTTTGACGTTGAGGCGATAAGCCCTAATGCGCAGCCGCGGCGGCGATCGCTTCTTCGTAAATGACCGGGTCGTCTGGATCAGGGATATAGCCTAAACCATAGTCATAGGGACCGGTCTTAATCACTGGCACGCCTTCAAAGTTTTCATGGGCCGGAGGCGACAGTGTTTGCCATTCTAGAGTTAGTGCGCGCCAGGGGTTGGTAGGTGCTTTTTCACCCCAGTGCCAGCTCCAGATAGCGTTGATGATAAAGGGCACTGTAGACACGGCCATGAGATACGCCCCGGCAGTGGCTACCACATTCAGGTCAGTAAACTGGGGATCGTAAAGAGCAATGCGTCGATTCATACCCTGTAGACCCAGCTGATGCATGGGCATAAAGGTCAGGTTCATGCCCACAAAAGTAAGCAAAAAGTGAACCTTACCCAACGGCTCATTGAGCATCCGCCCGGTCATTTTAGGAAACCAGTGGTAAATCGACATGTAGACACCAAAGGTGGAGGCACCAAACAACACGTAATGGAAATGGGCCACCACAAAGTAGGTGTCATGCACGTGAATATCAAAAGGCACCGCCGCCAGCATCACCCCGCTAATACCGCCGATTACAAAGATGGCGATAAACCCAATGGCAAACAGCATGGCACTGGTGTAAGCAATCTTGCCGCGCCACAGTGTGGCAGTCCAGCCAAATACCTTAATACCGGTCGGTACGGCAATGGTCATGGTGGTAATCATAAAAAACATGCGTAACCAGGGGGGTGTGCCACTGGTAAACATGTGGTGAGCCCAGACAATTAGGCCAAGGAAACTAATAACCAAACTGGAGTAAGCAATGGCGCGATAGCCAAAGATGGGCTTACGAGCATGGACCGGCAGCACCTCAGAAATCGCCCCAAACAACGGCAGCACAAAAATGTAGACCGCTGGGTGAGAATAGAACCAAAACATGTGCTGATAAACCACAGGGTCGCCACCGCCCGTGGGGTTAAAGAATGCGGTTCCAGCCACCAGGTCAAACATGAGTAAAATGAGCGCCCCAGCTAAGACTGGCGTACTGATTAAGATCAGCAGCGACGTGGCCACCATCGCCCAGCAAAACAGAGGCATTTTATGAATCGGCATACTGGGGACCCGCATCTTTAAGATGGTCACCAAAAAGTTGAGTGCTCCTAAAATTGAGGCCGTTCCACCAATCAAAATGCTCAAAATCCAAATGCCCTGCCCCAACATGCCAGATGTAAGACTCAAGGGTGGATAAGAGGTCCAACCCGCCTGGGGGGGTTCAAAAAAGAAGCTGCCGATCAGCATGATGCCGGAGGGTGGGATCAGCCAGAATGCGATCGCATTAATCCTCGGGAAGGCCATATCCTTGGCCCCAATCATCAGCGGGATCAAATAGTTAGCCAGCCCCGCCCCGGCCGGCACAATCCACAAAAACAGCATCACTGTGCCGTGGAGGGTCAATACACCGTTATAGGTTTCAGGGGTGACAAAATCGGGAGCGGGTGTTGCCAGCTCAGTTCGAATCACCGTCGCTAGCGCCCCACCCACCAGATAAAACGCAAATGCCGTGACCAGGTATTGGATACCGATCACCTTATGGTCTGTACTAAACGTAAAGAAATGGGTCCACTTGCGCTCATTACCCAAGGGCTGAGGAGACGGCGAGGGATCCGGTGTTTTTATAGCCTCTGCTTGTGCCATATGAATCGTCAAGAGAAGAATGAGAAAGAGGAAAAACTATGAAATTTGGAATTTTGAACTATCGTTCCTAAGCTGCTTTGCCCTTCAGTCAAAGCAGCTTTAGGCCAATCGGCTCGCGCTATGGCATCAACGCCATATCCATATGGGAATGGGGCAAATGCTCTGCCGTCATCGGTACAGCATCTTCAAAGTGAGCCAAATACTCAGCATCGGTCTCATCTAGCTGTTGGCTAGCCGCTGCAACTGCGGTCGAAAGATCGGTGGCTCCCGCTGCAATGCGCTTCTGTTGCCATTCGTCATACTCTTCAGGAGAATGAACAATCAGCTGAGTACGCATACCGCCATGGTAAGAGCCACATAGCTCAGCGCAAACAACAGGATAGGTTCCTTCGCGAGTTGCTCGCAGTACCAAAGAGGTTTGCTGACCCGGAATCATATCTTGCTTAATGCGAAATTCAGGCAGCCAAAATGCATGAATCACATCCTGAGCCTTGAGATTCAGCTTTACCAGCTGACCCGCAGGAACGTGAACTTCTCCATCGACAATGCCTGTCTCAGGGTAGGTCATGACAAAGGCAAACTGCAGACCTAGCACATCAATGTTGAGAATATCTTCCGTAGACTCTTCCAGGTCTGGCGGTTCACCCAACCCGGAGGCTGCCAGCAGCGACCCGTTCTCATCAGAGCCACTGTAAGCTAGCTGTATCGCCTTTGAGGAATGATGTTCCATTAAGTTCAGACCGCCCATCTCGGTATAAATTTCGAAACTATATACTGAGAGACCCAACACAATAATGGCCGGGATCGCTGTCCAAACAATTTCTAAGGGAATATTCCCTTCGATGTGGGGGCCATCGGTTTCATCCCCATCTTTTCGACGAAATCGAATTAAGGCCACAACCAGGCTGCCTTCAACAATGAGAAACAGCCCTGTACCGATGGTCATCATCAGATTGAATAACTGATCGACTTCACCGGCTTCAGTGGAGGCTGCCACAGGCATCAAGCCATGGTTTTGACCATACCAAAGGCTGATCAGCGTGACAGCAATACCGATCAGCATGGTGACAATAGACGTGGGAATACCGTTCACGATTCGAACCTTCTCCTGTGGGGTGGCCTGCTATAAAAAACAGAATTGGCTAAAAATTGGTTAGACAGAACAAAATTAAGAGCAATTTGAGAAACTATCGTTTTTCTACAAGGGCAATAAAATCTGGTTTTCCCAACTGCCGCCCAAAGTAAGGTACTCCAACAACATCGTTGAATCCAGATAGTCAGCCATATTAATTTATAAATTTGTAACTGAACGTAACACTTATTTCGAGAATGGACTAAGAGAACACGTGAAAGGGGTTTAACGCCCCTTCTCAACTCCCCTCAAGGTAGCGCTATCTTCTGTAAATGACAGTCTTTGTAACGTTGATTTGAGCTATTTAAGGATTTTCTTCAGGTTCCTACAGTAGGCTGTGATACCAGTGAGCCAAAACGTCTGATATCAGGGGCTATTCCAGATTTTTTCTGGTGACAGAACTCCCTATCAACATTAAGAGACCTTTAAAAATCCTGCCAAACGAGAAGAAATGCTAAATCTATTTCATCGAAGGCAAAAAAATTTCCTACGCTGTAGTGAAGCAACCTCAACTATCGATTTTAGGTTCTTAAGAGAGTTTTTAGGTTTATGGTTCATTCATCGTTATCGGCTCTCCAGACAAGTAGCGCATCCAGCTTTGACCGAGTGCGCTTTCTACGGCGTTGGGTGTGGAAAATGGCCGTGGCAACTTTGATCTTGATGGCAATTGGCAGTGCCACTCGTGTGATGAATGCAGGTCTGGCTTGTCCTGATTGGCCCCTGTGCTATGGCCAACTGGTTCCCAGTCAGCAGATGAATCTGCAAGTCTTTTTAGAGTGGTTTCATCGCCTGGACGCATCATTGATCGGACTGATGGCAATCGGTCTAGTGGCGCTGGCTATTCGGTGGCGTCATACCCTTGAAAATTGGGTACCTTGGACGGCTGGATTAGTTCTCTTTCTAGTAGTGTTTCAAGGTGTCTTGGGGGGGCTTACGGTAACTCAGATGTTACGGTTTGATATCGTTACCGCTCACCTGGGAACAGCTCTTTTAGTTTTTTGCACCTTGCTCGCGATGGGTACGGCACTTTTACCGTACCAAGCTAAAGGGACTGCAGGTCAATTGTCCTGGTTGGGTGGTCTAGCGGCGGTATTGGTGTACTGCCAAAGTTTACTGGGTGGTCTTGTCGGGTCTCGATGGGCGGCCCACCAATGTTTTGGCCTGGCGGAGCTGTGTAGTGTAGTGAATGCTCATTTGTTAGGCATAGTCCCCGCTAGCTTGGCCGTCATTCTACTGGCAGTTTTCGCATGGCGAACACCGGCCTTGGATGGAGGCTTGCGATCGCAAGCTAGTCTTGCCTTTGGGCTTCTCATTCTCCAGCTCATTTTAGGATTGGCCACGTTTCGTCTTCATCTCCAGGTTGAGCCGTTAACCGTTTGTCATCAGGCTGTTGGTGCCGCGTTGTTAGGCACGCTTGTGTGTTTTACGGTGTTGTCTCTACGAGATTGTTCTCTATCTGAAGAGAATCTTAAGTCTTCAGCAAATGCTTAGGAATTTTGAGTGCTCAAATTTGGGTTGTTCTCTGAGACCTGAATGGGTCTAACACTAGTCAGGAGTCAATTCAAAATTCTTTTCATTTTCTTCTAATAATCTTTTCTTCATTCCTATGCAATCCTCTAATATCGCGTCTAAAGTTCACCACGAGAACTTTGGCCAAGTGTGTCGTAGCTACTATCAGCTCACCAAGCCTCGCATTATTCCGCTGTTGCTGATTGAAACAGCCGCCAGTATGTGGGTTGCCGCTCAAGGGCATCCAGATCTGTTGCTGGTGTTGGTGACAATGATGGGCGGCTGGTTGGCGGCCGCGTCTGCCCAGGTGATTAACTGCGTTTATGATCGCGACATTGACTACGATATGGAGCGCACTCGCGATCGCCCCATTCCATCAGGTCGTATTCAGGTGCGTGATGCCCTCATTTTTGCGGCGGTGTTGGCGCTGGCATCTTTTAGCCTGCTGACAGTGTTTGCCAACTTGCTGGCGGCTGGTTTAGCGATGTCCGGTATTGTTGTTTACATCGGTGTGTATACCCACTGGCTAAAGCGCTCATCGCCTCAAAATATTGTTATCGGTGGTGCAGCAGGTGCGATTCCCCCCATGGTAGGCTGGGCCGCTGTCACTGGTAACGTTGGCTGGGCTGCCTGGATTTTCTTCGCCATCGTGTTTGTCTGGACACCGCCCCACTTTTGGGCACTAGCCATGCTGATCAAGGATGACTACGCCAAGGTCAACGTGCCGATGATGCCTGTTATTGTCGGCAACGAAGAAACGGCGAATCAGATTTGGCTCTATACCGTATTGTTGGTGCCCGTTACTTTGTTAATGGTGTGTCCGTCAGAAGCCTGCGGCTGGCTATATGGTTTATTAGCGCTGCTGTTGGGCGGTCTGTTTTTGCGAAAAGCCTACGATCTAAAACAGTGCCCGTGC
The DNA here is from genome assembly GCA_038748405.1 of Cyanobacteria bacterium P01_H01_bin.21. Lineage (GTDB taxonomy): Bacteria > Cyanobacteriota > Cyanobacteriia > Phormidesmidales > Phormidesmidaceae > Leptothoe. The sequence continues at coordinate 16,848 of JBCDIX010000016.1, read as the reverse complement.
GATCGCGACTTGGCTCGAGGCGTCTTTAAGTACTCCATCTTTTACATGATGCTGCTATCTGCTGCCATGGTGGTAGACAGTCTGCCCATGACACACCATGGCATTAAGGCAATGGGGGCATTACTCGCTAGTTTGGGGTAATTAATAATTCTCAATTGATAATTATCAATTGGATTCCTGGCTTTCTGAGTTTGAAACGTTGAGCTTTCGCTGCGACATCAGCTCTTTTCCCACACCTATCAGATTTGACAACTTCACTTAGCAATCGCTAAAACCCCGTATTACTTAGGACTGAGTGGCGTGTAGCGATCGGATGCATCCGATTGCTACACGCCACAAATTTATTTGCCTAATCGGCTGATGTGGACAGGTTATAGCAAGATGTGGGAGATGTGATAAGTCTGCATCCTCTGGGATAGCGTTATCGAAAAAACATAATGCATAAGGTCTACTTATGAAATAGGTCTGCAAATTTGAGCCAATCTTTTGCTAAAAAACCGGTCATATGCAGAATGTTTGCATAAACTGAACTATATGGTGCTTGATAGAAGCATAGAGTTTTAACTATGGCCTGGTTTTGGCTAAGTTAAAACTGTGCCCCTGTTTCTGAATACGCTGCACATAGGTGAATTTCGAGCAGGTGTTCTGTGCGATACAGGCATTGTTCTGTTAGCGACACACACGATAGGCATGGAGTGGGAATCATGAACAAGTTTAAGCAAACACAACCCAAACTAGATACTAATGAAGGCTGGCTCGTGCAGGTATATGGCAGTAATCGCCGCCTGCTCTGTGTTTTAGAATCTTCTCACGCCTGGACTTTCCTAATGGGCTGTTGCGTGGGCTTGTTGTTATCAGTCATTTGGATCAACACAGCTCGCTACAGCTCTCCGATTGAACCAATCGCTCCAACTGAAGCTCCGAAATTTCAGGTAGATTAGGGCAAGCCGTTTTTCTATCGGGTTACCCAATGGTCAAATTAGGGTTAATATCCGTTTGACCGATGGACGCGTTTGATTATGCAAGGCAAACGCTCTCGCACTAATGCGTTGAACAACAGAAATTCTTCTAACACGGAGACTACATCTCTTCGACAATATTGTTGCCCAGCAGAGTTCGCAGGGCAGCCAGTGGTTTTAATAGCGTCAAATACCTTGTCACTTAAAACAAATAGACTGTGCAACTGAGTCAAGTTCGATAACGGTTGCACAGCATCAATACAATTATTGTCGCCCAGGGCGAGATATTTAGTTGTGGTCAAAGGCGCGAGTTCGACACTCAATCAATAAAGCTTCTGCTTCAGCACTATCTTGTGTTCTGGTAACTGCCAAGATAGTGAATCGTTTCAGGCACTGGCTTAGCTTCATCAGCATAACTTCGAATATGCTCCAGCCGGCAGATATGTTCAAAACTTCGCCCCCTAAAGCCGGAAGCAAATGCCATCATTCTCACCCCTTGGCGAACAGCAGCGCTGAAGAACTGCGATCGCGCTGACGTATCGTTTCGCATTTTTTATATAACCAAAGAAATACGGAATCTTTGGAATCATAAGTTTTCCTTTTCATTTAGATTTATCATTTCTTCACTAATTTGTGGTATCGACCGAAGAATGATGCACTTTTCAAGATAGACTTAAGCATATAGAGATTCAAATTTTAATAGACTCTTGTCTATGGAAGGTGCCGCGCGACATCGTCATCTTCTAGTACCTTTCAGAGAACGGCCATCTCTGGACACCCTTACAGCGGAGGCTTTCACGTAACACCTGTGCTGTAGAGGTGAATAATCTCTCCCATCTGAGTTGGGTACCCAAAACACTTTCCCAGATGCATCACTCGGATTTTACAAACCAATTTCTGGAGGAATAACACGTGGATTTTTTGTCCGATTTTTTGACGCTCTTCCTGGATAAGTTGCAGTCCCCGACCCTTGGCTTTCTGATTGGTGGTATGGTCGTTGCCGCCTTCAATAGCCGACTGACAATTCCAGATCCAATCTATAAGTTCATTGTCTTCATGCTGCTCATAAAAGTCGGCCTGAGCGGCGGCATCGCGATCCGCAATGCCAATCTGTTGGAGATGCTGCTGCCCGCATTGTTCGCCATGGTGGTGGGGATCTTAGTGGTGTTTATCGGGCGCTACACGCTGGCCAAACTGCCAAAAGTCAAAGTCGTGGATGCCATTGCGACCGCAGGCTTGTTTGGTGCCGTGAGTGGCTCCACACTTGCTGCTGGCCTGACAATACTAGAAACAGAAGGCATCCAATACGAACCCTGGGCCGCCGCACTCTATCCTTTTATGGATATCCCGGCACTTGTGACGGCGATTGTCGTAGCTAGTGTTTATATCAGCAAGCAGCGCGACAAGTATTACAGCAAGGAGGAAACTCTCAACAAGGAAGAATCTCTTGTTACAGTAGGCGAGTATTCCGGCAACCAAGGTGCTCCTGCAAGCGGCTATCCCAGAAATCAGGGCGGTCCTGCAAGCGGCTATCCCAGAAATCAGGGCATTACTGCAAGCGGCTATCCCAGAAATCAGCCCGAGCCGGTCAAGATATGGCCCATCGTAAAAGAAAGCCTCCAGGGCTCGGCCCTATCGGCCTTATTGCTCGGTCTTGCGCTAGGCATTCTAACTCGGCCAGAAAGTGTCTATGAGAGCTTCTTCGATCCCCTCTTCCGCGGTCTGCTTTCGATACTGATGTTGGTTATGGGTATGGAAGCCACGGCACGGCTCGGTGAGCTGCGCAAGGTGGGTCAGTGGTATGCCCTCTATGCCTTTGTTGCACCACTGCTGCATGGATTTATCGCCTTCGGTCTCGGCATGATTGCCCACTACATCACAGGATTTAGCCTTGGCGGTGTTGTCATCCTGGCCGTCATCGCCGCCTCCAGTTCAGACATCTCAGGACCGCCCACATTGCGAGCCGGTATTCCGTCGGCTAATCCCTCTGCCTACATTGGCTCATCTACAGCCGTCGGCACGCCGGTTGCGCTTGCCATTGGCATACCGCTCTTCATCGGGCTGGCCCAGGCGCTGATGGGTGGCGGCTAACCCCGGTCTGCCGCTAGGGCAGTGTAATCGCGCGCGGTGCTGTCATTTGTCCGAGTTTCTATGTAATTTAATGAATACACACGTCAAGGAGGTAAAAAACATGACCCAGCGAGCCAGCAAGCTAGTCATCGTCACGGAAAAGTTGCTGCTGAAAAAGATCGCTAAAATCATCGACGAAGTCGGAGCGACCGGTTACACGGTGGTTGATGCTGGCGGTAGAGGTAGTCGAAATGTGCGTTCGTCCGGACAACCCAGCGTTTCCGACACCCAGGCAAATATAAAGTTCGAGATACTCACCCCCAATCGGGAGATGGCTGTGAAGATTTCGGACGAGGTCGCGGCAAGGTTTTTTGACGATTATTCGGGCATCGCCTATCTCTGTGATGTGATGGAGGTCTTGCACGCGCACAAGTTCTGACTCAAAACTCAGCATATTAAACAAAAAGCTGGGGTATGCCCCAGCTTTTTTATTGGCCGTATGCCTGTAGAACGTTGACACCGACGACAAAGCAATTTCTCCAAACCGATGGCCGCGCGGCTTTGAGTTGCTGAGCTATGGGGTGCAACTTCGAAAGTCTTTATTCATTCTAATGATGGCTAGCTATCTCCACCTAGTCACAGATTCGCCATTACAATTGAGGATGGTTATAACCCCCTTGAGGGACTGTTCATAAAGATTCAGAATGTCACAGCAGTCTGCAGTTGCAATCAAAGGTCTTCAAAAACGCTATGGCGATGTCCAGGCGGTGAAGGATGTCTCCCTAGAGATTAACCCTGGCGAAATCTTTGGTCTCCTTGGCCCCAACGGTGCAGGCAAAACCACAACCATACGCTGTTTGTGTACCCTGACATTGCCCGATGCCGGTACGCTAGAGGTAATGGGGGTCTCAGTAGTTGAGAAGCCGCGTCAGGTCCGCCAGCGACTAGGCTATATAGCCCAGGCAGTTGCCTTAGATAAGATGCTAACCGGGCGTGAGCTGCTGGAACTACAGGCAGCGATCTATCATCTGCCCAGCAAGCTTGCTCAGGGTCGCATCACTCAAATGATTGAGCTGCTGGAACTAACCGATTGGGCTAATAAGAAAACAGGTACCTATTCTGGTGGTTTAATGAAGCGGCTGGATTTAGCCGCTGGTCTGCTACATCAGCCGGACGTATTGGTTTTAGATGAACCTACCGTTGGTCTAGATATCGAGAGCCGTTCAGCCGTATGGCGATTTTTGCGGCAGCTGCAGGCAGCAGGCACCACCATTCTGATTACTAGCCACTATTTAGAAGAGGTGGATGCCTTAGCGGATCGTGTGGCCATTATTGACCAGGGTAAAGTGATCAGCACAGGGACTCCAGCTGAGCTGAAGGCCAAGGTTGGTGGTGAACGCATCACTCTAAGAATTCGAGAGTTTACGCCCCTAAATGAGGCAGAAAAGGCTAGCCAGATGCTGCAAGGGCTACCTGTAGTGCAGGAGGTGATTGTTAACAGCGCCCAAGGTAACTCGCTTAATCTGGTGGTAGAGTCTGAAGCGGACGCTCTCATGACCGTACAAAAAACGCTCAAAGAGGCTGGTCTCCCTACATTTGGCATTGCTCAATCGCAGCCTAGCCTGGACGATGTGTATCTGGCGGCTACCGGTCGCACCATCATGGATGCAGAAGTAGCTGCAGCCAGTAAGCGAGATATGAAAAAAGAAACGAAGCAACAAAATATGAAACGCTAGCGAGAGAAAATAACGCCGCTCAGACTTGATCCAACTGCTATGACTTAAAAACCAAAGATGAAAAATTTAAGGTAGGTTACCTGCGATGACTGCCATTAGCTTAGACTTAAAGCCCTTGACTCAGAAACTCACCCATGAGCAGTTTTACGAGCTATGCATGGCAAACAGAGATGTTGCTATGGAACGGAGCCCTGTAGGAACGCTGATAATTATGTCTCCAGTCGGTGGTGAAAGCGGTGAAAAAGAAGCCGATTACATCGCTGATTTGGTCATTTGGAACCGTCAAACGCAGCTGGGTAAGGTACTTAGTTCTTCAACGATATTTAAATTGCCCAATGGGGGGGATCGCTCACCAGATGCAGCATGGGTTAAGTTGGAGCGCTGGAATGGACTCACCCCAGAGCAACGGAGAAAATTTCCACCCCTGTGTCCTGACTTTGTCCTTGAACTGCGCTCTGAAAGCGACCGTTTAAAGCCGCTCCAAGACAAAATGCAGGAATATTTGGATAGTGGGCTACGACTGGGGTGGTTGATTAATCCCCAAGATAAACAGATTGAAATCTATCGCCCCGATCAGTCTGTTGAGGTGATTAGCTTTCCCGCTAAGGTATCAGGAGAAGGGGTTTTGCCTGGATTTGTCTTGGATGTTTGCTAGGTAAAGACGCGATGCTTGCCCCCGTTGTACTGGTTAACACATTTACTTGATTCACCAACGTTCTTTAATTTCCTATGAGCAGTTCTAGCATTCAAAATAATCAGCTACAGCAGTGGAAGGACAATGCGATCGCATCCCCCGGCTTTAGCGAATTCGTTCAAGAAACTTTGGCCCTGACCAAGCGGTTATTTATCCAGCTGCAGCGCCGTCCTTCCACACTGGCAGCAGGCATTGTCCAGCCATTAATGTGGCTGATTTTGTTTGGGGCCTTGTTTCAAAACGTACCCCAGGGTCTGTTTGGCGACAGCGTTAACTACGGTCAGTTTATTGGTGCTGGCATTATCGTATTTACTGCCTTTGGCGGTGCCCTTAATGCTGGGTTACCCGTCATGTTTGACCGCGAGTTTGGCTTCTTAAATCGGTTGCTAGTAGCGCCGTTAGTCTCTCGGTTTTCCATTGTAATTGCATCAGCCCTGTTTATTGCCGCCATGAGTCTGGTGCAGACGGCAGCGATTGTGGTTCTAAGTGCCTTTTTAGGTGCAGGCTTACCCGGTGTTGCCGGTCTGGGTTTGATGGCCGCCATTATCTTGATGCTAGTGCTGGGGGTGACCGCCTTTAGTTTGGGGTTAGCCTTTGCCCTACCCGGACATATCGAGCTAATTGCCGTTATCTTTGTCACCAATCTGCCACTGCTCTTTGCTAGCACTGCGTTGGTTCCCCTCTCCTTTATGCCCCGCTGGTTGAGCATCATCGCCAGCCTCAACCCTCTCAGCTACGCCATTGAGCCCATCCGCTACCTTTATCTACACAGCGATTGGAGCTTTAGCAATATTGTGATGCAGGCTCCCTGGGGAGAGGTTTCCATGGGGATGTCATTGGGGCTGCTGGCCGCTTTTTGTGGGGGTGCCCTGGCCCTGACCTATCCTTTGATTAATCGCCGTATCGCCTAAGTGCCCAATCAGTGGCTATCTATGTTTTGCAGCTACTTGGCGTAGCAGTTTCAGCGGTTAGCGGTGCCTTAGCCGCAGGTCGAAAACATCTAGATTTGCTCGGTGTCATCGTAGTGGGTGTGGTGAATGCCGTTGGCGGTGGCACATTACGAGATGTATTACTAGACCGACATCCCGTGTTTTGGATAGAGCGCCCCACCTACCTATACGTTACCCTTGGCTCCACACTGCTCACAGTTGTCCATGCCAAATTTTTCAAACCGCCCTACAGAGCGCTGCTTGTAGCCGATGCCTTTGGCTTGGCGCTGTTTTCTATCAGTGGTGCTCAAATTGCTGAACAGGTTGAGCTAAGTAACCTGTTGATTGTAGTAATGGGCACCATGACGGGTACAGCAGGCGGGCTACTCCGCGATGTGCTGCTGGCTGATATTCCAGTAATTTTTACCCGCAGTCGTATCTATGCCACCGCAGCTATTGTGGGCATCACAGCATATCTGCTCCTACAGGCGATAGGGCTGCTACAAACCTGGGCAGCGCTGATAAGTATGACGATTATCGTTAGCCTGAGACTCGCCGCAATTATCTGGGGACTGATGCTACCAATTTTTAGTTTGTCAGATGCTCCACCCCACGACTAGTCAAGCAACCAATTCAAAAACTGATGTTAACCCTGTAGCAACTTTTAATAGAATTGCTAAACTGTGTGCATTGCTTAAAGTGAATCAACATTGACCTCTGCTATGGCAAACGTTCTTAAAGCCTTATTGACTGCTGTGACGGGTTTAGGGTTATCCCTGAGTCTGGCAGCTGTGCCAGTTTTAGCTCAAACCAGCGATGGGTTTGACGATTTAGGTGGCGATGCCGATAGCAACGAAGTGTTTGGCGGTAGCGGCCTTAGTTTGACCGACCTAATGAGTAACGTTCGTCGTTCTCAAGGACTTAACTCAGATGAGTTTAGCCAGCAGAGCGATCGCAACATTGATGAAGCTGCTGCTGATTTTCGTCAGCGTCAGCAACAGGTGATTGAACCTGGCCAGGGTGCTGCGGTAGAAACACCCGACTTTGAAGAACAGCTCTAACGGTTAACCTGAGAGTGGTCAACGGGCAGACAGCACCTCAGCCGCTACGTCGTCTGACAAGTTTCTCAGCCAAACATTCATAAAGCAAACGGGGGTGGCCTAAGCTATCCCCGTTTGTCTTATAGAAAAAAATTAAACCCGATGCACGAGCCCTGCCGGACTTTCCGGTTATGGCCTAACATTATTGAGTTAGTCAATAAATATCGCGTTTTACCACCAAAGCACCCCTCAAGGCAATGACCGCAACTGTCCCTACTCTATCGAGCCAGTACGATCCTTCCCAAACCGAGTCCAAGTGGCAGTCCGCTTGGGAAGATAACGCTGTATTTAAGGCCGATCCAGACCATACTGGGGACCCTTTTTGCGTGGTGATTCCACCGCCAAATGTTACCGGTAGCCTACACATGGGCCATGCCTTTGAGAATGCGCTGATTGACACTCTGGTACGCTATCAGCGGATGAATGGGCGCAATACTCTATGGTTGCCAGGTACAGATCACGCCAGTATTGCCGTTCAAACCATTCTTGAACGCGAGCTAAAAGAACAGGGCAAAAACCGCCAAGACATTGGTCGTGACAAGTTTTTAGAACGGGCCTGGGAATGGAAGGAAGAGTCCGGCGGCACCATCGTTAATCAGCTACGCAAACTTGGTGTCTCAGTAGACTGGACCCGTGAGCGATTCACCATGGATGAGGGGCTGTCTAAAGCCGTACTCAAGGCGTTTACCAAACTCTATGAAGAAGAGCTGATCTATCGTGGCAACTACATGGTCAACTGGTGCCCCGCCAGCCAGTCGGCAGTTTCTGACGTAGAAGTCGAGAATAAAGAGGTCGACGGTAGTTTATGGCATTTCCGCTATCCGTTGACCGATGGTTCCGGACATGTAGAAGTTGCTACAACCCGTCCTGAAACCATGCTGGGGGATACCGCCGTTGCCGTTAACCCAGAAGATGAGCGCTATCAGGAGATGGTGGGTAAAACCCTGACGCTGCCTTTGGTGGGTCGTGAGATTCCCATCATTGCCGATAGCTATGTAGACAAAGAGTTTGGTACCGGCTGCGTCAAGGTCACTCCAGCCCACGACCCTAATGACTTTGCCATGGGTGAGCGTCATAACCTACCCATGATCAACATCATGAATAAAGACGGGTCGATGAACGAAGATGCAGGCCGCTTTGAAGGTCTGGATCGGTTTGAAGCCCGTAAACAGGTGGTCGCGGCGCTGGATGAAGTCGGGGCCTTAGTTCGGATTGAAGACTATAAGCACAGCGTTCCCTTTAGCGATCGCGGCAAAGTTCCCGTTGAACCCTTACTCTCCACCCAGTGGTTTGTCAAAATTCGCCCGCTGGCAGACAGCGCCTTAGAAGCCCTAGATAACCATCAGTCGCCTAAGTTTGTGCCCGAACGCTGGACTAAGGTATATCGCGACTGGCTAGTCAATCTGCGTGACTGGTGTATCTCGCGTCAGCTGTGGTGGGGGCACCAGATCCCGGCCTGGTACGCCGTCAGTCAAACTGAGGGAGAGATTACGGATTCCACCCCATTTTTTGTTGCCGAGTCAGAAGCAGAGGCCCGTGCTAGAGCAGTGGCCCAGTTTGGTGACAGTGTAGAGCTACAGCAAGACCCCGATGTTTTAGATACCTGGTTTTCGTCTGGTCTGTGGCCCTTTTCTACCATGGGCTGGCCCGATGAGAATGCTAAAGACTTTCAGACCTACTACCCAACGACAACGCTCGTCACCGGCTTTGACATTATCTTCTTCTGGGTCGCCCGCATGACCATGATGGCCGGGCACTTTACTGACACCATGCCCTTTGAGACCGTCTATATCCACGGTCTGGTAAGGGATGAGAAGAACCAAAAGATGTCGAAGTCTAAGGGCAACGGCATCGACCCGCTGGTGCTGATCAACAAGTACGGCACTGACGCCCTACGCTATACGCTCATTCGTGAGGTGGCCGGAGCCGGTCAAGATGTTCGTCTAGATTACAACCGTAAGACCGATGAGTCCTCCTCGGTAGAAGCGTCTCGTAACTTTACCAACAAGCTGTGGAATGCTTCTCGGTTTGTGATGATGAACCTGGGGGGCAAAACTCCAGCAAACTTGGGTGAGCCCAACACCGCCAAGCTAGAGCTAGCCGATCAGTGGATTCTCTCCAAGTTTAATCAAACTGTTGCGATCGCGCGCGAGTATCTCGACAAGTACGGCATGGGTGAGGCCGCAAAAGTACTGTACGAATTTACTTGGGGAGACTTTTGCGACTGGTATATCGAGCTAGTCAAACCCCGTCTGTATGGTAAAGATGAAGCTTCTAAGCTAGTGGCGCAACAGACCTTAGCCTTTGTTCTAGACGGCATTCTTAAACTGCTGCATCCATTTACCCCCCACATCACTGAAGAAGTTTGGCATACCCTAACCCAAGCAGATGAGGGCAGCTATCTCGCAGTTCAGCCCTATCCAACCGTTCGTCCTGAGCTAGTAGATGCAGAACTAGAAAAAGACTTTGATCTGCTGATTGGCACCATCCGTACCATTCGTAATTTACGAGCGGCGGCTGGTGTCAAACCGTCAGCTAAAATCGAAGCGATTCTCAAAACAGATGATGCGAACGAGATTCGCATTCTCCAATCTACTCAAACTTATTTAAAGGATTCAGCCAAAGTTGAGACTTTGACTATCGCTGGGACTGCTCTGACTGATGGAGCTAAAGAATTGGGGATTACCTACACCCCTGAGCAACCACCCAGTGAGACTGCATCACCGGCATCCGATAAGGCTGACAAACCTCACGAATTGCCGGAAATTGACTGGGGCGATGGTATTGAAGCGATTCAAACCCTTCTAAAACACCCTTTGGGTTATGCGGGGCAAGTTTACAACACCGCTAAAAAGCCAGCGTCTGTCTTGTTATTTTTAGGGTTGAGTACTCTAGGACTAAGGTTAGCGGCCGCTGTAGTTTCTGGAATTAATACGGTGCCGTTTGTTGGTCGCTTTTTCCAAATGATTGGTGTCGGCTACACCACCTGGTTTGGTAGTCGTTATTTGCTAAAAGCATCCAATCGTCAACAGCTTTGGAGTGACACTGCTGGTTTCTGGGATGAAGTGATTGGTACCTTTAGAAAGGGTGAGAACGTTCATGATGTTGAGGGTACACGCGAGTTTGTGGGTGTGCGGGATACTCGACAAATGTTTGCGGGCGTATTTGGAACAGTCGAAGTACTCATCCCGCTGACAGGTCTGGTGGATATCGACGCCCTCAAACAGAAGCTAGAAAAATCCCTGGCTAAGGTGGAAGGCGAAATCAAATCTATCAACGGTCGCTTGAACAATAAGGGCTTTGTGGACAAAGCGCCTGAGCGGGTGGTTCAAGAGGCTCGAGATTCACTGACTGAAGCAGAGACTCAGGCAAAACTGTTGCGAGAGCGGTTGGCGATGCTGTAGTGGGCACACTGTTGTTGGTAGCAAGACAGAGAGAAACATGGTGCGCTTTTTAAGGTTTAAACATGGTGTGCTCTTACTTGGTACGGTGCTACTAGGCAGCTGTGCTGGAGTTTCTGGTCCTGCTGAGGTCCAAGAAAGCGGTACTGCAGCCGATATAGCCAGCGGACTAGTTCAAGAGAGCGAGAGCCCTGATATTTCTATTGCTGAGGCAGAAATCACACCTGAGACAAACCCTAGTCGCACGGCCCAAGCCCCAGAATCATTAGCGGTGTCTGACCCCGGCATACTGTTCTCCTGTTACACTGCCGAGGATAAACTCATCGCCCTATACGATCAGGGCAGCATCATTCAATATGTGTTTGGCCCAGAAGAACAGCCGGAGCTTGTACTCGATGTGCCTCGCGAGGCAGCATCCACCTATCAGTGGCAGGGAATTGGCCGGTACGAAAGCTACTCTGTCAGCATCCCCAATCAAAACACGGTTTATCATGTGTCCTGGGCACGCGATCGCTTAGAAATTGATCAGCCTGCCGAGGCCGGTGTGAGTGTTGATATCAATGGAGAATATGTCACTACCGTTGATTGCGCCACCGATATTATCCACAACCTGATCGGTGTGGATTTACCCCCTACTCAGCTTTAGTTGGCCATCATTCTATGAGGTCAGCTCAAATGCGCCGATATACCAAATTGTGTATCCCGACTGTTGACATGACCTTGGTGTAGGGATTTCGTTATGGTCAGCCATGATAAATGTGTTGGCATGGATGTGGCGAAATTCGGTGCGATCGCAAACAATCTCCATCACTTTTTGACTATAGCTACTAGCGTAGGAATGTCCTGCCATTAATGCCTGTAGGTCTCCTGAGTTGTTATAGCCATATTCAACCCAGTCATGGTCATAGAATGTTATCCCCTGATCTGACGCAAACTGATTAATAGGTACGTCATCATCGTCGTCCAGGCGCTCCAAAAAATACTCATTCAGCGCTGACTCATCGGCAAACCGTCCCAACCAAATGTGAGCTGTATCCATGACTGTACCCGTTAGCGCTTGAGAAATGCGTTAATCACCTTAACCATCTTAGTCTCAGGCTTTTCCATGGTAGTAGTTACGGGGTCACTACTACCGATAAATACAGAGCAACTGAACTTGATTACGATAGGGCAATGGCTTAAGTCAATGCCAAAATAAAATCAAACATCGCTTGTTTAGGACTCTCTCTATCATCCACGGACATTAAAAGTGCTGGATTAAAGAGAAAGTCACCCTGGTTGGCAGATTCTGCTGGAAAATACAGCTGAGTAGTGAGCACCGGCTGATTGGGAGCCTGCACTTTGATATGAAAATGTCGTGTACGCCCCGGATAAATACCGGGCATAATCGTCTCAATCCGATAACGTCCCTCTGCATCCGTAAACTGATGGCCGCGAAAAGTATAGCCGCGATTATCGTACTCACCTTGACTATTGGTGTGCCAGCAGTCCACTAACGCACCTGCAATTGGCACGCACTGGGACGAGAGCACCTGGCCCATCAGCACCATCGGTGTGCCCGATAGCCCTGGTTCTAGCAAAGACTGACGCTCAGGAGAATTTGGTGTAAAAAAAGGCCCTGCCGTCTGGGAAGGCGTAGCCTCATCAGCACCGCAGGCAGGTGTGGGTGAAAGCGCCTGGGCGGTTGAATTAGAGCTTTTTGAGGTAAGCGCTCGACGACAGGTAACTGATAGAAACGAAACAAGGGTCGCCGGTCCAAGCTGTAATAGAGTGCGACGATTTAACCGTTGTCCAAACATGGGGGCTTACCTGAGCGAGTCTGGCTTTATGGTAAACCGCAGCTTTCAAAATCAGCCACTAGCGATACCTATCAATCCGTTTGGCTGCTTCAGCCAGTAAAAGGTGCAATGGTTAACAGCTATGCTGAGCACACTCTGCCTTTGCTATCTCTACGTTGTTGCCTGCTGCTCTACACCATCTGCTGTTGCTGACTCCTCAGTCTCGGAGTCAGTGCCTCCCAATATCTCAGATGTTGTCACCTGCTCCTTCTGGAACAAAGTCTCTACACCACCTTTCCAACTTTTGTATGAGTTATTAATACGAGTTCTCCATTTTTCACGATTCTGCTCTGCTTTTTGTGGAAACCAGGAGAACACTAGCAGATCAAGCACAAGCTCGACACTTCTAACTATGGCTAACAAAAACCCTGTCAGCAATTTGTAATGGATTAAATAGTAGGGCGTAAAGAGAACTGCAGAGAACCAAAGGAGATCATCAAAAACTTCTTTATCAAGATTAAAAGAGATACTGACGTGAACTCGCAGTAGGGTATACCACAAAGAAACAACAACTAGAGTGCTAACGACAAACCCAACAACTCCCTCAATTTTTTGCCACACAGACCGTACTAAAGTCTTTACGGTCGTCCAAACGATACCTGCTACTGCCAAGGCGAGTACACCGTAGGTGGCCAAATTAGTCCAATCAAGGTCACTAAGGTCACCGAGCATTGAAGTGTCGATCTGCTGCAGCCAATCAATTAGAGATTCCATAGTTTTTCACTCCTTGGCAGGGGTGCTGTAGTTGCAAGATAAGAAATTTTCAGCGTTACCTTTTATCGATAGCGTAGCGTCTACACACTGGTCTGTAACGTACGGGTTTCCCTATCTGGACTGTACCTGCAGGTTCGTCTGTGTAGATTCCTGTTTTGATTGATGGGGACGGTTATCGTATCCTTAGCAGTTTACGATAACCGTCCCCCCGTAGGGGCATTGCATGCAATGCCCCTACGGGGTATGAATTACCATTTGGACGGGTTATTAGGATGTAATTGATCTACCTGCCAAGACAATGGATTATGTCGAATGTAATATTTGATTCGCCCATAGGATATGGCATTACGGATAATGTGGTCATAGTAATTGCGTTGCCAAACAGGAGATTTAGGTCCAGCGCGTAGAATATTGATTTGCCGAGTCGTTGCTGATTTAAATGAACGCACAATGGTAGATAATGCGCCAGGTTGCATCATATTTCCGAACCTCTCGGTAGTCCCTGGCTGTTTTTGGGTCACAGAATATTCGATAATAATAATGCCGTGCAGGTGATTGGGCATGACGATAAATTCGTCGAGGTCCACATTGGAAAAATGTTTTGGAATCTGTTGCCAGCAGTCTTCTGCGATTTGGCCAAACTGATTCAGTTGCATTTTTTCATCTATGATTTCACCAAAGAGACAGGTGCGTCGATAGGTACAGATGGTGACGAAATAAGCGCCCTGTGATGCATAGTCATACCCACGAAGACGCATGGAATGGCGACGATGTCTGTGGGGATGGTGGGTCACCAGTAGGATGGAATGTCTGCATTCTATGGTTCCCGATTATTGTGTTGGGAGCATTGGGGGCGGACTATAAGACAGCATTGGTGCGATCGCATACGCACATTTCTCATTCCATGGGCATCATTTGCTTATCGGAATATCGGCCATCACTGCAGCACCCCGCCGTAGGGGCATTGCATGCAATGCCCCTACGGCGGGAATGCCATCCAAAGAAATCATGAATTTACGATTAGCCAGCTAGGTCTATTTGATGGACTTTTTGTGAAGATAGACCAGCAGCATAAAGTTTCCTTGAAGATAAGCTTCTCTTAAAAGAGAAAGACCAAGTTAATCAACTTCAATTAATCTTTTATTAAAGTTCTTCTCATTTGATCTTCATTACTAGCGTATTTTTCGCTTGCTGAGAAGCTCCCTTCCAGCCTTTACCGCTGCTGATTTAAAGAATGAAATGAGCTGTAAGACACTTTATTTAACGGTGTCTTGCAGATGAAATCATCCCGAGGATCAGCAGCGCCCGAACATCACATCTATCTGTTGAGCTTATGCCCTCAAATCGTTTCAATCTGTTTAGCAGTACTCTGCTAGCAACGCTAAGCACCAGCCTAGTGGCTGTCTTGCCTGTCCAGGCAGCCACCTTTCGCGTAAATCCTTATTTGCAACAACCGTCTTCCGACGGTATGTACTTCACTTGGTTCACCGAAGAAGACGTTGCGGGTACCCTCACGATTACTGGGGCCGATCTCGCTACACCCCTTACATTCACCAGCAATCCTTCCTTAGAATCAGTTTTGACCTACACCAATGCCGAAAGGGCTCAAGAAATTGGTGATCTAGAGCAGGGGTCCTGGCTACTGGGGGATAGTAACTACAAGCACACGGTTGACGTACGTGACTTAGCACCCAACACCACTTACGATTACACCGTTGCTCTGGGCGACACTGTATTTAACTCTACGTTCAAAACGGCACCCACCGCAGATGATTGGGACAGTATTCGCTTTATTACCTTTGCTGATAGTGAAACTCAACCGGCAGGCCGTTTAATTGGTCGTGATTGGCAACAGGGTGCTTTGGCAGCGGGGTCAGCAGATCGTCCAGATCCAGAGACTAGCCTGTGGGCTGAAACCTTTGGTACAACAGGTACTCGCCTCCGTTATGCCCTAACTGAGACAAAAGGCTATGAGGCCAACCTTGCGATTGTTAACGATCGTCAGCCCGACTTTTTGATGATGCCTGGAGACCTGATGCAGGGTGGCGGCTACCAGCCTGGTTGGGATGAGTTTTTCCGTCACAATGCAGGTGAGTTTGATAGCGGGTTGTCTGAGTATCCATTGCTACCGGCCCTGGGCAACTGGGAGAATTTTGGTGCTCTTAATGGTGGCTATGGTGTTGATGAGGATGGTCGCTTTGGACCTAAGTTTGGTCGCGATAAGTTCCATACCTACTTTGATGCACCCGACAACGGCACTCCCGAGCACCAAGACAACTACTATCGCATTGACTACGGCCCGATTACGATTCTCACCTTAGATAGCTCTAATGGCGAGCCTGACGATACCCGTGATAACTATGGTGGTGAAGGTCAGCCCCCAAAAATCAGTGGTCTAGATTTTACTGGCACCGGTACTGATACTCAGCAAAACTATACTCGTGAACAATATGAAGCGGCTGGTGGCACTGATTTAGCTGACTTTAACCCTGGCAGCCCCCAGTGGAACTGGGTGATTGAACAGCTTGAAGATGCCCGTGCTCAGGGACAAATTATCTTTGCACAGTTCCACCATGCACCTTTTTCTAGCGGTACCCATGGTTTTGCCATGAACCATGAGCTTTCCAGTGGTCAGGGGGGCACACCCTTGCGTCAGTACCATCCTCTCTTTGAAGAGTATGGTGTTGTTGCTGTTTTCTCAGGCCATAGCGAAATGTTTGAGCGCAGCTTTGTTGATGAAGATGGCGATGGCGTTGGTGTGCAATACTACGATGTTGGTGTTGCCGGCGACGGTCTGCGTGGCGAAGTTCGCACAGAAGATGACCAACCCTTAGGGTATAACTCTTTTAGCCAATGGACAGCTGACCAGGATGAACCCGAGCTGTGGCAGGAGATTGATGGTGCTTTACAAATTGTTGAAGGGGGTAAGCACTACGGCCATCTTGAAGTGAACCTTGAGCGTCATGGAAAAAACACCGAAGTCACCTTTACTCCGGTGTACAGTTTCCCGCTACTTGACAGTAACTACAATGTGCTAGGCACTGAGCGTCGTGTATACAATGATGAGATTTCATTGTTGCTCACCCCAGAAGGGACTGTTGTCCCGGTTCCTGAACCAGGGGTTGTGTCTGCGTTGGCGTTGTTTGGTTTGTCTGCGCTAGGCTTTAGAAAGCGCCCTAACTAACACTTAGAATCTGCCAAAAACAAGCGAGGGTATTGATTGAATGATATTACCCTCGCAGTTATTACTTTTCTAGTCAATTTTTTGGCTCTTTGGGATCTAGTATGCTGATGTAACGTTTGCCACATACATGAGTGATGGTTCCTCTACTCACTGAGCTGTTAGGCTTACCGGGTGTTGATGTTGAATCCTACGAAGACCTGGGAGACCGATTGATTCTCTCCGT
>JBCDIX010000015.1:0-106136 GCA_038748405.1 Cyanobacteria bacterium P01_H01_bin.21 | reverse complement strand
CGAGACTCAAGAGAGTCAAAATTGCCCTTTTTGGATGTCCTTACGGACGTTAACCTGATTCAACAGATTGTCCGACAACAGTCGGACAACTGAGGGGGCATTTTCAGACTGCTTGACAATACTCATGAATAATTCAGGCTAAATCCTCATCTATGGTGAGGATTCGGCCTGGCAACCAGCCTAGAGCCTGGGCACGCTCTGCCAAGCCATACTGAAGTCGTGTTGATTCTTGATGATCTAATACTTGCTGCAAGGTGGACTGGCGAACGTACACTACTGCCAAGCGTTCTAGGTGATAGGTCTGAAGCTTTTCTGAATACCAGCTATGAGCTTCACTGTGGAGGTTCATTGATCACCTCCGTCTTCGAAGAGGCGCTCAGATGATTTTCCAGCATTTGACTGAGAATGCTGATTAGACGTTGTCGCTGGGGCGTTGGTAGCTGGTGCCAAAGGATTTTGGCAGACGGGGGGGCTGGTCGCAATTAGACATGGAGAGATCTCCTCCTCTAGCGATGGTGAATGCGCGGCTATTATTGCAATGGTCTTGACCAAGCGTAATAAACTGGCAAGTTCAATCCTAGGAGCAGATGTTTCACTCGCGACTATGGGGGTGTTATGACTGTCACATTGAAGAAACCTTTTTAGATGATAAATCAATGGATTCGACCTTAAGCGGTCTCACATCCGTAATGCTCAAATGCTGAAGCGATTATGTTTTGTCTTGGAAGTTGTGATTCTCTATTTAACCGTACAGGGCATCGATATGTTGAAATCGAACTTTGCCTCAAAACTAATGTACATTGGTTTTGAGGCAACAGTTATCTAAGGATTTGCTGGGACTGGATCCGACGTACTTTTGTTGAGCCACGCCCCCTTGATTTAACAGGTGCATTTTAAGAAAAATCTCATGTTTGATCCTGTTTTACCGTCGCTCAAATACCTTGAGACTCCATTTCAGCGTGAATTCACGAGTAATAAACAGACTTTTGTCAGTCAGCCAGTATCAAATGAGTTAGTGGAAATACCCACTGTGGATATATTGTTCTCAAGCCTCTGAAGAGATTTTTATTAAGTCCCTAAAAACTGTTCATTTTCCATAAAGTTTAACTATATTTTTTGATGGGAAATTATCTAGCAGTTATTGTTAATGTGTGAGGCTCAGGTCATATGAGAGAGCCTTTATGTACTTTGTTTTGCTTACTCTCATAGGAGTAAATAGTTAAATTGTGCATGGAGACTTTCAAAAGACCTGAGCTTTGAATGTACTTTACGCTTGAAGAGAAATGGCAACAATTACTGGTACACCGAAATCTGAAACTCTTGTAGGAAATCCTAAAGAAGAAGATACTATTTTGGCTAAAGCAGGTGATGATAATGCCACTGGAAAGTCGGGTGGTGACCTGATTAATGGACAGGTAGGTAACGATAATCTGAATGGCCAAGGTGGAAATGACACCGTTAATGGTGGTTCTGGAGATGACCTTATCCGGGGCGGCACCGGAGATGATACTATTTCAGGTGGAACTGGAAATGATGATCTCCGGGGTGGTTCTGGAGATGATATTCTTCGAGGTGGTTCTGGAGATGATATTCTTCGAGGTAGTGCTGGAGATGATGTTCTTGTCGGCTCAGCTGGAGATGATATTCTCAAGGGTGGTTCTGGCGACGACACCCTCCGAGGTGGTTCAGGAAACGACCTTTTGGAGGGTGGTTCAGGAAACGATCTTTTGAAGGGTGGTTCTGGCGACGACGTATTAATGGGGAGTTCTGATGGTGTATTCGGTCCTGAAAAGGATATTTTAATTGGAGGTAAGGGGGCAGATACTTTTCTCTTAGCTGATAAGAGCCAACATTATATCGGTTTTGGTGATGATGATTATGCATTGATCAAAGGTTTTGACTCTGAAGATAAGATAGTTCTTCACCAAGATGTAGAATTTGTGTTGGGTCAAACTTCTCTAGGAGATACAACTATTTCAACGGAAAGTGGTGATCTACTTGCGATTGTTCATAGAACTGACATGTTTACAGTATCTGCCCAAATCATCTCCTTGCCAGAATAAGACTATTTAATGCAACAACCGTAATCCATAACAGGTTAACGGTTAAGACGTGAGTGCATTTACCATATTTTTCCTTTGAATGAATTTCAATTGTATGGAGAATAGACTTCTAAAAAGTTGTTCTCCATACAATAATTTTGTAGATTTTATTGCGCATAAAGAAATAGCACTGAAGTAGTGCATCAACATAGCTAAAATATCGAAGTAAAAGGTCTCCTGGCCATTTTTGTTGAGCGCACTGTCTTTACCTGCATTAAAAGCTATAGCAGTCAGACACTACTCGCTAAAAGTGGGTGGCTTGATGAGTGGGGACGTCCGCCTTTAAGGCATCCTTTATTAACCTCTCGACTTAGAATTGACCACTCATGTCATTCCCTTCCTGCTCTCGGATATAAATGACGTACTGCTTCCTTCTCAAAGCCTACTGTTGAGACGGTACAACCTCTTGCCCAGACGTTCTCACCATTGAAATTCCGCTGCTTCCCTTCGAATTGAAGCGCTATCGCAAATAAAGTTATATGAAAAATCGACCATTTCAGCTAGTTGTGGGCGTCACTCAGCAATTGGTTGATTCGTAAAGCCACAAAACTTAATTTAAGTTTTTGAGCGATCACTGCCTTCTGGTCCAACTGTTTGAAGGTCGAGGATGGTTCTGAGAGCCTCGATAATCGAGGAGAAATCATCTTTTCTTAAAGAGAGATTTTTCCTGTTTAATTAGAGCCTATTCATGATTAAAAATCTTAGAGAGAGATAATTAACTAGTTCAAGGTACTCTCGTAAGGTCAAGGTGGTTTTTTCAATGGACGATGTAAAAAATGGAATGAGCACGGTGTATGGAATAAGTTGAAAGCCAGAACTTTTGAAGGTTAGGACTAAGCGAAGCATATGTGGCTCATCATTGATGAGAATTAATCGGCTAACACGGATACTTTGGAGTAGAGAATATGAATAGGTTTCATTTTCTTGAGTTGTGTGAGCTTTGTGGTTCTATAAATTGAGCCTGGAGGAGAATCCCTAAATGAGTGATTTGGGCTGAATATCTTGAGGCAACTTCAGTCATCCCTGTCACTAATATTATTGTTGCTCTCTTAGCTTGCCATAATTGAACAGCTGCTTCAACACGTTCCTTATTAGCTAGATCCCCATAGCTTAAAACAACTATAGCGTCAGCGGATTGCCCGGTATCTGAAGACAAAAATAATGTTAATCCTTGCGTAGTAGCAGCTCCCACTAGAGAAATAAGAATGAGGTATATAATGGTAAAAATTCAAGTACTACGAAGGATAAAGGTTTAAGAGAAAAAATTTTCAATAAAAGCACTACTAGTGCAATCAACATTAAGAGTAGAAAAAACTGTTTAGGTTTGATAAACCTATTAAAGACACTTTGTTTAACCTGATTCCGTTCCACTAAATGTATTAGAGAAAACATGCTTCTGATAGATTCACCCGGTTTCTGCTTAAAAATTGATGAATTTAATCACGTCTATAGATCAGTGTTACCGTACATAAGCAAATCTATACATGGTAACACTGATTGAGACATCAAAATCAAATATTATTATTGCCTAAGCTACATTCGCTTTTCGTGAAAAATCTCCATTCTACTAACTATCATTTGAATGACATGGTATTACCAAGTCAATACCTTAAGCACCTTGGTAGTTATGGTTTGCTATAAGTGCTTCTTTAAGAATTCGATCTACATTTTCTCTAGCTGTTGAAAGGGTAAATCGTTTACTAGCTGATTGTTGAGCATTCTGAGCAACCTGATTCATAAATTCAGTTTGTTCAGATAAGTGAGTAATTACGTGGGCTAATGCTTCAGAATCACCAGGAGGAACAAACCATCCCGTTGTCTGGTCCTCAATAATTTCTAAAGTGCCGCCGTCCTTACTGGCTACTAATGGCTTGCCAGATAACATTGCTTCAATAAGTACTCTGGCACAAGGCTCCGGTGAAGTAGAAGTGTGTGCGATCACATCACAAGCAGCCATAAGTTGAGGTACATCTGTTCTGAAGCCTAGAAAGTGTACGCGGTTAGTGAGGTCAAGCCTTTCAACCTGCTGATGCAGTTGTTGAACGTAATCATCTTCTCCAAATAAAGCATCTCCTACTATTAGGACATGAATATGATCCGGGCAATTCAGTAATGCTTCAATAAGTACATGCTGACCCTTCCAAGGGGATAAACGGCTAAAGTGACCTACAACAAACTTTTCTTTGACATTGAGTTTATCTCTTAAAAACTGTCCTGTAGAGTTATGGCCTTGAAACTTTTCAAACTCAAACCCGTTATATACGACTTGAACAATATCTGAACGTCCTCCTGCTTGGATAAAGGCTTTCTTTGCTGCCTCGGATACTGCCATAACTTGAGTAGCAAAGCGATTAGCTAATGTAACCATTAGCTGTCGATTATTCTTGCTGAAATGATCGAGTGTAAGGATGTCATGGAGATGATAAACCATTGGACGGCGACTAAAGCAACTTGCTATAGCGCCAACAACAAGTGCCTTCGGAGTATTAACATAGATGAGATCGTGTTGTTTAGATAGAGATATTGTCTTTTGAACTAGAGGCAATAGTTTTACAGCTCCCTGTAAAGCTTCAAACAAATTGCTCTCTCTACGGACTTCAATAGCTGGGTTCCTTAAAGCCCGAACTTCTACTCCAACTGCTTGTAACTCCTTTCGAAAAGGGCCATCTTCAAAAAGGCAAACCAAACAATTGTCTTTATATGAGGTCGCCAAATCGAGCAATACACGTTCAGCTCCAGCCAGTTTTCCAGTCTGGTCTAGGAATAGGATCTTCATCTTTATAAATTAGAGAACGGGATAGTTAAATGTTAGAGAGACTATGTAGTCTGTGATAGGTAGATGACCAAAACGATTCAATGTCGCAAGCTAGCAGATGAGCATCTGAATAATGCATGAATATGTTTATGTAGGTCTAACTACTTAGGCTAAAAACTAATAGGAATTAGAATATCCTTACTGTTTCCATGCGTATGTCTTTAGAAAAGTAGTTGATAGCGAAATCTTTTTGATATTCAGTGATTGAGCTTAACCTAATAGCATATGAACAAAACTTTTAAACTTGGGAGCAATAACTGAATAGTCAAAAAACTGATTTACAACTAGAGATGTTTTTTCTGCTTTTGTGTTGATCTCTTCTCTAGATAGCTGATCAAGCCATGTAGCACATTTTTGATGGAAATCTGGATGTGCAGGATGCTGATTGGGTAGTGTCCATCCGGCTTTAGCAGCATAATCGTAAAATGCTGCTGTTGGATTCATTGCAACCGGTACACCACATGCAAGATACTCTGGTAATTTAGTTGTCAGTCGATAGTTACCCATCTCACCAAAAAGAGTAACAAAGCCAATATCCATAGCATTCATGGCATCGACAACTTCTGCCTCAGGAATACGCCCTGTAAAAACTGCTCTGGCCCTTAAATAGTCTGGAAGAGATTTCTCCAAACGCTCTTTCCCATCACCATCACCAACAATTAGAATGGACACATCATCACGCTTAACTTTTTTGAGTGTTTCTGTAAGTTCGTAACCATAGCAATAGGACTGGGGAGGAACCCAAATAAGGCTACCTACAACTCCAATCACAAGATGATTTGGGTCAAGACCATATTTTAACCGAGTTTTCTTCTTGTCCTCAGGAGAATACTGACGAAAGACTGTAGTGTCTACTCCTCCTTCGACAGTTACTGCTTTCTTAGCACCTAACCGAATTGCCACACCTGTTAAATAGGGCGTCCAACCGATAAATCCTGAGCATTTCGCATAAAGTAACTTCTCATAAACTTCGAAGATATTTCCGATCAGTCGTCCTTTTGTAGTTCGAAAAAATCCTGCAATTGGATCTCCAGAAGAAATGATAAATTTCTGCTTGCGCAAGAGAGCTGCCAGTATTAAAGGAATGCCTCCTGCTAAACCGGTTCCTTCTTGATATACAAGATCCCAATTGTTGGAGTTTATGACAGATAAAGCTGTCTTTATCTCAGTTATTTTAGATCTTTTTTTATCTATAAAGTGGTAAACAAACTCAGTATCGCTTATCGTTCTTGTGAGTCTATAGACTCTCAGCTCATCCTGCCCTCCCTTTCCCGCAGTTGCTATACAAAGTACTTTTTTCATTAGTTTAAATACTTATTAGTGAATTTGACATCAATGTATAATCGGAGATAAGAAGATTAAAATTTATAGCCGAACCGCTTAATATCTTCTTCATATCTATTCCTAACGAGATCTATGAGATCAGGTGTGTAAAATTGTTGATATTTAGATGGAGAGGTTAAGGCTATGGTCTCTGTAGGGTAGAAATCTGCAAGATTTTCTAACTGTTGTGAATCGTCAGTGCTATGCTTACTCGAAGTCTTGTTACTCCATGGAATAGATACAGGTAAATTTAGCTTTTCTCTTAAAGTCTCAAAATCATCTTCTAGATTTTCAAGACGACCAATAAAATCAAACGCGTAGTCGCTTAAAAATAAATACTGGGGTTTCCAGTGCCCATCAAGTAAGTCATCTGGAGTTTTTGATATGTAGTTTAGAAACTGACGAAAGGTAATCATTTTCTGAAAATCAGGTTGTAGGTCCTTAGCCTGATAGCAAGCTGAGATGACCTCTCTTGCGTTATCAGGGATAAAGGTATGATTTTGAAATGATGGGGCTTCGACAAACTTATTAAGATAAGCTGAGACTAAACGACTCCAAGGATTTCGTACAAAGGCAAACTTGAAGTAGTTTGTAGTTCTTAAGAAGGAAAGCGCTTCATCTTCTATATAGGAAGATAACGATAAATTATGATGTATGTACGTATGAAATAGATCGTTGGGAAGTCTCAGAATCTCTTCAGTATTTCTCAGACTACATAGCTCTACCATGACACGCTTTAGACTTGAGCAGGCCACTTTAGGAATGGGGCAATATACAAACCGATACTCGTGGTTGACAATATACTCATGTTCGGGCCTTAAATCGTGACTCCAAGCAGTGCGAGAAGAGACTGTAGAGCTAAGAGCATTTTTATAAACATGGGCGGCCTGCAAAATTTTGCCTTGGCCGAGTAACAGGGCACCTAAGTAAGCGTATGCCTTCAAGCCAGAACCGCGTAGTGATGGAAAAATTGTTGCCATGGTTGCACACAAAAACTACCTTAAATACAAGTCGACTGGAGAAAAAAGCTACTAAGCATCTCTGATTAAGTGGAAGCGACAAATCCATTACGGCATTTACCATGCATATCCCAGCTCAGACAAGACCGGTTCGATAAATGGTTTAACTTCGCTGATTAGATCTTCCTGAAGAGATGTTCGCCATCGCTCTACTCGCTCAGGATCTGCGCTTTGGGAGGCATAATCTAATACTGAGGAGTAATCGCCGAGTTCAAGAAAACGCATAACCTGATCAACTCCAGCAGCTGGATTTTCGATCAAATCCTCGTATCGCACTTCCAGATAGTTGTCGCTTGGTAACTTATTGCCCTCTTGCCTTGCAATGCGTGTAGATTCAGCCCATTGCTTAGCTATGACTACTGGGTGGCTGTATCGCCCTGGCCACTCTTGCCATCCGGGTGGCCGAGCGCCCCAGTAGTTTAATGGCTTACCCATTAGTCTTCTGACAATCCACTTTACGCGAGGCAGATACATATACAGGTCTTCCCATGGAACATTTTGTAAACGGTAGAGAACTTCCTTTTGCATAACCTGGTTTGTAGGATTAACATTCTGTCGCTGAATAGACCTCAGCACAGCACGCCCATCTCTGATGACAAAAATGATTTTGGCATCAGGAAACAGCTCATAGATGAAGGGAATTCGTAAACAGTTTCTAGGAGTCTTATCGCAATAACGGTGTTCAGAATCCACTCGAAAGTGTTGTGTAATTCTGTGTTCGATGTGTTTACGAATTTTAGATGTCACATCATCGGATAAAAGTACGTCATTAGATTTCCAGGCGTTGCCCCACATCCAGACATAGTTTGTTTCAGATCTGTCAATTACTTTTGGATGTTTTGCTAGTACTCTTCCTAGCCAGCTAGTGCCAGAGTGTGGTACTCCAACAATAAAAATTGGTTTATTTATCATAAAAATCACTCCTCTGTAAATAAATACATTACGCGACTGTCATTCAATGTTATTACTGAGCTAAAACAATGAATTTCAAAAACTTAGCCTAAAAATCATAGGTAAATCTTTTAATGTCGTCTTTATAACGATTTCCTACTAAATCAACTAAATCTGGAGTATAAAAGCATCTATAATTTGGAAATGATTTTAGTCTCCTAAGCTCAGTTCTATCTAAATTGGAATAACATATCTCTGAATTTATATTTGCTGATTTGAAGTCTTTATTGCGAGTACTTTTATTTGTCCAAGGCAATTTATTTTGAATATTTAGGTTCTCTTGGATAGTGTTAAAAGCTTCATCCATTTTCTCAAATCTCCCTATGTAATCAAATTTGTGATTATTTAGAAAGATAATTTGTGGTTGCCAATGCCCATCTAAGTCTTTGTCCTGTCTTGTAGATACATAGTTTATAAACTCACGAAATGTAAGAGCCCTATCAAAATTTGCTTTTAGTTGTTGCTTCGCATAAAAATTTCGTACAACCGATTTACCTGGAGATGTTGAAGTTTCTAAATTTACTGGAGACACAAATTTATTTAAATATGCAGATACCAATCGATCCCAGGGATTTCGAACAATTGCAAATTTGAAGTAACTGTTTGACTGTAAAATCTCCTCAGTCTTCTCTTGTCTTAAGCGATATTTTGCAAAAAAAGTTAGTGAATGATTTACATAAGAATGAAAGAGATGTGGCGGAAGTTTAAGGATCTCCTCTTTATAACT
Organism: Cyanobacteria bacterium P01_H01_bin.21; assembly: GCA_038748405.1. Taxonomy (GTDB): domain Bacteria; phylum Cyanobacteriota; class Cyanobacteriia; order Phormidesmidales; family Phormidesmidaceae; genus Leptothoe. Next base: position 97,199 of record JBCDIX010000015.1, on the reverse strand, counting down.
AATACTACTAATTTGAACTACTAGCCGCTTAAAACTAGAGCATGCAACTTTTGGTATTGGACAGTAAATAAAGTGATGTTTCTCATCATCTATATACTCTTTTTCGGGCCAATCAATCTCAAGTCGTCCAGGTTTTAAATGTAAAAATGATTTTTCAATAACAGCCATTAATGAACGAGATAACTCTTTAGAAGCAGCAAGAATATTTGCTTTTTTTGCTAGTTCTTTACTGAGATATAAAGGTGCTTTTGCACCAGAATCAGAAAGAGTAAAGTGTTTAGATTGCATTATATTTTTGGTGTTAAGACGTTCTAACTTCGAAACTAAATCAGCATTTTTTTAAAATTAACTTGATTCATCCGATGTTTGCTTACAGATTGCTTTCGCAATTATCTCAAGAAGTTGAGATAATTCATTCCAGCTTTTGAGAGATTCTTGTTTTTCAATGAAATATGAAATAATTAATGCTGATATGGATAAACCTGAAAATGCGGTTTACTGTATTAATTTCTATTGGATTTTGATTATATCTAGCTGTTAAAAAACTCATCTCTTTAAAGCTGCTTCTCTTATATTGAGAACTATTTTAGGAGAAAATTTAAAAATAAATGCCGCAAATATAACTATATAAACTGTAGCCGATATCAAAATTATAATTAAACTATCTACGGTATCTGGAAGTGCTAACTTTACTCCAAAAATCGCAGCAGCGATCAGTAAGCTTAAACAGATTGGTTTCAAGAAAGCATTTGAATATCTTTTAATATCAATCTCGGTAAGCTGCCTAACGGCTAAAACGGAAATTGGGCACAATAGGTATCCTCGTACAACGTATACAGCTGCTACAGCATTGATGCCCCGAGAAACAACAAGCGTAAACGTCACTACACTAAAGATAGAAAATATAGTATTTATTACAAAGCTCCAGTCTGGTTTTCCCATGGCATCCATTATCGATCCGTTATACATTAGGATGACTTGTAACATTCCATAGAAAGAAAGCATTTTTAGAATAACAATGCTTTCAACCCATTCATCTCCTAAAATTCTTAAAGTGATTTCTGAGGATAGAAGCGCTACAAAAGTAAAAAAGGGTATAGACACGTAGCTCAGCAATTCTGTAACTCTATAAAAACCCTTTCTCACTTTCACAAGATCGTCTTGGACTTGCGAGAAGGCTGGAACTACTACCCGATTCAGGGATGCAGAAATTACCCTAATTGCAGTTTCAATAAATCTGTAAGCAATAGTGTAATATCCCAAATATATGGGTCCGAGAAAATAACCTATTAAAAAGTCATCTGCTCTTCTACTTACGAAAAGAGCTATTCGATTACCCGTAATACTAATCCCATAGCTGAATAATTCACGAAAATGTTTTGGAGAAACTTTGAAACTAGGACGCCATTCGACAAAAGTCCATAGAAGAATTGTAGCTACTCCAACTTCTGCTAGTTGCCTACCAACAAGGCTCCATACGCCAAAACCAGCATAAGCCATAACTACGCCGGTAATGCCTGCTGCAATATTTGCTCCAAGAGTTCTAATTGAGAGACTCTTAAAGTTCAGATCTCTTTTGAGCAAAGCTTCTTGAACACTGTTTAGACTTCTGAAAATAAATGAAAATGAAAGCCATTTGATCACGCTCGTCAGCTGTTGCTCTTGAAAAATAGCTGCTATATTTTCAGCAAAGAGAACAGTGACACCCGCAATCAACACACTAAAGCTTAGACTGAGCCAGAATGCGGTATCTAAGTGCTCTACCTCTAATTCCTTTCTTTGAATAATAGCTACAGCAAAGCCTTGCTCAATCACAATTTGAACAAAGCCAATATAGACGCTTGCTAGGGCGATGAGACCGAATGCACCTGCTCCTAATATACGTGCGAGAATTAGTAACACAATGGTGCTACTGAACTGCGCACCAACAAACTGAAAAATTGACCACAATGCGCCTGTATAAACTCTACTAGATAAACTCATGAAAATCGCTTGCTTTTTCAAATGAAGGTAAAGATATACTTCTGAGATTTTTTGATTTTCTTATATTTTCTCCATCCTAATCTTCAATCCTTGAAAATCTCATAAAACCGTTCAAAGTTTGATCTTTTTGCCTGTATAAATAATTCGACATACTAAAGATATTTGGATTCTTTATTCAGGCTTTAGATTGAACATTTTTGCAAATTCTTCAATATCTTGACCATAGTAATCTAGTAATTTTTCTCGAGTTTCATGATTCATAGGCGGTAGCTTTTCTATGCTTCCTCTTCTGAGAAATTTCATTACACCGGCAGACTTTGCTAAATTAATTAACCAATCTTGTTCTTGTTTAATTAGAACTTTCCTAAATTGACCGGCTAAGTAGTTGAGCTTTTTATATTTGGGGATGTATGACGAATTTTCCTTTTTTTTACCTGCATTAGTGGGAAAACTCTCTGGGTTTAGACATAAAAAGTTTGCAATTTTTTGTTTTGTTTGCTCGACATTTTTTATTGCGTCTTCAAAACCCAGACATAAAATCCTTTCTCTGTCGTACAATTTTAGAAAAGGTTTTATATGCATACTATTAAATCCCCTTTCTAAGATTTCAGGATTCTCTTGAAGAAAATCTTCAAAGGATTTCTGATAATTAATTACTCTTATAGCCTGCCCATAATAAGAATACATTTGGTCAACTGGATTACGAACAATAAGCAAAAGCTTTTTTATGGATTTTATCTTAGCGATTCTTTCCGCACATTCAGGAAAATATAAATAAGAAGGGCTATATTCGCCTATTACAGATATTTTTTTCGATATTCGATTTTTAGGAAAGAAAGATTCATACCAACTCAAACCTTTGTCATAGTTCTTGTTGAAGAAATCTATTTCCTTTCGTCTTTCTGACATATATATGTCAGGATGACTTTTGAGGAGAGTATATAACCAAGTCGATCCGGACTTTTCGGCACCTATTCCAATTACGTTGGGCATCATTATCTATATGTTCTTAACCATCTTTACATTGAAATATTATTTGCAGGCGGCAAGCCTCAAGCTGGCAAATCCCCAAATTGCTATGGCTGTTTCCCCATCTAAGGCTGGAGCTAGGGGCAGCATAAATAAACTACCTAAGACAAAACTCTTCGAGACTCCTGCGAACGTATCGGATTGCAGTTTTCTATCACTGTGTCTAGGTAATACCAGTGAAACTAACCCAATCAAGTAAGGTATTGCACCTATCCAGCCGAGTTCAAACAGAATTTTTAAGATTGCGCTGTCAAGAATATGTCCAAAATTTGGAACATTTCCTAATCCATATCCTATAAATGATGAAATTGCTTTTCCAAAAAGAGCGTTATACGTCGTAGATCTCGCTGAGCCACTGCCGTCTTCTGACAAGTTCGTAAATGTTTCTAGGCGAGAAACTATCAACTCTGAAAAAGGTCCTGCTGTTGCAAGTGGAATAAGTGCTAATAGAGCTAATGTAACCAGCAACATAAAGCGTATCTGTTGCTTAGGCCTGAGCGTGGTAAAAAATATATTCATTGATACAAACCAGCCTATCCATGCCGTCCTAGATGAAGACAATAAAAAACTTAAGTAAGCTGCTGCTGAGATCACCGGCTGCAGTGGCCCGGTGTAGTTTAAGAGAATCAATAAACCCGGCACAATAAATGATGCAAATGTATAAGGCCCATTCATCGTGCTCCAAACACGTATACCCATTGGTTCAGGAATTCCAAACGGACTACCCAGTAGGCTGATTGTTCTCACATCTTCTCCAATAAAGTTAACCAGCCAAAAGGTTTCCCAGTCTGGAGCAAATAAATATTGATAAATACCATAAGCTCCCATAATTAAAGCGCCCCAAATGAATGCTTTTTTAGTCACCTCCTTAAACTCTCCATAGGAGCGCCAGTTAAGAAATAAGTAAGCTCCAAAAATTATTGGTGAAGACCATTCTACTAAGGCTAAAGTTGATGAAAAAGGTGAACCGCTTATGAATCCAATGCAGTAAGCATAAAGTATTCCAAAAAGAGCTAGTATAAATGGCATACCTCCTTCTGAAACTGCTCTAGGAAGTTTTTGAATCGTTGTTAAAGACGATATAAGAATTGCTAGATAAGGTGCTAGGAGGACTGGACTCGGTACTGTATAACTGCCATTAAAATCTGCTAAACGCCTCACCAAAGGTGTTAGAAAACAAAGCCACCATATGAACCCAACATAGCTTTCTGAACTATAAGTAAAAAGTATTATCCCTACTATAAGTGCGCCTAAAGGAAAGAAAAAATTAACTAAACTGCCCAGCTTTAACGCAATGAGAAGGAACGTGATTAACGCATATCCAAATATTGCTAAATAAGCAATGGAAAAAATCTTCTCTTTTCTTGCTGTATTATTAATGGGTAAGGCTTTCATTTACATTGCTCTTCATTTTCTAATTCAGCGATTTGTCTTTTATGCTTAATTAATCATATTAATATGAATTACACCCTGCAAAAAAATACCTAGTGATAATTGATTATGTACTTGTCACTAAGAATTTTTTTGAAATCTCATTTTCTTGAAATGTTTTGTTTATTGGAGACTAGGTTGTTCTAAAACCAACTTAGTTTATGTAAATCACTCTTCATCAATTTTTGTTGACTAAACACCATCTAGCTAGGTGCTTCACTCTAATAAGCACCGTTGCGAAATAGCACTTTAGGAATAGTCATTAACAAAATTCGAAAATCCTTGAGTAGGTTCCACTGTTGGAGATAAGCTAGGTCACGACAGGTAACTGCATAAAGATCTAACTCATTTGATCGAGTTGAAACCTGCCATGGTCCAGTAATCCCTGGCAAAACATTTAATCTGCTCTGAAGCCCTGACTCAATGCGAATAGCATCATAAAGCGCCCAAGGTCGCGGTCCTACCAAGCTCATTTCTCCTTTGAGAACATTAAATAACTGTGGTAGCTCATCCAAGCTTAGCTGTCGTAACCAATATCCTACTCGTGTAGTACGCGGATCGTTCTTGAGTTTATGTAAACCGACCTGTTTGCCCATCACTTCATGGTGTCGTGCTTCAGCAGCTACCTGCATACTGCGAAACTTACAGATCTGAAATAGTTGCCCCTGATAACCCACTCGCCACTGTCGAAACAGCATAGGCCCAGGAGAATCCAACCGCACACAAACTGCCAATAACACCATAAGCGGACTCAACACTAATAACAATATCGCTGCTGCCAGCCAGTCTATTACACGTTTTATTTGCCATGTTCCTGCTCTCTTAGACTGTGGTAAATCTGACACAGAAGGAATCTTCAGAAAAATCTGTTTTTGAGTAGCATTACATATCTCTACCCAAGATTTGATAACTGATTCCTCCATTGCCGGATCCAAATAAACCCTACTAGCAGGAGACCGTTGTAAGCAATTCTGCAACCATACTTTGTTCTGCAAAGCAGGTATCTTGTTTTTTGCACTAGGTGGCATCAGTGTAACTGTCAATGCATCTTGCTCCCACGTTAAACTGCAGTTTTCAAATGCAGATGGAGCATCAGTTTCAGACGATAGATTTAGAACTACAGGCGTATTCAATAAAATTGTAGAAGTTGTCATGACTCTTGTTTAATATATCTAGCTCGATGTCTCAGAGGGGAATTTACTTTTGGCCGATCTACTTTGATGCACCTGACCTATGTAGATTAAATTTGTCTAATTCAACATCCTAAAAAAAATATTTCCTTTTATGTTTATTGCTCCCTCTTAAAGGGACAATTTAGGATGACCTTGATGACCATTTGGGTCCCGGTATCGATATACCCAAAGAATTCTGTGACTGCATAGATTCGATCTCTTGTGTACTCTGATCTAATTTAGACTTGTCTAATTCAATCACAGGTGCTACCTCTGCCTCAATAGGCAATTCAGCAGAGACATCATTAGAAAATAGCTTATCAGCCGCATCCTTTATAGGAAGGTCAGCATACCCATATAACAGAGGAACAGAAACGGCACCGACACCCGCGATCGCACGGAACTTTTGCCAAGGCACAACAGATTCTTTGTGAGTGTGCTCTAAATCCCTATGGGACTCATACGGCACATCCAAACGATTACTATCGCGATGCCCATTGGCAACAATACCAACCGTATTAATTTGGCTAAGGATTGCAACTGCCTGAGTTAAATCAGCCTGAGTTGTTCGATCAATTCGACTAACCATGACTGATGCCCGACACATAGATGCCAGCTGTAACCCATCAGCCAGCCCTAAAATAGCAGGGGCATCAACAATGACTAAGTCATAGCTTACCTCAGCCTTTTCCAAGAAATAACGCATTTGGAGAGAGCTGAGAAACATCATTGGATCCTCGGGAACTGGACCTGCAGGCAACACATCAATATTGGTGCCTGCAAGTGAGACTGGAACTGGAGAAAGCTTAAACTGATCTAACTGAAATGGATTTTGAGGTAGCTGAGTCGATACCCCCTCTTCATTAGAGATGCCAAAATACTTATGCAAAGATGGACGGCGCAAATTAGCGTCAACTATGAGTACACGTTGATGTGCTCGGGCCGCACTCAATGCTAATCCAATGGATAACGTGGTTTTTCCCTCTTCAGCCAGAGCTGACGTAACCATCAAAGAGGTTAGCGGTTGAGTATGTTTAAGCTGAATTGTTTTATAGATTAAATCGAGAGAATTACGGAAAGGCTGATACTGACTCAGAGCAAATGCCTGGGTTGGGAACTGGGCCGTACCATCTACAACAGGTAAGGCATCCCATGTTTTTCTGGGTATTTCTGGAATAATGCCCAACAATGGGAAACTTGACTGTTGCTTGAGCTGATCAGACGTTCGTACACTCTTATCCATAGCTTCTCGCCCAAAGGCCAAAGCACCGCCAACAAAGCAGCCAGCAACTACTCCCAAGAGTATATTTTGCCTAGGCTGGGGTGAAATTTTTCTACCTGCTTGAGGTGACTCCACAACATCCCAGCTAAACCCTCCTTGAGCAATCTCATTACTCAGTTCTTGACGAAGCTGTAACAGCTTTGTTAGAGCCTCCTCCTGAATAGTAACTTCAGGTTGAATGCGATCATATTCTGCAATCAAGTCTGGGAATGCATTGAGTTTGGCCTGCAGTTGTTGGGTGGCTTGTGCTAAACCTGTCTGTCGTGCTGCTAAGCTTTTTAGGTTTACCTCGGCCTGTACAAGGTTACTGGCTAATTCCAGATCGATTTCACCGAACTGCCCCTCAGTCAGTAAAGCTGTTTCGCCCAAATTAATTTGAGCTGGAACAGTTCCAAAAACTCGCTGCACTTCTTCCTGAAGCAGCGCTATTTGCCCTTCCCGTTGATTAACTAGATCTTGCACACCCGGATCTGCTTCAGTGTAAAGGGCCAGCCGCTGATCTAACGCTAATTCTGTTTCCTGTAATGTATTTAGGAGACTCTGATAGCGAGAAGACTGACTCAATCGTGAGGATACAAGCGCTGTTTGTGGATCTGCAGAGAGCTGCCCTTGCAGAGCGCTATACTGAGCCTGAACCTCAAGTAGCTGATTATCCACCTCGGCTTTTGCCTGCTCAGTCTGTCTTAGGGAGTTAGCAACTGCCAACGCTTCTTGTTCAGGGTTAATTAAATTTTCTACTTCACGGAAGCGCCGTAATGCTTGACGCGAAACAGAAAGATTAGTCTGAACTTCATCGATTTGTTGATTGACCAGCGCTAAGCCTTTCTCTAATCTTTGATCTTGCTGGTTTTCGTTATAGTCTAGATAAACCTCTCCTAAGGTTTCTAAAAACGCCTGGACTATTACAGGATCGCTGGTGTTGAATGCCGCTTCAAAAATTCGTGTTTCCGTCCTATCCTCAACAACCTGGGAAAGCTTTAACGTATTCTGCAACTCATTAACGCAGGCAGAGGTTTCTGACTCACCACAGAACTTTGGATAATCAACCAACATTTGCTCCACTGCTTGCTGAATAAATGTTTCACTCCGCATCAAATTTAGCTGCGTGGCATAATCTGTCTGAGAGCCAGATGTATTCCCCACCTGATCTTCAGTAATATCAACTGTTTCTCGATAGTTAGGCTCGACCAACAGCTGCATTGAGCTTTCATAAACGGGCTCTTCTCTGAGGGTGGATACAACCGAGAGCCCAACAGCTCCTGTGATTGCGCCTCCGACCCAGACCCAGCGCCGCATGAGGACGTTGAAGAGTTGACCGTAGCCAAACTCTGGTTCGTTTGTAGGGATAGATGCTTGGTTCATCAGCATACCTTTGCGTAGTTATCCATCAACTCAGTTAGCTTAGATGCATTGTCAGATAGGGGACTCTTTTTATCGGCTAGACGCTGAGTAAAGAAATCTTTAATGACGGTTGTTACTTTTTCAAAGAACACATCCTCTGTAAAATTATCGAGGACGTGCTCTCGAATCTGATGGTAGTCCCACTGAATATTGTTGGCTTCAATCAATGCCTGATGTAATGCCTCTGGAGATTGACGCTGAAAGAAGAGTCCTGTTTTTCTAGGGATCTGAGTATCGAGTACGCCTCCGGCTCCATAGGAGATAACAGGAGTGCCGCTGGCATTGGCTTCAATCGGGACGAGACCATAGTCTTCTAAGGCGGCTACGATGACGGCTTTTGCGCGTGACATCAAATGCTTACGCTGTTCATCACTGACATGCCCCAGAAATGTGATGTTTGGCAATGCCATGGCTTCTAAGCGGTCTCGTTCTGGCCCATTTCCTGTAATAACAAGCGGCCACCCCAACCAGTTAAAGGCTTCGATTACAACATCTACTCTCTTATAACCAAGCAAACGAGATGATATCAGGTAAAAATCTTCTTTTTGATCAGAAAAATTAAATCTGTTGATATCGATAGGATAATTAACTGTAATTGCAGGTTGTTTGTAGGTCTGCTGAATACGCCGAGCTACAGTCGTTGAATTGGAAATATAGAGATCTGGCTTTTGTGCATGCTTTAGATCGATCTCTTTTAGCTTCTGAAAGATAGGCTGAATGATTGGCATTAATGCTTTGTAGTCCTGATATTGATCAATGTAGGTACGTGTGTCCCAAAGAAAACGAGTAATATTATGGCAAAAACAAATATGATAAGCATCAGCACGTTTGATGACTGACTTAGCAAAGCTGGTTGTGCTGCTAATGATTAGATCATATTGTTGTAAGTTTAATGCTTCAAATGCTCGAAAATAAAGCGGTGCAAGCAATCTAAAGTTTTTGCTTGCACCTGGAATTGCCTGTAGCTTTGTAGTATAGACACGTCGATTGCCAATATCAATAGTGTCGTTAGGACTATATAAAGAGGTATAAATATCTGCCTCAGGAAATCTCTTGCACAGCAGTTCAAAGACTCGTTCTGCTCCGCCTTTTTGGGTAAGATAATCGTGAATTAGAGCAATTTTCATATTGCGTTTACTGCTAGTTGTTTAACTTAACTTGAGGCGTCGACCACATGCTCACAGACTGCTCAAGAATTAGACCAGCATGCTACTTAGGTTGGTTATAAAACTAAAGCCAGTCAATGATGCTGACCTGCTGCGAGAAGAGAGATGAAATGTCGAATGGAAATGCTTTTTATCTGTTCTAAAGCAACTGTTTAAGCTAACTCTGAGTAAATACTTGGCTTATAAAAGTACTTGGTGAAAGGTAAATGCTCTTTTCAATACCTAATTCTAAGAGTTCTTGTCTAATGCCTAAACTAAATTTCGATAAAGGTTTTCTCTTAAGTAAGTTGTTAAATATGCTAGATGCTTTTTGATATATTTTTAGATGTAGAATGCTTAGACGATAGAGAGATAGCAAGAAAGTTGGTAGCTATCCACCTGATTTTCCAGAGACTGGATTTATCTCGGATGCTATAGCCCAAATAAGCGAAGAATATTGAGGCCAAAGTTTAAGGGTGCCAGGATCCCTCCAAATGTATCGCTTGTGCGAGCTAAGCCAGAGCGTTGAACAATGATTGTGTCGTTAGGACGCAAAGATGGGTTGGTATCTTCACTCACCCCTTGGGCAAAATCAACTTCGATTTCTCTCTCCGTTGCTGTGCCATTGGGGTTTAATCTCACCAGATTGACGGTGCCTTTTCTGGCTCGATTGTTAAACCCTCCAGCTGCCAAAATTGCCTGGTTGAGGGGAGTATTGGGTGGTACTAAAACACTACCAGGCGACCCAACTTCACCGACAACATTGATCGTAATCTGGTCTGGTGAAAAACTAGCGGTTGCTAATTCGGTGATCTCATTGGCGCTGAGCGCGTTAGCTGTAGGAATAATGATGCGATCGCCATCCTGCAGCTGCAGGTCTTTGCTCAAATCACCTTCCTTTAGCAGATCCCAAAGATTAATAGGGATCGTCTGTAAGCCATCCGTACGATTTGATAACGAGCTGCGGGAACCTGGCAGGCGACGTTTGACCTCAATTTGGCGGATATCGGCTAGCTGTGTAATGCCATCTGCTAATTCAATTGCCTGGGTTAGGGTGGGCAACTCGGCTGCGCCTCCTCCCTCGCTGACCTGATATGCACCTGGTCGACGAACCTCACCTGCGATCGCAATCTGCATCGGGCGAGTCCCGATAACGCTTAAGGTTACATTAGGGCGCCTCACATAGGCTGCCAGACTCTGTTCAATCTGTTCTGTTGCTTGTGCGACAGACAGACCTTCTACAAGAATAGAGCCCACAACTGGAATATTTAGACTACCACCGGACAAAATACGAAAGTCTCCGCTGTAGTCGGGAATATTAAAAATATCTACTTGTAACGTATCCCCAATTCCAAGGATGTAAGTATCGTCTACTAAAGAGCCCATCTCAGGAGACGTAGGTAACTGAGGTAAACTCGGTGCAGTTTGTGGGGACGGAAAGGTTTCTCTATTTGTTGTCTGAGCAACTGCAGGATGCTGCTCTAAATAATGCCCTAACGTTAATGCCGTCAGAACGACGACAAGTCTGGTTAGGCTGACTGAGAGTTTTCTCTTAGCCATAGCTACAGGGGGGATAATAGTGGATGTAGTATCGCGTCAATGCTAAAGATAGAAATACATGAAACGTGATGTGCTTCAAGATGCGCACAACCTGCAAAGTCAAATCAAAATTTTCCTCCACTTAAAGGAGAGAATTTCTTATCTATGACCCATCAGCAGCAATGCTAAAAGGGATAGCAAACTATAGCGTCCATTTGCGAAACAGGACAGACCGTTCTGACTATCGATCAATAGCTGCTTAAAAAGCGCGTTACGCTCTAGCTATCACAATAGCCCTAGTCTGCAGATTGAAATAAACGTAGTCTTTACCGTCTTTGAGCTAATTTACGTTCCAGTAAATAAAATCTTTAGGGAAAAACCCACTCTTTATGCAAGAAAATACCCTGTCAGAGGCATGTAAATGTAGTATGAAGAAGCTTAGCAACTGCAGACCACTGTGTGAAACCAATACAGTGTTGATAATTTGACCATTCTCAGAGCAAGAAGCTCTGAAGTATCAACGCCTGCGAGGTGCTGCTTGTTTACTACAGTTACCTATTCCTGAGTCATTAATGCAATCCGGAGATAACCGGTAAGTTTGTTGAGTAAAAGCTAGAAGCCAAACAGGCATTAGTTCTTATGACATGTTGCTCTTTTTTAAGCCAATGACTTGTATGCTGTCAAGCTCTAAGAGGTTTCATCTTTATCAGTCAATAATTTAGGCAAACATTTATCAGTCATGCTGCTTAAATCCCTTTTGAGTGTTAGCGATGACGCACCTCTGGGAAATGCTTGCGTTGGCAATAATCTTGCCTGGGCAGGATCAAAATCAGTGAGAATACCGTTGCTAAATCTGAGCCGAGAACTCTCAATCCAGAATGTGAGAGTTCTATCAAAGTGGCATTAAGATTCACAAAGCTCTAAAACACTCCGATTGATGATTAGAAAATTCTTTTTTAAGTTGATATCAATCAAGAGATTAAGTGCTTACGGTTCAGTAAGAAATATATGCACTCTGCTCGGCATAACTGTTGATATGGAACAAGGTCAGGTTAAACCCTACTCATACTTCTTTAATGCGAAACTAAAGCAGAGATGAAGAGGTGAGCAACAGTTTCAGCGATAGCCCAGAGAGTGGTTAAAGCTCCAAGAAAAACGTAACAGTGCTTTCACTCATTTTCTGGATTTAATGCTTGAATATCGCGAAAATCTCCTCGATTATGATAGAACAAACAAAAGTGTTCGTTATTCTGTACTACAGGTGTTAATTATAAGTGGCAATTCTTTGGTGTCTCCATGGCAACTTGCAACAGCCAAATGTATGGGATAACTTAAGCCAAATCTCTCAGGCTCTACAGATAAAAGTGATCAACCTATGGAATACGTCAGCCCATAGCTGTTGGGCCTGGGCAGATGCTTTTTGCAAAACTGTTCGTGCGGCTGACACCGATTCCAAACACTACCTGTTGGGATATTCCCTGGGTGGACGTTTGGCTATGCATGCATTAATTCAGGCCCCTGAACTATGGTCAAAAGCCATTATTGTGAGTGCCGATCCGGGGACAACGGATGAGCAAATACGGGCAAGATGTTTGAAGCGCGATCGCATCTGGGCAAATCGGTTTTTAACCGAACCCTGGACTGAGTTGCTGGCTGAATGGGATGCCCTACCTGTCTTTTGTGGCCGACCTTGCTCTATTGCTCGGCGAGAGGAAGATTTTGACCGGCAGCAAATTGCCCGTCTCTTTGAGGTTTATTCCAAAGGGCATATGGATGACTTAACTCCTCATCTGCGCTCTTTACGGGTGCCAATCACCTACGTCACTGGCATAGACGATGAGCGCTACTGTCGGTTGGGGCAGACCCTAAGCTCACAGTGCCCCAGCCTGACTCATATAACAGTCAACAATGCTGGCCACCGTGTTCCATGGGAGCAGCCAGACATATTTGCAAATATTTTGCACCATAGTCTAAACCTATAGCTAACCCCCTATTTGCTCTATCCATAGATATACTTCTATAAGAATGGGTTTGCATTTCTTAATCTATTGGTTACAATTTTTAATATACGTAAGACGCAGTTTGACTCTTAGCAATGGCATTTAATACTCTCCTCGTTTCCCTATTCAAGCCCAACGTCAAGTTAAACCTAGTCGCTCAAACCACCCTGGCAATTGTCAGAGTTGTCGTTGGCATCATGATGGTGCACAACGGTTTTGACAAGCTAGCCAATATCGAAAGCTTCGCAGCTGCTTATGTCGAGTACATCGGGCTACCGTTCCCTATCTTCCTAAGCTATATCGCTGCCTACACTGAGCTGATTGGGGCTCCACTAGTGGCGTTTGGTTTGCTGACGCGACCTGCCGCACTGGGCCTGTTTGGAACAATGTGTGTTGCTATGTACCACCACATCAAGGTTGCTGGTCTAAGCCTGCCTTACCTTGAGTTGTCAGCAATCTACGCGTCGGTATTCTTATTCTTTGCGGTCAATGGTGCTGGGCTGTTCTCAGTTGATGCACTGCTCACTTACTGGATGAATAAGAACGCTCTGTCAGCCAAAGCTAAGCAAGTCATGAATCTAGAGAAGAGCTTTGAAGCCTCTCCTTCTGATAAGGCGACCGTCAACTCCTAGATTTCCGTCTGCACTTCTGAATTTCTACCTCTAAATTTAAGCGGTTGCCCTCTAATCAGGGTAGCCGCTTAGTTTTTGGCTTCTAATCCTTTGAAGTCAAACAGTTCTGAATCGGCCAGCTGAGATGGAGACACATTTTGGATGCTGCGAAATAGGCTATCAGTGCGGCCAGGAAACTCTGCTTCCCACTGCTGCAGCATGCGTTTGATATTGGCTCGCTGCAGATTTTCTTGGGAACCACACAGGTTGCAGGGAATAATCGGAAACTCTCGATAGCGCGCATAGCGGGCAATATCGTGCTCTGGGCAATAGGCCAAAGGTCGAATAACGATATGTTTGCCGTCGTCAGTACGTAGTTTGGGCGGCATAGCCTTTAGCCGCCCACCATGAAACATATTTAAGAAAAGCGTTTCCACAATGTCATCTCGATGGTGACCCAAAGCAATTTTGGTCGCACTTTCTTCAGCGGCCACTCGATAGAGGATGCCTCGCCGCAGACGTGAGCACAGTCCGCACATCGTTTTTCCTTCAGGAATGATGCGAGTCACTGTGCTGTAAGTGTCTTCTTCAACAATGCGATAGGGGACGCCTACAGATTCTAGATAGTTGGGCAGCACCTGTTCTGGAAAGTCAGGCTGCTTTTGATCTAAGTTGACAGCCAACAGCTCAAACTTGACCGGAGCACTGCGCTGTAGCGACATCAGCAACGACAGCATTGTGTAAGAGTCTTTGCCTCCAGATAGGCACACCATGACCCTATCGCCTGCTTCAATCATGGCGTAGTCATAAATGGCTTTGCCCACTAACCCCCGCAGACGAGCTTCTAACTTTTTGGCATTTTTAGAGGGCAACGTAGCAACCATAAAGACGATGTAACGATATGATCCTTGTTATTTTACGCTATGTACCTCAAGGTATTTCTAGTCGCAGCTCCTCAGGCTAATCAGGAACTTCGGTCGTTGCTTGGGCTTCATGACATAGGGGAATTGAGGTTTAAGTCGCTGATTAACACTGTTTATATGCGGTGATGGCTGAGTTGCCTCGTGTAGATGACCTGGATATTGAGAGCTAAGCTAGTGCTTAATCTTTAAGTAACCTTAGTCAACTCTTGGTTCACAACGGTATTGAGAACAACAAACAGTCGGGCAAATGCCATCCAAAATCCCATTATCGTTGGTGATTAGCTGGATTAGGGCAAGTCTTTCAGCTACCTAACGGCCATTGGTCTAACTAAGCCAGCAAATCGTTATCGTTGGATTTACAGCTAAAGGAGACATCATATGTGTGGAATAGTCGGTTACATCGGTACTCGGGCCGCTAGCAATATTTTGATTGACGGGTTGCGTAAGCTGGAGTATCGCGGCTATGACTCAGCTGGCGTAGCCACCATTAGCGAAGGCCAGCTCAACCGAGTGCGGGCGAAGGGTAAGCTACAAAATCTGCAAGATAAACTCGATGGTCTTGAAGACCCGGCTCGTTTAGGCATTGGCCATACTCGCTGGGCCACCCACGGTAAGCCTGAAGAGCATAACGCCCACCCCCATACAGATAGCAGCGGACGTCTGGCTGTCGTTCAAAACGGTATTGTTGAGAACTATCGAGAGCTGCGAGAAGAGCTGATCGCTAAAGGCTATGAGTTTCAGTCTGAAACGGATACTGAGGTAATTCCCCATCTGATTTCAGACTATTTGGCTAACGGGGTAGAGGGGCCTCTCAACAATGAGTCAGCCTTATTAGAAGCTGTACGCCAGACTGTTAACGACCTTGAAGGGGCCTTTGCGTTAGCCATTGTAGGTGCTGACTTTCCTGATGAGCTAATTGTGGTGCGCCAACAGGCTCCTCTAGCGATCGGCTTTGGCCAGGGTGAGTTTTTCTGCGCTTCTGACACACCGGCTATTGTTCCCCACACCCGAGCGGTATTGCCGTTAGATAACGGTGAACTGGCCATGCTAACCCCGTTGGGTGCAGCTATTTATGACTTTACGGGACGACGCTTAAAGAAACATCCCATCACCCTGAGCATCAGCCCCACAATGGTTGAAAAGCAGGGCTTTAAGCACTTTATGCTTAAGGAAATTCACGAGCAGCCTGGGGTGGTGCGCACCAGCTTAGAGACCTATCTTGCTAGTGACTGGACTCCTGAGAGCGAAAAGTCACCTGTGAGTTTGGGGTTAGAGACTAGTTTGCTAGCCGGTGTGGAGCATGTGCAAATCGTTGCCTGTGGTACTAGCTGGCACGCTAGTCTGGTGGGTAAGCATTTGCTAGAGCAGCTAGCGGGTATTCCGACGGTGGTGCATTATGCCTCAGAGTTTCGTTACTCGCCAACGCCGCTGATTGCCAACGCACTGACGATTGGCGTTACTCAGTCGGGTGAAACGGCAGATACCCTGGCTGCACTAGAGATGGAACAAACTCGACGCCAGCAAAAGGGAGATACTGCATTTGCTCCTCGTATATTGGGGATTACTAATCGTCCTGAGAGTTCTCTTGGTCGTTTGGTGCCTAATGTTGTTGCGACCCACGCGGGTATTGAAGTGGGTGTAGCTGCCACGAAGACGTTTGTGGCTCAGCTGATGGCGTTTTATTTTCTAGCGCTCGAGCTGGCCTATCGGCGAAAGACTCTCTCGGGTCAGCGGCTAGCTGAACTGATCGACGCTATGCGTCAGCTGCCCACCCAAATGGAACATGTGATTGAAAAGCAGGAGGGCTACACCGAAGAGCTGGCCCATAGCTTTACGGAAACCCAAGACTTTATCTTTATTGGCCGTGGTGTGAACTACCCGATTGCGTTGGAAGGAGCGCTAAAGCTCAAGGAAATTAGCTATATTCATGCTGAGGGCTACCCGGCAGGTGAAATGAAGCATGGCCCGATTGCACTGTTGGATGCGAAAGTGCCTGTAGTTGCGATCGCAGTTCCTGGGTCTGTCTATGACAAGGTTCTCTCCAATGCTCAAGAAGCTAAAGCCCGTGATGCTCAGCTGATTGGTGTGGCTCCAGCCAATGACCCTGAGGCCGAGCATACCTTTGACACACTGTTGCCGGTGCCCACAGTGGATGAGCTACTTTCTCCAATGCTGACGGTGCTGCCTTTGCAGCTGCTTTCTTATCACATTGCAGAACGACGCGGTCTGGATGTAGACCAACCTCGCAACTTGGCCAAGTCAGTCACGGTTGAATAGGCAGATGTCCATAAAAATCAATTAACGATAAAAAGACTGCAGCTAGGATTTCAGTGGACACCTAGCTGCAGCTTTTGTTGAAACATTATGGCTATGCAAATAAGCTTCTTATTGCCAAAGCGGCTTTAAGTTCAAAATTAGACCAGGTAAAATATCCTCATCACTAAGTTGATCAGGAGCATTTAGAATTTCAAGTTCTTGCTGCAGACGATAAATCTCTACTTGCTTTGCCTGTCGATTCAACAACCATCCTAACCGCACGCCATTGTTAATATACTCACGCATTTTTGCTTGTGCAGTATCCAGCTCGTCACTTGGAGACATGAGTTCTAGAACAAAATCAGGTGCAATAGGAGGAAACTTTTTTTGTGCTTCGGGAGAAAGTTTATCCCATCGCACTTGCTGAATCCAGGCAATATCTGGCGAACGTTTTGCCCCGTTAGGCAGTTTGAAACAGGTTGAAGAGTCAAAGCCTACTCCCAGTTTTGCTTGGCGATTCCAAATGCCAAAGTCCACTACCAGCTCAAAATTGCGATTACCAGTTTCTCCACCAGTCGGTGCCACAATAACGATTTCTCCATTGGCATTGCGTTCAAATTTGGCATCAGGATTAGCTCGACACAGCTGGTAAAACTGATCATCAGTTATTTGCATAATGCTGTTTAAATTCAATGTGTAAGTAGTCATTATGGCTCGATATCCTTTTGGAAAATATCGGTTCGAAGCTGCTTTAGCATTTTGCGAGTGCCAATCTGCTTTACCTGTTGCAAAAGTCTGGGAATCATTTGCCCCAGAGATAACGATGGGAAGGTGGTGCTTGTTTCTGATAATACATAAGTGCCATTCTGCAGAATATGGATTTCAAGAATACCCTTGGTGTAAATCCAAACCTCAGGCACCCGAAGTAGACAATAGGTCTCTAAGGTTGTTTTAGAGGTGACATCAGATTCGATAGCTAAATCAGGTGGTGGATCTTGCTCAGGATCAAAACGCTCACAGTCTCTCATGCGTTCAGCATTTTGAATGTAAAAACACGTGTCTGGTTCTAATCCTGCTTCTAGCACTTTACGGAATGTTGTTGAACCAAAATCTTCCCAGTCTCTATCCTGACTATCGAGCAAAACCTTGACAATATCATCGATTAGTCGATTGGGTCGTTCATGTATCGGTAACAGAGCCATTAGCTCTAGAGTATTTTTACAGTAATTAATGCGAGGGCTAATGCGTTCTTCACCCAAGTCAGCGAGTAGGGCATCATACTGTTCCCATGAAACATTCTCGATCAGCAGATGGCTCCCTGGAGAGAGTTTCAGAGCACGAATGGGTATAGTGACGGGGGCTAAGGCTACCATATCTATCTTTCATGGGTCGCTTCTATTAGCTTACTGTAATGCCATGTATGTTGGCCTGAAGAATATACGAAAGCGTCAGCGAACTTTTGTGTTGAGCCCACCCAGAGTATATACCGTTGTTTGAGCTGTACGTCCCCGCAGTTGAATGTGGGCTTTTTCAGCAGTGATGGTGTAGTGGTCTGCCACATGTTGATAGGTGGCCTCGCTCATCAAAATT
The DNA here is from genome assembly GCA_038748405.1 of Cyanobacteria bacterium P01_H01_bin.21. Lineage (GTDB taxonomy): Bacteria > Cyanobacteriota > Cyanobacteriia > Phormidesmidales > Phormidesmidaceae > Leptothoe. Next base: position 78,837 of record JBCDIX010000015.1, on the reverse strand, counting down.
GGATAGGGAGAATTTTTAGTCAGTTGCTTTGTCATATCTTGCAGTCGGGCTGCGATATTAACTGTATCGCCAAAGAGAGAATAGTTGGCTCGATGACGACTACCGACGGTGCCAGCGACTAAAGGCCCCGTGTGCAACCCTATCCCAAATTTAACGATGGGTAATCCTTGGTCTGCAAATTCTTGATTTAGGGCTTTTAGTTGTTCCACCATAGCCATACTGGCACCAACGGCGGCTAACGCATCTTGTTGAATCGCTCCTGGCCGTGATATCGGTGCGCCAAAAGCGGCCATAATCGCATCACCGATATACTTATCGACTACGCCACCGTGGGTCATGATGCACTCAGTCATCACCTCAAAATAACGATTGAGCCAAGCGAGCAGCTGATCTGATGGGAGTTCTTCAGAAATTGTTGTAAAGCCACGAATATCGGCAAATAATAAGGTAGCCGTCAGTTCTTGAGAATGAATTTGCCCCTTAGTCAATAGCTCTTCTTTGTGCTGCCAGATGAAATCGGCCATCTCTGGCGATAAACTAATGGCAAAAAGATCGGTCAGTGCCTGGCGCTCCCGTTGTTCTCCCACTTGTAGGAACATCATGCCTAAAAATGTTGTGCCAATGGGAGCGGCCATAGGTAGCCATAGACCTGCTATAAACCCAAAGTAAGTGATGACAAACCACGTAGGGATTAAGGCGATTACAAAAATGAGTCGTCCGCGCAGCCGCATAGGTTTGAGTAGCAGGCTGCTGCCCACAGCACTCAGTATGATGAGGACAGTTGTCCAACCTTGGGGAAGGCGACTGAGAAAACGATTATTTAATAAGTTGTCTAAAAGAGCTGCGTGTAGATAGACTCCAGACGTCGGAATATCTGGCTCAAAGGGGGTTCTGATGGGGTCTTCCACAGTGCCTACTACCCCGGTGGCCGTGTAGCCGACTAAAATAATTTTATTTTGAAGCTGGTCGATAACAGTACCATCATTTAAAATCTCTGAGAAAGAGAGGGTTGTGAGCCCCTGGGGAGATTTTTGGTTCTTGTCCGGACGCGTCAGACCTGGCCAGTTGATCAACATGGGTTGAGTTTGATCAAACTGTTCAGGATGGTTTAAAAACTGAGCGGATTTTTCTGATAGCGTAGTGGGAGTATCTGTAATTAGCTGTGCTAGATTCTGTTGATAGAAGTCTAGCAGGGCAATGGCAAAACTAGGGGCAAAGGATGTTTGATATCTCTCGTAGAGAAACCCTTGACGGCTGAGTCCATCTAAGTCGGGTGTATGTTTTACATGCCCCAATTGAAAGAATCCTTGAGCCGGTGTCGTTAGGGTAGGTGTAACCTGGATGCTGTTGCCTTGACCATCTCCCCCAACGGCCAGAACAACATTGCTACTAAAGCGGATGCTCTCTGCTAGCTGGGCATCTTTAGCAGTGGCTTCTGGCATGAGGATATCGAAACCCACAGCGGCTGGTTGAGCTGTCATTAACTGGTCTAGTAGGGCGGCGTAGCGATCGCGAGACCAGGGATATGGGCCGTACTCTGCCAAACTCTCATTATCAATGGCAATTACTACAATCCGATCATCCCACTGCAGTGCGCTAAGACGGTCGCGTGTTAGAAAGAGACTATTGTAGACCATTTGCTCTAGGGGCTCCCACACGCCTAAGCCAAATAGGCCTATCCCTAGCCCTGCCGCTGCCAAACTGGGGCCTAAGAGCATATTGTGCGATCGCGCTTTAACTCCGGTGTTGATCTTTCCTTGAATCCACTGTAAAAGCTGCCTCATAGCCCATTGTTCTAGGAGTTTTTCTCATGATCGATAAATATCGTTGTCTTAATCATTGGATAACCAAGGCAACAACCGATGCGTTCGAGACTCGCCAACAGCGTTTTGAACGGTCAAAACAACAGGCAAGCTACGATCGCTTAACCGTAGTTTTTGCTCAAAATGCCCAGTACGACTAACCGACAGTTCTTCCCCCATGGCTAAAAGGGTGTTGGCTGCATCAATCCGGCCAGCCATATAAAAGTGATCATCTCTCCACTCATAGAGATCCCATTGAATGTCTAATTTACGATCTAGGGACCGAGTCGATGTAGGTGGCTCCCCTGGATGAATGATTGAAACCATGCCTGCATCGACTGGCACAGCCACATCTTGAGCAATAGCCTCTACTTGCCCTTCTAGGGTAGCTACGTTAGTCTGACCCTCATCGTCTACTGAAACTCCAAACTCTGTGCCGCGCACTGCCGCCACTCCACTAGGGGTATGGAGTTCTAAGCGTGAGTTTGGGTGGGTAAATCGTCGTACCTGCAGTCTTGCCTGGCCTTGAGGTACATCAATAACAGTTATTTTGCTGCCATCTGATAAAACAGAGAGCTGTCGGATAGCTAGACGTGTATTTTGAGCAACGGCGATTGTACCAATGCCATCATCAACGGCTAAGTGAGCGCTAGAGCGATTGCTTGTAATCAAGCCATGCCCTGCGGCAGATAACCGATCTCCCACCTGTGCACTTTTACGAGGACCTGCCAAGGTTGTTACATCACCGGAGATGCGCTGTATTTGTAACCACCGTCCTGCTGCAGATTGGGCCTCCAATATGGGTATGAGTGCGACGCTAATAGCTGTTGTCGCGATTAGGGCTCCTAAAATTGTTTGCTTCAATCGTTTGGGTTGCAACATAAGACGCACTTTCATGTTTTAATATTTGCTCGTGCTAGCAAGCAATAGTCGGATAGTTCAAAGACTCTCCACTATTATTTTTTCCCACTGTTATTTCTAAAGCTCAGTGGGTGGTCTCATAATCCGGAATAAATTTGCGAGATTATACGTTGTATAAGCTTTGGATAACCTAACTTCAAAGGCATCCGTCTGTTTTATTTGCAAAAATAATGCAGTTCAGAAATCAGCTAGAAAACCTTCTTAAATCCGCACTTTGGCGCTTGTAAGCTGATTGAGCTAGACATCTAGATGTAATGCACGTCCAACGGGTGCAGTGATTCTGGAGTCATGATAGTAAAAATTAAGTGAGAAAGTAAGCCTGTGTAAGCTCTAGAAAATATTTCCGAAGAGGCATTCCATGGAACGTCTGTACACCAACAAGTCGGGCTAAATTTTCAATTAGATTGAGCCATACCTTCATGGATGGCTAGTTGTTTCCAGCTGCCAGGGCCTACTTCTTTTTCAAACTCGTGAGCGACCCAATCATCTCGTCTACCTAACCGACGAGCGCTTTTTCGTAGATAGTCAAGAAGTGTTAGCTGTTGTTCCCAACTGGGACGATGGCCATAGATAGACCCACGGCACCATTCTGTTTGCGCTTTACGACCTGTATGTTCGAAAAAGGAACGCTCAGCCCAGGTAGGGGCATAATTGCTTTTAAATGCACGGCGGCGATGACCGTGGAACAACTGTACAAGGGTGGGAATATCGTTGATCTGGTGAGCTTGTTGAGACGAGTAAATCTGCACCATATCTTCTAACAAAATGGGTCGGTCGCTAACCCACTGATGACCACATTCAGGACATTTAACAATAAACGAGTACACAATTAAACCACACGCAGGGCAAGGTTTTGTTGGGGCTGGCCCGCCTTGACCAGAAGACTGACTGCGAGTGGGTAATGTATATTCTCGAATATCTTCAGGAAAGCCTAGGCGTTCCAAATTACCGGCTTGATCTAGGATAATTCCATAATGTTTACCGGTTTGAGGAGAGATTCTCATGACGCGCCCCAGTTGCTGAAAATGGAGGGCGCTAGATTTGGTGGGCCGCAGCATCAGACCGACCTCTACACTGGGTTCATCAAAGCCGATACTAATGACATTGCAGGAGGTGAGTACCATCAAGTCTGCATTGCCAAGGGCTTCATACAGCCGCTTACGCTCTTTAATAGGGGTGTTGCCATCGACGGTATCAGCCGTGATACCTGCTTTACGAAATTGTTTGGCTACATTACGAGCATGGTCTACATCCACACAAAAGGCAATGGTGCGTTTGCCTGAGACTAACCGCTGCCATTCTTCGACAATACGCTCCACTAGTTCAGGGCGATCGCAAGCGGTTTTTAAGTCTTTCTCGTCGTAGTCACCGCCTTTGGTACCCACTTTTTCCAAGTTGGCCATGCTATCCATCGGCATGCTGAAATACTTTAGCGGAGCAAGATAGCCCATCTGCTGTAATTCGCTGGGGATGGGGGATGCCACCAAGGTGTCTAGCACATCGCCCAGCTGCTCTCTACCCAACCGCAGAGGAGTCGCCGTCATGACCAGATGGACTGCATTTTGATGAGTTTTATGCATCACCTGTTTGCCAATCTGGCTAAATAGGGTGATGTGCCCTTCATCGTAGAACACAACATCAGCTGGCCAATTTTTCCACCAGCGACGTTTGGCCATGGTCTGAATGCTGGCAATTTGGATAGGCGCGTCAGGATTTTCCGGCCACCCCGCTTTAATAAAGCCGCAGTCTAAGCCAAACGACCGCATTTTTTCGTAGGTTTGTCCCACTAATACATCCAGATGCACCAAAAACATCAATCGACGACCGGCTGATTCAGCATGGGCGCAAATCTGGCCGCTGATGACAGTTTTGCCAGCACCCGTACCCGCAATAATGGCAATACGGCTGTGACCCTCATTGAGCTTGCGGTAAAGGTCGTTGACTAAATCTACCTGGTAGGGGCGCAGCTTAGGGGGGGCGGCAGTTTGCTGCAGCGGCGGCGGACCATTTTCCGAGGTTTTTGGATTTGTGGAAGATTGATGATGTGACACCTCGGTCATGGGTAATTAAGGGTTACGGGCTATGTCAGAATTTACCAAACCTTTATCGGGTTTACCTCAGTTGGCTAAAGAAATCGATAAAAACTGCGTCTAAATTGCACCATACAGCTCCCTCTACGGTAGAACTACAGGTTTGAATGTGGGCGGTATTTAAAGCTACCCGTAAAGTTTAGGACAAGGTCTGCGCATTGTTGGGGTTATCACCGAAACCACTCGGAATTCTAAATATAAGAGTCATCCACGTCCAAGATTTCACGTAGAGATTCCTATTGGGAAAATCGACCGGACGAGGGGCAACACTTAACTTTATGACAAATATCTGTTCTATGAATCGTGCAATATCTTGGCAGTGTGCTGTACCTTTAGCGTTAGGAGCCATCGCGCTTAACGCCTTTGAAGCCAATGCGGCTACCTATTCTCTGGGGGAAGCAGCCGACTACAACGTTGTTGTTCTTGGTGACTATAATCTGATCAATACTGATGTCGAAGGCAAGCTCGCTGTCGGTGGCAACTTTACAGCTAATACCTTTGGTGTGGGTAGCAAACTGCGGGGCAACAGCCACGGTGACACCCTGGTGGTGGGCGGTGATATAGACCTGAGCAATGGCAAGGTCTATGGTGATGCTGTTTATGGTGGTAGCGCTACTGTTACTAGCGATGTCGGCTTTGAATTTCGGGCTAGCAACAACACGATTATTCGGCGCGCTGAGTTGTCCCAAGAGACACCATTGAATTTTGCCAACCTGGGACAAAATTTGAAAGATTTAGCTCAGCACATTGCTGATGCTGCGTTGGGAGCAACCTATACCAAAGCTATCCAACCCATTGCCGGGGGATTAGCCACAACCATTACCGGAGCAACCACGAGTATTCTCTACGAACAGTATGGCAGCGATGTCACCTTAGCTAAATTTACGGGCACCGACCCGACAGAAAATGTCTTTAACGTAGCGGCTGGTGAGCTAGATACGCTGAAAAAACTCACCTTTGATGTACCGGAAACAGCCAAGGTGGTTATCAATGTAGCGGGTGATGCGTTAGACCTGGGCGGCTTTGGCTTTTACTTTGGTGATCAAGACTGTAATCCTGGCGCTGATCGCACTGTGCATATGTGGTGTCGCGATCGCAGCCAAAATGTCATCTTCAATTTTGATCAAGCCAGCAATCTCAATATTTCAGAAGTTGGTTGGATGGGGAGTATCCTGGCTCCGAATGCCGATATTGAATTCAACAATGGTCATATCAACGGCACCCTGATTGCCGGTTCTTTGAGCGGTACTGGTGAGTCTCATCTGCATTTGTTTAACTCTGACGAGCCTTCCACCTCTGTACCTGAGCCAGCTGGCTTAGTTGCGCTAGGTCTACTGGGTGTAGGGTTATCTCGATTTAGTCGCAGAGCCTAAATTATCTCCAAAGTAGTCTGATTGCCAGTGGTGCTACGGTACCGCTGGCTTTTCTTATGATTGGAGAATGTTGCAAGGACTGCTAAATCGTTGCCGATGTGAAAGATGAATTGATCGCTTAGAAGAGCCATACATTCCAGAATATTTATAATCGACCCCACCGTAACCCCAACTTAATGCCACTAGGAATAACCCAGTACGCTGGGTCGTAGGGCTGCGTAACGGCCCTACCCAGGGGGTTTGGGGAACTCGGAGGGACCCCAAATCAACACCTTTCACACTCAACCAGCCACGCAAGCTATTTTCCTAGCTAAAACCATGAGCTTAATCTTTAACAAGTCCTAAATTAGCTGACCTTGTTGGGCAATAAAACTCAAGAGTGCCCTTTGATGAGGTTGCCCCAACGGTCTATCTTCACCCAATTTGAGAGAATACTTGTAGCCGCGTTGGATATCTGCAACAGTGCATAACCCAATATCTTGACCTTCGTTAAGTTCCAGGTCTTCAACCGGGACAGTCAGCTCGGCTTGGTAAAAATGACGAATAACCCGCTCATCCTCAGCGCTCTCAAACAGAGTGATCGTGTTAGGCACATAGCCAATCTCTTCGTATAGCTCTCGTCGGACTCCAGTATCAGCGTCTTCCCCAGGCTCTAAATGCCCGCCAAAAAATCCCCAGTGGCCAGGAAAAATAATAGTGGGTAAATCATCCCGAAGCTGCATGAGAAATTTGCCGTTTTGATGGATGATTGCGATCGCAACTTCTACTTTATCGATAGCCGTCATAAAATCCACCCAATCAAGTCAGATCTCAGATTAGCCTAAACCCGTTGGCACCGAGATTACCCGTCAGCCTCAGGGTGTTTCAGCACGCCAGCTAAAATAAATGCGATCGCAGAGTCTGCATAGGCTTCTATCGCCTGTGGTGTTAGCCAGTCACTCTCTGGCACCAAATTTCTCAAATTGTTCTCCGCATTAAAGTAAAACGTCACTGTGCCCATGATGTGAATCATCGTCAACCAGGGGTCCAAGGGACGGAAATAACCTTCATCCACCCCTTTTTGCAAAAACGTCACCCCCAGGTTAATGGGCACTTCCCAACCTGTCAGCTTAAAGTACTTACCTTGATTACTCATGGCCTCATGCAGCAGCACCTTACCCTGATAGGGGTGGTTAACCTCATGGGCCACAGCCGTCCGCAAAAATGTCCTTAAGACCTCCGGTGGCGATAGATTCTCTAAATTTAGGGTCTCAACAGCCACCAAAAAAGTAGCCGCATAGCGCTCTAACACCGCCTGGTACAGCTCTTCCTTTGTACCAAAATAGTAGTGAATCATCGCTTTGGTGACACCAATATTGGCCGCGATAGGTTCCGTGCGTGCCCCGGCCAGTCCATAGCGTGCAAATTCCTCTTCGGCCGCATCTAAAATTTTTGCTTTGGTAGCTTCTGGGTCACGGCTTTGCCGCTTTGCCGATGATCGCTTTGATTTGGCTGACGACTTCACTACAGGCTTCGCAGATAGGGGGCTCTTCCTTAATAGGATACAACGCCTCTCCAAGGCATCTTGACTGGTTTTCAACATCACTATGTTAACTAACCAGTTAAAAAGTTATTGACAGATTTAGCCAACACCTTTAAATTGACTAACAAGTTAGTTTAACTATTTGGTTAGTTGAGCTGACTTAACCCTTTCGTCTTTTGGTCAGATCCATGACAACAACCTTACAGAGACGCAACCAAATCGGTCCGTGGCAGCAATTTTGTAACTGGGTAACCAGTACAGAAAATCGCCTCTATGTGGGATGGTTTGGTGTTTTAATGATTCCTACACTCTTGGCGGCCACAGCCTGCTTTGTGCTGGCATTTATTGCAGCCCCTCCCGTTGATATTGACGGTATTCGTGAGCCTGTAGCGGGGTCATTGCTGCTGGGCAACAACATTATCTCTGGGGCTGTAGTGCCCTCTTCTAACGCGATTGGTCTACACTTTTATCCCATTTGGGAAGCCGCTTCCCTTGATGAATGGTTATATAACGGTGGGCCTTACCAACTAGTCATCTTTCATTTTCTTATTGGCATTTTGGCCTATATGGGTCGTGAGTGGGAACTGTCCTATCGTCTGGGTATGCGGCCCTGGATTTGTGTCGCTTACTCTGCTCCGGTGGCGGCGGCTACCGCAGTGTTTTTGATTTATCCCATCGGCCAGGGGAGTTTTTCTGATGGCATGCCGCTGGGTATTTCCGGCACCTTTAATTTCATGCTGGTGTTCCAGGCAGAACACAATATCCTGATGCATCCCTTTCATATGATGGGTGTCGCAGGCGTATTTGGCGGAGCACTGATCAGCTCTATGCACGGCTCTCTGGTAACCTCTTCTTTGGTGAGAGAAACCACCGAAATTGAGTCTCAGAACTATGGCTATAAGTTTGGGCAAGAAGAAGAGACTTACAACATTGTGGCCGCCCATGGTTACTTTGGTCGCCTAGTCGGACGCACCAACGAGATTCTCTTGGGTGTCGATGCCAACAGTCGTTCTCTTCACTTTTTTATGGCAGCCTGGCCAGTCATCGGCATTTGGTTTACGGCTCTAGGCATCAGCACTATGGCCTTCAACCTCAACGGATTTAACTTTAACCAGAGTATCCTCGATTCCCAGGGGCGTGTCATCAGCACCTGGGCCGACGTCATCAACCGGGCCAACCTGGGGATGGAAGTGATGCATGAGCGTAACGCCCATAATTTTCCCCTTGATCTAGCCTCAGACGAGGCAACTCCTGTGGCAATAATGGTTCCTTTCTTAGCTGGCTAAGCCAGTTACGCCTGTTATTCAAGTGATGATAGAGTTCTCTCATCTTATAGCACTTAGCCGGTTGCTATAGGATGGGAGTTTTTTCTAAGTTGAAGTCTGGGGCGATTGGCATAAGACACTTTGAACACAGTCTCAGGGAGCTTTCAGCCAAAGACTCTCTTGCTCACAGTTATCTGACAACAAGATATTACTGGCTTAGACTGACCGTCTCGATGAGGGGACAAATATCTCCTGGCTGCGGCTGAGGTTGACTCAATGCCCAATGATCGCGATAGTCTTCTAGCTCAGCCTTAAACTCTGTCATTTGTTTGATTTGGCTCTCTAGCTGATCAATTTTCTCTTGCAGCAATGACTGTACTAATCTGCAGGGAGTATCTCCTTTATCGTGGAGATTGAGCACTTCACCAATCTCTTCTAGTGAAAAGCCAATGGCCTGGGCTTTTTTGATGAACTGTATCTGATGTACAGCACTAGAAGGGTAGTAGCGATAGCCATTGTCGCCCCGCTCTGATGTGAGCAAGCCGAGACTTTCGTAATAGCGTATGGCACCTACCGCAAGGCCAGTTTGTTTGGCGACCTCGCCGATCTTTAATCGGGCGGACATGGATACTTTCCTAAAGTCGTCGCTTTAATTGTAAACCTTACAGCCGGCTGTAGAGTTTGTCTGTCTAGTCTGATCTGGTGTGGCGAATCCTGGGAATGACTGGATTTTTCTATGGCTCGATACCAGCCTACGACTTAGGCGGCTGGGTGAGCTTGTAGGCTTTTTAATACATCGAGAAATGCATAGACCGCTGGCGATAGTAGTGCATTCTTAGGCCAGGATACGCCTAGAGGTCGGAAAACTTGGAAGGGTAGCTGCATGACTCGCACACCCTTGGGAATTGGGTGGGCCGATAGCTGATGCAAAATGCCAATGCCTAGACCCTGAGTGACCATGCCGACGATAGTGCTATCAGTGCGCACCCGATACTCTACGTCAATCCGTGGGACTACCTGTTTGAGGGCGCGATTGATGCGGTTGGTACAGCTGCCGTGGACTGAAGTAATTAAGGGGTACTCATAAAGATGATCCCAGGTGAGCTGGGGGGTACTGATGGGGTAGTGAGGGGGGACTAGCCCAATGCAGGGATCGTTGATAACCGGCAAGGTTTCAAAGTCTTCATCTGGTAGTAGCTCTGCTACGGTGATATCGGCTTTGCCCTCGGTTAGGGCCTGCTGAAATTCTCGCAGCTCATCCATTTCGGTAATGGTGACCTGAATATTGGGATAGGTGGCGTGGAGCTTTGCGATCGCACCCGGCAATACATTACTGGCCATGCTACGAAACGCCACGATCCGCACATGACCGCCCTCTACTCCCCGTTCCTGAGAGGCCAGCTTGCCAATGTCCTCAAGACTTTGCAACATTTGCTGAGCCTTGACGCAGATGGCTTCACCGACAGGTGTCAGGCTGGCTCCATGGCGACCGCGATTGACCACAACAATGCCCAGCTCTGACTCTAATGCAGCAATGCTGTGGCTGATGGTAGATTGACTGAGATTTAGCTCTAGGGCAGCTTCACTAAAATTCTGAGTGGTTGCGATCGCAACTAGGGCCCGCAACTGTGATAACTTGATTTTCCCTAGATTCATGACGATTGCTTAAACAGTTTGCAGTACTGCCCTCACTGCAAGGCTATCGTAACTGACCTGATCAGAATCATCAATTTCTTGCATATGTACTATCGGGAATCTGGGTTGATTCCACCTCCGTACTTTGCAAAAAGCAAACCCCATGAATAAGATTCCATGGGATTTAGGGGGCGTATTGAGTTTAAGGATATCTTTAGATTAGCCAGTCCAAGACCCAAGCTAGTAAAACAAGCAGTCCCATTCCGATTGCTACTGTTTCAGTGAGCCAGATCAATCGACTTTTCAGGTTAATCATGCAAAAAGTTGCCCTTTCGATACAGCATCCGCAGGTAGGCTCAGGTCAAAGACAATCGGAATTGATGAAATCGCCCTAAGTTTGAGCTTGCTAAGTTAGCTGGAAGTACCTGTGGCTGGTTAGATGGCCTGCAAAACCGCACCCATTCGAGTTTGGAAAGGTCAGGAGTCAATATGCATAGCAGGCTAACATACTCGCCTATATGAGTGCCAAGTCCTAACACCTACACATCAGCAATGCTAATCTGCACGGTTGAATGCACTGAAATCATTATATTCAGCGTCAAAAGTATGGATAAAGTCTGCTGAATTCTTCAAGATGATTTTATATATGGCATGGCGCACATCGCTAACGATATCTTCCCGTATTTTGATCCCCGCCGTGCTGCTATCAGGCAGCTTCAATGGCTAGTTCCATCAGGTTGATGTCGGTATGCCCAGGGCGTATCCCGAGGTCTTGCCAACCGTGACGTTTGTAAAAGTTGATAGCTGTTTGGTTAGTGGGACTGACAGATAGCTGAGCCCGGATCACGCCAACTTCTTGAAATAGCTGCATGATGTAGGCGTGCAGCTGATCGCTGTATCCTTTTCCTCGGCGGCTTGGGATCAAATAAAACAGATATATGTAGCCCAGTTTTTCTTGACCCCGTAGCTCTGTTTCAATCTGGCCAATAATTTCTGGGCCATCAAATACATGCACACAGCTTTCTGGGCAGGCCGTGATCCGCTTACTTAACCAGTTGATGTAGTCTTGAGCATGTTCGCCACTTTCTAGGGCAAACCGTTTGTCACCATCGGCAAAACTGCAGGCAAATGCATCACGCCGAAAATGAACGCACAGTTCGGCATGGGCTTCGAGGTCAATAGAGCGAAAAACAAGAGACATCATATGATGCAGGCTCTAGGGACGAGAATAAAAGCTTGAGGAGCCATTTGCCCTGCTCAATATATACAGGGTTCAGATGGTGAGTCTGAGATGAGTCTGAAATTAATACTACTTTAAGGCTCTAAACGAATCCCGGTAGCAGTACAGCAGGCTGACCAAAGCTTTAAGTCTGGGTCCGGCAAATCTGCCCGTACTTTGGTCAGAATATCATCAGCGGCTTGCTGGGTTGCAGCCAGGGTAAACACTGTTGGGCCAGAGCCGGACATCATGGTGCCCAATCCCCCATGGCTTGCCATCCTATCGCGAAGCTGCTGAACTTTTTTGTGGGCGGGCAATACGACTCGCTCTAGGTCATTGTAAAGCTGTGCCCCAATCGCGGCACCATCCTGATGGGTGATAGCGGTAACCATTGGCCCTGAATGGACGCGTTGCTGACGTTCTTGGAGTGTGGCAGTGTCAGCAATATCGGCGTAGCGATCGCTAAAGTTTGCTCGATAGGTTTTGTAAGCCCAGGGTGTCGACACCGAAATACTGTCATATTTGGCCAGGACGACATACAGATCGCTCAAGCTAGGAATTGGGTCGAGGACTTCACCCCGCCCGGTTGCGATCGCCGTGCCGCCGCGAATACAAAAGGGAATATCAGAGCCTAGCTGGGCAGAGAGTTCTTCTAACTCAATTTGAGTCAGGCCCAGATTCCACAGCAGATTTAGACCTACCAGGGTGGCGGCAGCGTTACCAGAGCCCCCGGCTAGCCCTGCACCGACTGGAATATTTTTTTCGATGGTAATTTCCACACCGCGATTGGCCAGTTCTGGAAATTTATCGGTGAGCAAATCAACGGCTTTAAGGGCCAGATTAGAGCCATCGGTCGGCACCTGGGGATGGTCGCACTCAAGCCGCCGCATCGGTACGCTCAAGCTAGTGAGGGTGATGCGATCGCACAAATCTACACTCTGCATAACCATCGCCATTTCATGGAAGCCATCGGGCCGGTGACCAATGATTTCTAGATACAAATTAATCTTGGCTGCTGACAGTAGCGTGTAACGTGTCATAAACCCTAGAAAGACCCCATTCGCCTGCGCCACAAGCAGAGTAGCACCTTGCGGACCTGAATTCAGACGGATGGAACTGTTCTTTTCGATTTCAGACTTGAGGGGGCTGAAGCCGATTGCTTAGCTCAACCCATTTTTCGACATCGAGCTGTTCTGCGCGCACCTGGGGATCAATGGCCATAGCCTCAAAAATCTCAGTTAGCCGCTCGCGGTCAAACAGGCTCTTAAGGTTATTGCGCAGCATCTTTCGTTTTTGAGCAAACCCTTGTTTGACAAGCGTATTGAGCAGTTTTGGGTCTGTGGCCTGCTTTGGAAAGGGGCGGGGGCGCAGACGCACAACGGCTGATTCAACTTTGGGGGCGGGCTTAAATGCTTTTGCCGGTACCGGGCAAATTAGCTCGCACTCAGCTAGATATTGAGTGCGTACCGACAGTCCGTTAAATGCCTTAGTGCCAGGGTCTGCATACAGCCGCTCAGCGACTTCTTTTTGCACCAGCAGCACAATGGACTCATAGGGGTGGGGATTGGGCTGATGAATGCGACCCAGCAGCTTTTCTAAAATTGGGCCAGTAATATAGTACGGAATATTGGCGACAACTTTATTCGGGAATTGAAACGTTGGATGGTTGACTAGCATAGCGTTGAGGTCAACATCTAGAAAGTCTCCCTCAATCAGATGAAAACGCTCCGATGCTTGAAACTGTTGCTGTAGCTGTCGGACTAAATCTCGGTCTACCTCAACGGCGACGACAGACTGGGTAAAGGGGACTAGACCCTTAGTTAAGACACCTTGCCCCGGACCAATTTCTAGTACGCGGTCAGTATCAGACAGGTCTGCTGCTGCCAGAATCTGATTTAAAATCTGGGCATCGCGCAGCCAGTGCTGGCCAAACCGTTTACGGGGGCGGGGCATAATTGAACGTCAACAAAAAAGGAATTCGTATTTTACCCTTCGGTGGCAAGCCGGGGGCAAGAACCCAGATATCATTATCAGACGCCAGTGTCTGGCATAGGATAAGTAAACTTAGGTGCATGGGTTTGGAGGTTGGTTATGGCTGATTCGTCAAAGGTGTCTGATACCAGCACAGATAGGCAGACGGTTTCTCCCCTAAGGTGTTTTAGTGGATCGTTTATAGCCGGAAGCTTGGCGATTTTGGTCTATCGCATGATGATTGCGATCGCAACGACCTTTGCTAACAAACCGGTCACCTCTGATAACCCCACCGTGATTAATCTCTCTGCCGCTGTACGAACGCTGGTGGTCGGTAGCGTTGCTCTAGGCGCGGGTGTGTTTGGCATTGCCGCCCTGGGTCTATTTTTGCTAGGGATTCAGCTCATAATCAAAAAAATAACCGGGCAGACGGCCGAAAACTCGTAGGGCATCCCTTGTGTAGAGACGTTCCATGGAACGTCTCTACAACCGCAACGTTAGTTGGCGGCTGATGGCAAATTTCAATAGCCGGGCTGGGTGTGATGACCCCTGGAGTACGGGACCACGCAAATATTTATTAAGCAATAAGCGGCCCAGACCTTTGACTCGTCCATAGGCACGTTCTTTAAGCACAGCACCATAGGCTGGTTCAAAGGCAAGGGGTCCATAGAGGACATCGGCACGATGGGTGGTGCTGAGGCTGTTTTGTCGATGCTCAGGGTTTGGCAGACCGCCATGTTCGCCATAGTTGCGCCAGGGAACATAGTTATGAAAGCTGCGATCGCGCAGATAATATTCAATACCTGAATCCCAGGGAGTGTAGGTTTCTGGGCCAGGGTTGGTCTTAACTTGCTCAGCTAGCTCAATTAATCGCCAGGCACTTTTCTGGGTGACCACATAGGCAACCATGGCCGTGGAATAGCCGTGGGCGTAGCCTTGGTCCGTAATGTTGTAGATCTGGGATGCACAGGTATAGAGCCAGGCGATGCCCAGCTTTTCATCCGCTGGATCATAGGGTGGGGGCAGCTGACCAAAATTAATGACGGGGACAAAATCTGCCTCGACGATCAGCGTTGGATGTTCCGATCTCAATGCCCATTCCCAGGCTTTACGGTGATTGAGTAAACATAGATAGCTGCGGGAATAGGTTTTGTATTCAGACCGATGGATTTGGCGTAACACATCCACCTGGCACCCGGCTTCCCTAAGACACGTGGCTAGCTGATCGGTTTCTTCTTGATACGCAAGAATTAATGTCTGACCGATACAGTCCACTAGGGATTTAGATATTGTCCGTTTCACGTTGGCTGTGCTGTTAATCGCTTGCCTATTGCAGGCTAGCCTAGGGAGCGGAACTTTTAGGTTTAAAGTTCAGTAAAGCTTTGGCGGTTGCCGTGGCATAAATTGCTCCACCAACCGCCCCCAGAGGTGCTCCCAGGATGATTAAAAACCTTGGATCTGTGGTGCTGGCAGATAAGGAGATGGTCCATCCCAAGAGTCCGGCGCAGAGCCAACCCAGGGTTCTGCCTAAAAAATTAGCAATCCACCATTGGCGTAACCCTTGGGTGTGGTCGCGCAACGTTGATAGCTGGGCCGCACTAACACAAAGACCAATCACAGCACCGTAGGTAGCAAAGGTCAGCATTTTGCCAATGGTGCCATCCAGTATGGAGTTATTAAACGATTCAGCTAGCAGGATGACGGTGCCAAATCCCAACAAGCCAGCCCATGAGCCCAGATAGCTGCCAAAAATGTTAGCCAGAATCCACTGCCAGCTTTTTAGTTTGGGGACCTGACGCTTGATTACAAATGCCTGCAGCGGTCCGATGATGGCGCCTACGATAAACCCAGCGATGTAAAGGGTTTCAAAGTAGCGGGTGGATAGGGCCATCAAAAAGCTGAGGGGTGTGGCGATCGCAAATCCCAACACATTTATCCCCAGCCATAATGCTAAAAGGTTTGATGAGGTGGTTGTCTCTGTCAGGTCTAGCGACCCTAGACCTTGATTAGGCGAATCCAAATTGTCAGAAGGCATAACGCATCAATGAGCCAGAAAAGATACAAAGCATTTGTGTATCTTTTCTAAAGATGGCCCATAACTCAGGCAATTAGCGTATTTGTTCATGCCTACGGCAATTCGACCGAGGTGGGTTTAGCAATATGGGGCAAGCCCCATCCTAATTTTTCACGCAGTACCTTAAAAAACTCTGTTTCTTTTAAGCGAATAAACTTTGCTGGAAACTGAGCCGACTGCAGTCGGACTCGATCACCCGGCGCCACATAGCAGCCTGCATTACCGTCCACCACCATCACTAACGGGTCTGGGTTAGCTGACGATACCACCACGGTCTCAGCGCTCGGAAAAACTAACCCCCGCGCCGCTAGTGAGTGGGGGCAAATGGGAATCAGTTGTAAAACCGGCACCCCCGGTATAATCACCGGTCCGCCTGCTGATAACGAGTATGCGGTCGAGCCTGTGGGTGTGGAAATAATGATACCGTCCGCAGCAATGTCAACCGGTGCATGGCGACCGATAGCCACCTCAAAATGACACATGCTGGTGAGGGGCTCTCTATTTAGCACGACCTCATTTAGACACAGAGCTTCCCAAATGGTCTCACCATCACGAATTAGCTCTACTGCTACCATCGTTCGATTCTCTATCTGGTAGCGGTCAGCCAGAACCTGCTCTAGTACGTGGGGTAGCTGATTGAGGTAAGTCTCGGTCAAAAAGCCCATATGCCCCGTATTCACAGCCAGCAATGGAATACCTGCTGGTGCTACCTGCCGAAATGCCGATAGCACAGTGCCATCACCGCCCAGGACAATGGCAAAGTCCATAGAGTCATCAAATTCCTTAGGCACTAAGGACTCAATGGGAATTAACTGGGTGGGTTTATTGGCGTTGGCGTAGCCCAAAAGACCGCCAACCCCTGTGGCTGTGGCCACCTGACAACCATAAGCCTCAAGTTTAACCGTCAACTCTTGGGTAACCTGACAGGCGACAGGTTTGACATCGTTATATATGATGCCGACCTTTTTACCAATCGTTTCAGGAGAGCTTTGTCGGGAAGTAAGGTTGTTAGAAACCGAGGGCACGTTTAGCATCCGACCTAATCGATATCCTTTAGGCTACCGTCTTTAGCTCTTGATTGAACAGTCCGCTGTGCTGCCCATGTGCAATTTTTCTGCGAGAGAGGGTAGCTCTATAGCAGAGAGGTAGCTATCTTAACTCTAAGGCTTATTTTCTCCATTAATTTTTCTTGTGGCTGCCAAACGCTTACCCGAAACGACCGCTCATGTTCGCATCACCTATCAATCTTGGCAGCAAGGCAAACTTGAAGGCGAAGTAAGCGCTAATGAATTTGCCTGGCAGTTTCAGTGGAAATTTCGGGGAGGACACTTGATTGTGGAACCCTCCCTTGGGAGGGCTTTGATTCAAGAGCCCTTGGGGCGATTTTTAGAGCGATTTGATTACCAGCTAGAACCCGGCGGAGATTATTCGTTTACAATTCGGGCCGAGCTGTAGGGCAATTCTTGGTTGCTGCTGTTACTGCGCAGTCCGAATAGCGACTGCGTCTAAACGTTTAGTCAAGTCAGAGCCCTTGCCAGTAAGGTAGTCTAAAATCTAGCTGTGCAGCTTTCCAAAAACAGTTTTGATATGGCAACCTTATCTTCGGCTTCATCATCTGTAACGCTACGCCCAGACTATCGACTGGCTGCATCGATATTTTTGATCGGTTTAGCTGTAGTTGCTCTGCAGGTATGGGTAGGGGCCTTTGTTGCGTTGCTGGGGTTGTTTCTGTTGGTGCAAACAACGATCATCCGACTCACGTTTACTGAGACTGAACTTCAGGTGTGTCGAGGAACGACGATTTTGCGGCAGTTTCCCTATGATGACTGGCAGGTTTGGACGATATTTTGGTCTCCGGTGCCGATTTTGTTCTATTTTCGTGAAGTCAATAGCATTCACTTTCTGCCAATGCTGTTTCAACCGGTTGAGCTACTCGATCAGCTCAACCAGCACTGTGAAACAGTACGGTTCACCAACTAGCTTTAGCAAATCAGCAACGACGCGAGAATATTGGATACTATGCCGCCTGAAGAGTTTTCCGAGTCCCCTAAAGATAGGCCGCTACCCAGACCTGCAGCCAGTTCAAATGTGGAGGCTGATGTGGCTCGACTGGTGCGCGCAGGACTACAAGACTTAGAAGCTCGTCGGCAGACCCTACAGCGGGAGATTGAACAACTTGAGCGTCGTCGAGATCGCATCCAAGCTGAAATGCGTACTACGTTTGCTGGCGCATCTCAAGATCTGGCAGTACGTCTCCAGGGCTTTAAGGATTATCTTGTTGGCAGTCTGCAGGACCTGGCTACGTCAGCTGAACAGCTTGATCTAGCGCCGCCCGCGCCGCCCCCTGCGCCAACACCCCGCCGTGCTGCCGCTCCTGAAGAGCCAGCTGAAGACATGACGGCAACGGCGTTTTCACTACAGCGATTTGAAGAACACCGAGAGCGGGTGCGTAGTTTGATCGATCAATACCGCACCAGACCCGATTACTACGGCCCTCCCTGGCAGCTACGCCGCACATTTGAAACGATTCATGCTGATCGAGTATCTAACTGGTTCTTTACCCAAGGGGGGCGTGGGGCAGTCAAAAGTTTGGGCAGTCGTTTACAAAATGTCTTGGTAGCGTCAGCGGCGGTCTCAGCACTATACGCGATTTATGGCGATCGACTATGTACGATGGTGCTAGCCAACACGCCGGAGCGTCTAGGGGAATGGCGACGCTGGTTACAGGATTGTTTAGGGGTGTCACGGGCTGATTTTGGCTCAAATCGAGGCATTATGCTGTTTGAGGTGCCTGAGTCTATGGTGCAGCGGGCCGAGCGGCTGATGGATAATGGCTATTTGCCAATGCTGATTATTGATGAGTCTGAAGATAAACTGCCGCTGACGGCCTTGCGATTTCCCCTATGGTTAGTCTTTGCACCAGATCCAGCCAATCCATTCCAGGAAGATTATTACTAATGTCACCTATCAGGCTGGATGGTTTTCTGATGGGGCCATAACCCCCTAAACTAAAGTCGGGTTTGGTTTTGAAGGTCACTATGATTTGGTGGATTGCAGGCGGTTTACTGGTGTTAGCCTATCTGTTGGGGTCCTTGCCCACAGGATTTGCGATCGCAAAATTGCTCCAAGGAATTGACATTCGCGAACATGGCTCAGGCAATACAGGAGCGACCAATGTGTTTCGCGTTGTGGGTAAGCAGGCCGGTATTACCGTACTGCTTATTGACCTACTGAAAGGACTAACCGCTGTTCTAATAACGCGATTTGTCATGGCCCAGTTTGGTAATAGCCTGACCCTATCAACCTGGATTCAAACGTTTGCAGGGCTTTTAGCAATTCTTGGCCACAGCCGGTCAGTATGGCTAAACTTTACAGGGGGTAAGTCTGCTGCCACTGGTTTGGGAGTCATCTTGGCTCTAGCCTGGCCCGTTGGTTTAGGCACAGCTGTCGTGTTTGGCTTAGTGTTTGGGCTATCGCGAACAGTATCTCTCGGCTCTATTTCTGCAGCGACGGCGGCCCCAGTACTGATGCTTTTGACCAGGCAGCCGCTGCCGTTTATCCTTTTGGTTCTTTTAGGCGGCATCTACGTAATCATTCGCCACCGCAGCAATATTTCTAGACTCTTAGCAGGCACCGAACCTAAACTAGGCAACGGATAATAATTTTATGGGGGGTGTTCCATGGAACACCCCCCATAAAATTATTGATTATTGATTTCCTAATTCTCGTGACCGACTGCTGGCGGCTCTGACGGCTTCAATTAGGGCTGAACGCAACCCCAACTCTTCTAAACAAGCAATTCCAGAAATAGTGGTCCCACCAGGGCTAGTTACCCGATCCTTGAGCACAGCGGGATGCATGCCTGTTTTTTGTAGCAGCTGAGCTGTACCCAACACAGTCTGCAGGGCCAACTTATTTGCCGTGGTACGGGACAAACCAGCGGCTACACCACCGTCGGCTAGAGACTCAATCACGATGGCAACATAGGCAGGCCCCGAGCCAGACAGTCCAGTAACCCCGTCTAATAAGGGTTCTGCCACTTGAACAACATCTCCAACTGCACTAAAGAGTTGTTGAGCGAGTTCTACATGCTCTGCAATAGCGCGATTACCAATAGCAATGGCCGTCATGCCACAACCAACTGTTGCAGGGGTGTTAGGCATCGCTCGGATGACGGGCCAGCCAGGAACTGCCTGCTCTAGGCGAGAGAGGGAAACACCCGCTAAAATCGAAATTACTAAGGGAGGATCCCCAACAACAATTCCTGCAAAATCCCTGGCAACGCTGTCAAAAAACTGCGGCTTAATGGCCAAAACAATGACGTCGCTGTGTTCAATAACCTCGCGGTTGCTATGGGTAGTTTGGATATCGTATTGTTCGGCGAGCAGCTGTCTCCGCTCATGGGATAGATCAGACACCAAAATGGAATCTGGTGTGTACATCCGTTTAGAGAGCAGGCAGGATAACAGGGCTTCTCCCATTACACCACCACCAATAATGCCGAGTTTACCAGGCAAAGATCCAAGGCCTCCCAACGCGCTTATAGCCCCCTAAGAATACCTTGAAATGGGCTGATAACCTTGAACGGAAGCTGTAACTGCCAGGACAATGCCTAGTAGATGAAGGGATACTAAGCATTGTCTTGAGTTTCAGCTTTTAGTCAGCCCAGGTGCCACCTGGGCCATGCGTGTGCCACCTAGGCCATGCGTGTGCCACCTAGGCCATGCGTGCCACTTGCTCAGTTGCCCAAGCTGGTGTGGGTGCAGCGGAAGGCATTTCAGGCTCTTCCATCGGTAGACCATCTTCGCTGTCAACTGGCATGCTGACTTGAACACAGTTTGGTGTGAACAAGAAAATGCTTTCACCAATGCGCTCTTGGTGTCCATCCATGGCGTAGGTGCCACCTGCAACAAAGTCCACAGCACGCTGAGCCTGATCGGGGTCCATAATAGTGAGATTTAACACTACAGACTTGCGCTCACGTAGCGCTTGGATAGCCTGAGGCATCTCTTCAAAGGAGCGGGGCTCCATAACAATTACTTCAGATACTCCGTTCATTGCACCAGGCATACCAATCACGTTACTAACACTACTCATTGAATTATTCATGGAAACCATACCAGTATCGTTTGACATTACTCGGTCACGGACGCGACGGCGGGGGATACGAGCTTCAACGGCCGATGTTGCCGCTACCCCTGTAACCGGTTGGGGCTGAGGCTGGGGCTGGGGCTGAGGGGCATGGTTCTCTTGTTCATAGAGGTTTTGATACTCCTCACCATCCATTTCGTCATATTCATACTCATAGTCGGCCGGATCGTTGAGGCCAACAAAGTCACGTAATTTAGTAAAAATGGTGCTCACGGCTGAAACTCCGTCATGGCTAGTACTAACTTGGCTAGGGAAAACTCTCAACGCTTGATTGATCAGGGATTGAGAGTTTGTTTGAGACTAAAGTGGACCGTTGATGGTTTGAAACATCAGTTCCTAAAGCAAGGTTACTGATAGCTCTAACCCCATTACCTAAGACCAGGAATACTTTAGACTCCTTGTGCTCAAACGGCAATGGAAGAGCAAACGTCATAGGGTGTGAGTACGTTTGCGATGGTTTATCAACCCAGAGAATTAAACCTCTTTAGTCGATATTTGAAAATACCCTCGTATAATCGTTTGGGCATAACTTTGAGCCACAGTATACACGAATCGATCAAAAAAAATCACCAATTTCAAAAATAGGTCTAAATATCTTGATCTTTTGGGTGGATAGGGTGGATGTAATGGACCAAAACCCTCACCTACGGGAGCCGAACAGGGTAGTTCCTAATCGAATGATATTTGCTCCTGCTGCGATCGCAAGCGGAAAGTCCTGGGACATTCCCATCGAAAAGTAACGAATTGGCAGCGACGTTTCATGATGATTTGCCATGGTCTGACCCAGGGCATAGGCACGCTCAAAAAATGATTGGGTTTCAGTCAGCAACAGCCCATAGGGAGGAATGGCCATGATCCCCTCTAATTTGAGATGAGATAGCTGAGCTAATGTGGGCAATGCGGCTAAAAGATCGGCCTCATTCCAGCCACTTTTATTGGGGTCGCTCAACAGTTTCACCTGCAGGCAACAAATTGGCGCACGAGATAGCTCACCAGCTACATGATCTAAACGTCGAGCCAGCTTTAGACTATCTACAGAATGGATCCAATCAAAATGTTGTACTGCTTTACGGGCCTTGTTGCTTTGGAGATGGCCAATAAAGTGCCAAGTGATATCGGATAAGTCTGAGAGTTCTGCTTGTTTTGCGATCGCTTCTTGGATCTTGTTTTCGCCAAAGTCACGCAGCCCAGCCCCATAGGCCGCTCGAATAGCACTGGCAGGAAATGTCTTACTCACAGCCACCAGCCGCACATGATCAGGTAGCTTAAGCTGCTCCACCCGTTGAGCAATCTGCTGGCTGGTCTGTGACTGTTTATCTGCAGGTTGAGAAGGTTCTTGCAATGTCCCTGCCGCGTTCATCATTGAAACGTTCGTTTATATACCTTGTTTAGCTGCTCAAACTCGCTATATTGACCAGACTGCCGCAATATGCGAAGCCGCGTTTCTAGCATCATGCGGGCCTCGGTGCGACCGATCGGGTCAAACAGCAAACCTGCTGCTCGATCGCTCTTGGCAAGAAAAAACAATCGTTGGGCATAGAGGGTGGTAAATAGCTCTTTATCGCCATCCACCAGGCAAATCCGAAACAACAGCCCAAAGTCGGGGTGGTTAAGATAAGTTTCAGTGCTCATTAAAGGGGTGCGACAAATGTGAGAACAAGGGACGGTTAATACAGGATTTATTAAAAGCAGCTTAATACGGTTGATGGTCTATTATCGGCTAAGTCTAATCGGTGAAGCATAAACCTTGCCCAACGGGATGTCAAAACTCCGTTTAGCTAAGGCCAGCCTAATCAGACCATGAATAGATGACTCAAGCTGTCTGATGCAGAATAGAAAACAATGGTAGGAAGTTTACAGCGTTCTCCTCACTATCTTCAATAATTCGTTGATATTGCCTCGAAGCAACAGCATTATCTCTGGATTTATTTAATGTGAAATGCCGAGCGCCATCAGCTGGGCCTTGGCTTTTTGTAACGATTCCAACCACTCTTGGTGGGGGTCGCTGTCGGCGACAATGCCAGCTCCCACCTGCCCCCAGACGGTATGGGTGTCTGATTCTGTTGGGGTCAACAGCAGGGTGCGAATCAAAATGTTAAGGTCCAGATATCCCCTTTGATCTAAATAGCCGCAGGAGCCATAGAACAAACTTCTGCGTATGGGTTCTAGATTTTCAATGATTTCCATACAGCGAACTTTGGGGCAGCCGGTGATGGTGCCGCCAGGAAAAGTAGCCCGAATGAGGTCGATAGCATTGCAGTCAGGTCGCAAGGTGCCAATGACGTTGCTAACAAGATGCATAACATGGCTGTAGCGCTCAATCACCATCAGCTCATCTACCTGGACTGAGCCCCAGGTGCAGACTCGACCTAGATCATTACGTTCGAGGTCCACCAGCATAATGTGCTCTGCCTGTTCTTTGCGATTCGTTTTTAGGGTCTGAGCAAAGTCTTGATCGGTTTTTGGGGTGTTGCCTCGGGGGCGAGTGCCGGCAATAGGGCGAGTCTGGGCCGTTTGCCCCTGTAGCTGCACTAGACGCTCAGGAGAACAACTAATCACATGACCCCATGGGGTCCGCCAGTAGCTGGCAAAAGGAGAAGGATTGATCTGGTGGAGCTGTCGGTACAAATGCCATGGAGAACTATTGATTTCGGTCTGAAATCGCAGAGAAAGATTGACCTGAAAAACATCCCCAGCACGAATGTGGTCTTTAGCTTTTTGTACGGCTGTTTCAAATTGATGTTGGTCAGAGCATAGGGTGACTTTTTTCGCGCTCTGGTGTGGATGGAGTGTGTTGTTTGAAAGATAGTGCTCAAGCTGCTGCACCATCTCGTTGATATCTTCCAAAGAGGTCGCTGCGAGCCACAGCTGCTGTTGCTGATGGTCCAGAATGGCAAACTGTTCCGGTTCATACCAGTAGGCCACTGGAAAGGGCAGGGAGTCTTCTTTGACATAGGGAAGGTGCTCAATTTCCCAGGCCGTGTCAAAGCCTAGCCAGCCTAGCCAGCCCCCAATAAAGGGGAGATCCGGCGGCGCAGATGATGGGGGAGTGCATGGGGCAGAGCCAGAGAGCAATCGCTCTAGGGTGGGTAAAATCTCACCGATGGCGGGTGTAAAGAGTTGGGGCCGGCCTGCCACCTGACGAGGTGCTCCAGCACATAGGGAATAGCGAATTAAATTTTCGGGGGCTCCGTCTACGCGATCGGGACTTTCGAGGAGAGTTGCGATCGCAGACGAACAGAACAATGCTTCAAAGACATCAGCGCCGCTGCGGTGCTTGAGGTCAAGTTGATGCCAGTATCGAGACTGCAAGGCTGGTGTATTGGATGGTATGTCAGAAGAAAAGGGCAAGTAGTAGAGGGGGGATGAGCGGTGAAATCTGTGATGGGAAAGGTTCTAAGGAAGGATTTTACAATATCCAAAAATTATGTCTGAAGAGACGTTCTATGGAACGTCTGTATAATTCGATCTAACAGATAGAACCTGACTACTCATTCTTAAGTCGGGTTGCCGAGTGCAAAACGACCCCACCAGAAGAAAACAAGAGTCACTAGAAATACCCAATCCCACCAGCGTAGCTGCAGCTGATGCCATTGCACCTGGTGATGATCCGGGCTGGTGAAGCCGCGCACTTTCATTGCGCCAGCAATTTGCTGTGCTCGCAACAGTAAGTTATCAAGCAGCCGCTCTGCCACCATTAGCCAGATTTGAGTCGCGTGACGCCACCCCAGTTTGCGCCAGTTAATGGCGCGGGTACGGACAGACCGCACCAGGTTTTGGACTTCCTCTAGCACAAGGGGAATAAACCGCAGGGCCAAGGTGAGGGTGAGGGCGATCTCAGTGACCGGTAGCTTAAACCATCGTAGCGGGGACATCAGCTCTTCGATGGCTGCCGTGATTTCTTCTGGAGCTGTGGTGAGAAGAAATAAATTAGTGCTGTAGATGAGGGTAAATAGAAGCGTTCCCACCTTCACCGCCAGCTTTAGAGACTTTTGGGTAACCTGTAGCCACTGTAAATCGACGATCACGTAGCGGTAGCTGGTCTCTGGCAGCGTGCCGCTGATTTCAAAGGGCGTGTCTAGGGGGGTGATCTCATCTGGTGTGGGCCAGCGAGGTTGGGTGACGACAGCGATACCATCCGGCATCACCATAATCAGCAATGAGGCCAGAGTAAACAAGATTAGCAGCCCGCCCATTTGCTGTCGCCATACTCGCCATGGAATTCGCGCTGTTAACGTTAGCAGGGTCAAAAGAGCCACCAAAGCAATCCGCCAGGCCGTGTTTGCTAAAACTGGTGTCAGCAAAAAGCTGAGCAACCAGGCTAGTTTTACCCGAGCATCGATCCGGTGTAGCCACGTAACCGGCTGCTCTAAGTACAAACCTATCGGTAGGGAGCGGAGTAGATCCATGGGGGAGGAGATTAAACTTTAGTTGCCCTGTTCGAGCTTTCTCGGTCGAGATCGCGAATTTTCTTACCACGCCACAGAAGCCGAATAGGAGTGCCCTCATACCCGAGGTTTTCGCGAAACTGACGTTCTATATAACGACGGTAGTTGTCGGTAAATAGTTTGGCTGAATTTACAAATAAGGTAAATGTAGGCGGCCGCACGCTGACTTGAGTGCCATAGTAAATCCGTCCTTGTTTACCCTGCCGCGTGGTAGGTGGTGAGTGCCAGCTGACCGCGTCCTCCAACACTTCGTTAACGACAGCCGTACTCACTCGACGACGGTGCTGTGCTACGGCTTCATCCACAGCGTCTAAAATTTTAGGCACTCGCTGCCCGGTGAGGGCACTCACATAGAGTCGTGTGGCCCAGTCTAGAAAGTAAATCTTGCCGCCTAGTTTTTTGTCATACTCATAGATGGTATGGCTGTCTTTTTCAATTGCATCCCACTTGTTGACCACAATGATGCACGCCCGACCATCATCCTCAATGCGACCCGCTAGTTTTTGATCCTGTTCGGTCATGCCATCTAGGGCATCGATGACCAGCAGTACCACATCGGCCCGTCGAATCGCTTTGAAGGAGCGGTTAATGCTAAAAAACTCAGGGCCGTAGTTGACATTCTTTTTTTTACGAATCCCAGCTGTGTCGATTAAACGATATATCGTTTCTTTACGACGCACCACCATGTCAATGGTGTCGCGGGTTGTGCCCGATATGTTACTGACAATCGAGCGATTTTCCCCAACAAAGGCATTTAGCAGACTAGACTTACCGACATTCGGTCGACCCACAATGGCGACCCTAATTTCATCGTCCTCTTCGATCTCGTCGGTAGAGGGCAGATGGGTGATTAAGGTGTCTAGCAGTTCACCCGTGCCATTGCCATGGATGCCTGAGACTGCATAGGGTTCACCCAGACCGAGCTCCCAAAACTCAGCGGCTTGAATAAATCCTTGATCTTCTGATTCACACTTATTGACGGCCAGTAGGACTGGTACTGACTGCTGGCGTAGCCAGGAGGCAATTTCGCGATCGCTCTCATTGAGACCTTCTTGTCCGTCGACCACAAATACTGCGGCTTTAGCTTCAGCCAGGGCCAGCATGGCCTGCTCTCGGATATGGGGCAGGAACTCAGTGTCATCATCAAATACCAGACCGCCAGTATCGACCACCATAAAATCACGGTCTTGCCAGAAGGCTGGCTGATAGGTGCGATCGCGAGTGACACCTGGCTGGTCATAGACAATTGCCTCCCGTCCTCCCGCCAATCGATTGACCAGAGTCGACTTGCCCACATTGGGACGACCAATAATTGCAACTACGGGCAAAGCCATGGGATACCGGCAAATAAAAAGCAGACGATCATTGTAACAATATGTGCCAGATGATTTTTTTATCTAGTGACAAACTTTCCGTATAGTGACCCTGCTCAGAATTGGTCAAGTTCAGAGACTATGGGTTTAGATGCCCCGTCAGCGCTGATTCAATACTTAGGGAAAGCATTTGTTCGTATTTTGTACAATGTCATCATCGCTGCGTCGACTAAGCCTCGTCATTGTTTTATGACCTTTGCCACCGGCCATTCTATTCCTCAAACAGAGCAGCCACGCTCCCCGCGCGAAACGCTGCCCACTATGTATGACTTACCCAGCGAGTTTCCTGAGGAGCCCGGTTTGCCTGATGAATTTCATGATTTTCAACCCCAGCTTCTAAGCCGTACGTTATCTCTGGACGCTTGTGCCGCTGATAATCGGTTCACCGGCTCAGACATCAATCTTTACTACGATGTTCATCACCCTTTGTGGCACGAACGTTCGGACTGGTTCTTAGCGCTCAATGTACCCCGACTCTATGATGGCCATGACCTGCGTCGGAGCTATGTAGTCTGGCAAGAAGGACAGGCTCTCACCATTGTGGTTGAGTTTCTTTCGCCGAAGACTGAGCGAGAAGACTTGGGTCGGTTTTATGGCGATAGCGATCGCATTGAAGAATCTGAAACTGCAGAAGTGTCTCAGAACGGAGCTAATCAAAGACCTCCAGGTAAGCTGGCTGTCTATGAGCAGTATCTACGGGTGCCCCACTATCTAGTCTACAGTCGCTACACCAAGCGTCTTAGATACTTCAAGCTGGTGGGCATTCACTATGAAGAGCAGCCTGTGCAAACCGATGCCCCCATGGTTTGGCTCAACGACTTAAACATTGGTCTGGGGCTATGGAATGGCTATTTTGAAGGGTTGCCGGGTCCTTGGTTGCGGTGGTGTGATGCCGATGGTAACTGGTATTTAACGGATACTGAAAAAGCCGAAGCCGAAAAAGCCGAAGCACAGCAAAAGGCAGATCGTTTGTCTCAGCGTCTGAAAGAGTTAGGTGTCGACCCAGATTTGATTTAGTGGTTTGAAAGAGTTATCTCAACGGGCAAGCTGTACAGATTCACCCTCAAAGGATTGCTTGCATATCAGCTTTAGCCTCGCGGCGTAGCTGTTTTGAAATACGAAATAACTCTTGCCCAGTGTGCAGGTAGCTATCGTCGTAGGTAAAGGTAAACCGTTCAATTTCTTCGATACCGTCTTCTAGCTGATTGAGACAGTAGTAAAGATTCGCCGCGACCTTGGCTGCCTGGGGTGGGTTCGGCATTGATTTGAATTTTTGCTTAGCCTTTTCCAACGATGCACGGCAGTTTTCCAAGTATTCTTGAAAACTTTCCATCAGCTCATCGTCAAAGGGATCGGCGGAAAGGTTACGTACCTCGGCCTTGAGCGGGCTGATAATTTTGCCAATCAAACGATCAATTGGATTGTAGACAGTGCGAATCCAGTGGGTAAGTGAATCGTCTGATTTTTTGTTAGCCCTGCGCCGCTGCTGATACTGAGCACTAATATCGCTGGCGCGTTGGGTTCTACCCCCGTCTCGTTGTGCATCGTAGCGTTTACGCGCGGCCGGATCGCCGAGTACCTCGTAAGCGGCATTGATCTTAGCAATATGCTCATGATCTCCATTGCTATCTGAGCGGCTATCGGGATGGTGTTGCTTAGCCAGGCGATGGTATGCCCGTTTGATATCGGCTTGGCTGGCCGATTCGTGCAGTTCTAAGATTTTGTAGTGATTGGAGGTCACCATTGGCCAGTACGAGAATCAGTCTTTATTTTATGGGTAAAGAGTGGGGGTTTTGAAGTCGATCATCGGCATAGAGTCTGCTCTCAAAACAACTTGCAATCTTATCGGTTAGCTGGCTGACAAACCGGACAGTAGTAAAATCGTCGATTACTGGCAAAGTCTTTGACAATGGGTGTTTCACAGACGCGGCATGGGCGACCAGCTCGACTAAAGACCCAATGACGATAGTGCGATCGCTTTTGGCCTTGTGCTTTTAGCTGGTTGGCAAGATCTAAATCGTTGGTAATTCCGTTATATCGGTAAGACTGATACGGGATGGTAATGCTAGCTTCTGCTAAAGCCTCTAGCTGGTCATCGTTACAGTCAATCGGCCGCAGGCGGGGATGAATGCGAGCAACGTAGAGAATCTCGCTGCGCAGATAGTTACCAATTCCAGCTAAGAAATGCTGATCGAGATATAGGGTGGCTAACTGTCGTCGCTGATGTTGCTTGAGCAGCTCAAGGATGTGTTTGGGACGTAGCTGAGAGTTTAGAACATCGGGACCGAGCTTACTCAAAAACGGGTGGATGGGAATTTGCTCGGGGGTGAGCACCTCAATATCAGAGGCGCTGTAGAGTAGGGCTGATTTTTTGGTGTTGTGGATAGCCAGCCTCAGCTGACGTTTGGTATTTGGATAGCTATGGGCTTTACGCACCATCCAAACCCCGTAGAGCTGATTGTGACTGTAGATGCTTAGCTCATTATCAAAGTGAATAAGCAGAGCCTTCCCACGGGTTTCAACCTGGCGGATTTTGCGACCAGTTAGCTTTTGTTCGTAGGGTTTGAGATGCTCAAAGGCAAAGAATATTTCATCAGTAACTTTAGCTTTAATGGCCTGCTCGATTTTATCGGCGGCTTTTCGAATTTCGGGACCTTCTGGCATAGGGGCAGATTATTCTTTTTGCCACAGCTTAATTGTTTTATCAGAGCTGGCGCTGGCCATGTATTTACCATTGGGGTGAATTGCGATCGCAGTTACCGAATTGCCATGCTCTGAGAATGTCTCCACCAGTTCCCCGGTTTTGGTATCCCACACTTTGACACAGCTATCACCACCCGCGCTGATAACGGTGCGTTGATTAGGTGCGATCTCAACCGAATTTACTTCACGCGTATGCCCTTTAAGCGTATGAATCAAATTACCCGAGCGCAGACTCCATAACTTAATACAGCGGTCCTTTCCGGCACTGGCAATCAACCGACCATCAGTGCTGATGGTGACATCATTAACCGAATTTAAATGGCCCGATAGCACCCGAAAAACTTCACCAGTTCTCAGCTGCCAAAGCCGAATCTTGTTATCAAACCCTCCAGTGATCACCAATTCCTCATCTGGAGAAATATCAACACAGCGAATCATCCCCGCGTTGCCCGAAAGCGCCTTTAAGAGCTTGCCTTGCTCTAAATCCCACACCCCGACCGTACGATCCTCGCTACCGCTAATCAGCATAGAGCCACGACGGCTAATGGCTACTGAGGTCACATCGTGGTGGTGGCCCTTAAGAACACGTATCAAGTTACCCGTATTTACATTCCACAGTCGAATCGTGTCATCGTCACTGCAGCTCGCTAAAACCTGTCCACGGGGACTAAATGCCAGTCCGTTAATGCCACGGGCATGCCCTTTGAGCGACACTGTCAACGCCCCTGTAGACAGGTCCCAAAGATTAACCGTGTCATCCCAACCACCGCTAGCGAGCACCATAGCCTGCGGGCTAAATGCCACGGTGGAAACCCATGAATTGTGTCCCTCCAAAGTGTGGGTGCAAACCCATTGAGATGGGCCACTGCTGGGGCCAGACGACTGAGATTTAGTAGGTATCCCAGATGAGACAGGTTTGCCAAAAGATGACCCCGTAGAGGTTTTCTCTATGCTGTTTGGTCCAGAAGATTTTGCCGCTGCTTGCCCAGCGCGTCCGGTGACTGGCCCGGACTTTTTACCTGGCCGAGATTGCCCCGTTGATACAGGCCCAGATTTTCTAGCTGAGACTGGGCCAGAGCGCCCGGTAGAAACAGACTGTCCAGACTTTTTACCTGATACAGACCCCGTTGAGATAGGGCCGGAACGCCTTTTAGGAGCGCTTGACCCAGACTGAGGTCTTGCGCTTTTGGGTTGAGAGATTCGCCCAGACGGTCGAGCGTGAGAAATTGGTTGTGTGTCAGACTGCCTCTTGGGTGGTGCTGTTGGCGGATGCTCTTTTCTAAATTCTGGACTAAGCTCCTGGCTGATTAGCTGCTCACTCACATTGCGACTCACATCTTGCCCGGTGCTGATAGCATCAGACATCAGGCTAGTAGTATCTTCAGGTCGTTGCCGAGTCCAGCCAGGTACTGAACGATGGTAGGCCGGTAATGCTTCTAGCTCTTGAAAAACTTCTGCTGCTGAACGATAACGCTCATTAATAAAGTCCTTGAGCATGCGGTCTAAAATAGCCGCCAGTTCTGGTGTGGCAGAGCGACCTGCCGCAATTAAATGCTCTTGCCACAGCCAGCGCCCTTCAATCGGGCTGTAGAGCTTCTCTGGTTTCCGCCCTGTCATTAAACAAATACAGGTTGCCCCAAGACTGTAGAGATCGCTAGATGGATAGGCTTCTCCACTACGCAGCTGTTCAATCGGGGAATAGCCTTCAGTGCCAATGCGAGTACCCGTATGCCTATCTTGATCGGAGAGTGACACCTCCAGTTGCTTAGCGATGCCAAAATCAATCAGAACCGGCTTGTTATCTTTTTGACGAGCAATAATGTTGGTTGGATTAATATCTCGATGGATGACCTTGCGATCATGTATGAACTGCAAAACTGGCAAGATATAGTGCAGCAGACTACGAATCTTAGCCTCATCAAACGGTCCTTCTTTTTTAACTTCCTGCAGCAGCGTGTTTCCTTCGATAATCTGCTGCACTAAGTAAAAATTTTCATGCTGCTCAAAATAGGCCAACAGCGATGGAATTTGCGGGTGTTCCCCTAGCTCATTGAGGCGAACGGCT
Organism: Cyanobacteria bacterium P01_H01_bin.21; assembly: GCA_038748405.1. GTDB lineage: Bacteria > Cyanobacteriota > Cyanobacteriia > Phormidesmidales > Phormidesmidaceae > Leptothoe. The sequence goes on along the minus strand of JBCDIX010000015.1, from coordinate 47,225 downwards.
TCTTGCGTAAATAAGGTAAGGGCTTTATCAAAAGATTTATTGCTCGATTGCCGTGCAAACTGTTTGATAACGCAGCGTGTATTGAGGCGATCAATATCTTCTGCTAGATATGTTTTGCCAAAGCCTCCCTGTCCCAACGGCTTTATTGGGCGATAGCGATTGCGTAGCAATTCTGTCAAGGGGCTTCCACACGATTGACACACAGTCACCCCATCAGGATTTACCGGCACCAAGCAATCAGGATTTAAGCAGCAGATCATCTCAATTGGCAGGACGGCTAAAGGTGACGCAAGTGGGAACGCTATTCTACTTTACCTATCAACCCATCTTTAGGGTGGCTGATTTCAGTGATGAGCTAGGTATTTTCCCGGTAGCAACGAAATACTCACCTTTGGTCGTATTATTTCTTCACAAAACTCAGCCTTTAACCAAAAAAAGTCATCCTTTACGGATAATAAAAATACGGTGACCTAGTTTCTATCTAAGCAATTTCATATGACCCTGGCGTCTTCATCTCCATCTGCTTCCAAGGCACACAAAAAATCTAAGGGTCTACGTCGAGGCGCCGTTCGCCCAGCTAAGGAACTCTGTAGCGATTGTGGCCTTTGCGATACCTCATACATCCACTATGTCAAAGATGCTTGTGCATTTATCAAGCAGCAGGTGCCTCAGTTGGAGATTCAAAGTCACGGACGAAGCCGCGACTTAACTCAGGAAGATGATGTTTATTTTGGCGTGCATCAGCAAATGATGGCCGCTCGAAAGACAGAACCCATAGAAGGTGCTCAATGGACAGGTATTGTTAGCTCTATTGCAATAGAGATGCTTAACCGTGGGCTGGTAGAAGGAGTGGTGTGTGTGCAAAACACCAAAGAAGATCGCTTTCAACCAATGCCAGTGATTGCTAGAACGCCAGATGATGTACTGGCAGCACGCGTGAATAAACCCACCTTGTCTCCTAATCTGTCCATTTTGGACCAGATCGAACAATCAGGTATGAAACGCCTGTTGGCCATTGGTGTGGGCTGTCAGATTCAGGCACTGCGGGCTGTGCAACATGAGCTAGGGTTAGAACAACTCTATGTGCTGGGTACCCCCTGTGTTGATAACGTGACGCGAGCAGGGCTGCAAAAATTTCTAGATACCACCAGTCGTTCTCCAGAGACGGTGGTGCATTACGAGTTTATGCAAGACTTTCGAGTGCACTTTAAACACGAAGATGGCTCCATTGAAAAAGTCCCCTTCTTTGGTTTAAAGACAAATCAGCTCAAGGATGTATTTGCGCCCTCCTGCATGAGCTGTTTTGACTATGTAAATTCTCTCGCCGATCTTGTTGTGGGCTATATGGGCGCTCCCTTTGGCTGGCAGTGGGTAGTGGTGCGAAACGACACAGGTCAAGAGATGTTGGACTTGATCACTGATCAGCTAGAGACTCAGCCAGCCATGTCCCAGGGCGATCGCAAACAGGCAGTGCAAAACAGCATTCCTGCCTATGATAAGGGCGTGACTCTGCCCATGTGGGCAGCTAAGATGATGGGAGTTGTCATCGAAAAAGTTGGCCCTAAAGGTCTGGAATATGCTCGCTTTTCGATAGACTCTCACTTCACTCGCAACTATCTCTACGTCAAGCGCAACCATCCTGAAAAGCTTGAGGAGCATGTACCTGACTATGCTAAAAAGATCGTTAGCCAGTACGAACTTCCCAAAGAGTAATCTTAATAACCTAACTAGCTTCAGTAGCTAGCTGATTTTCGACCCAACATCATGATTGAATCGATTCACATCAAAAACTACAAATCGATTCTAGATCTGTCCTTTGATGTGGGACGTATCAATGTGTTGATTGGAGAAAATGGCTGTGGCAAGAGCAATATATTAGAGGCTCTTGCCCTCGCTGGTGCTGCTGAAGCGAATAAGCTTGATAATGAGTTCCTGGCTAGTCGTGGAATTAGAGTAACCTCTCCATCTTTGATGAGATCTGGTTTTTTTCAAAATAAGAGTAGAGCAATTGAAATTAATATTAAATTTCCCGATCAAGAGAAGGAAAAAGAATACAAATTAGAAAACGATAATCAACCTTATTCAAAGTGGACATCCAATCAACCGACTCTTTCTATGAGCGAGCGTGTAGCGCTTATGTCAGTGTTAAGGAATGACGATTGGAAGGTTGTATCTACTGGTGGTGATTTTGAGGATACACGGCTAACTCAAGAGAGAGTGGATAGAGCCTTTAAAGAGGTAAAGCAAATATCTAAGAGTAGATATTTAGCGAGTATGGTTATCTATTCGCCAGAGGAGACTGCCCTAAGAAATTTGCATCGTGAAGGGCAAATTGAACCCTTAGGTATACATGGCGAGGGCTTGTTGAAGCTACTTCAGGTCCTTAGTAAGGATAAATCGCAATTTTCTTGGGAAGTCATAAGACAATCACTTCAACTTCTCGATTGGTTTGAACGTATTCATCCTTTAGATTCAAAAATAAATATTTTAGAGGAATTACAAATCAGCCTGTTTGATCGTTTTACAGGAACAAAATTTGATCAACGAAGTGCTAACGAAGGATTTTTATTCGTTTTGTTTTATGCAGCATTGATGGTTTCTAAGGAAACACCTAAGATATTTGCTATCGATAATGTAGATGCTTCTTTGAATCCTAAACTATGCACAAAAATCATGGCTGACATCGCTCAATTAGCTAAACAGTTTGATAAACAATGTTTTCTGACTACACATAATCCTGCTATCCTTGATGGTCTGGATTTGGGAGATGATGAACAGCGTTTATTCGTAGTCTCTCGAAATCGTAAAGGCCACACACGAATAAAACGAATTACAGTTAAGAGCAAGCCTGTTTCATCAACAGGGGAAGAGCTAAAACTATCAGAAGCATTTCTACGTGGCTATCTAGGTGGATTGCCTAAGAATTTCTAAATCACTTAGAGTATCCCATGGCAGAGTTTGCATTAATTTGTGAGGGCATTACCGATCAGGTCATCATTACAGATATCTTATGTGGCTTTTTCAGTAATGAAGATTTAGACGAAGATATTTCTCGGCTTCAGCCTCCTTTTGATGCCACTACACAGAAACAGAAGGACTTTGGTGGTTGGCAAATGCTGCTAGCGTATTTAGAATCATCTCAGTTTCGCGATGCTGTTTTGAGCAATCGCTATGTTGTAGTGCATGTAGACTCGGATATCTCTTCAAGACAGGGTTTTGATGTCAAGCATACTGATGAACAGAATGAAGAACTATCTGTTGAAATGTTGGTTGACAAGGTTATTTCTAAACTAATTGAGGTCGTCAATACTAAAGCAGCTGATTTTTATCAAAACTACAGAGAAAAAATTATTTTTTGTATCAGTGTTCATTCTATTGAATGTTGGTTATTGGCTCATTATCGTTCGAAGCCTCCCAAAAATCCCAAAATTAAAGGCTGTGAAAATGAGCTTAAACGTGTTTTAGGGAGAAAATATGGACAAAGGTGCGCTAAAGACTTTACCAAAAATTATCGCTACTACCGACAATTAAGTGAACCCTTTCTAGAAAATAAATCTCTGCAATTTCTAGCTTCTCAAGAGCCTAGCTTTAAGGTGTTTTGGAACTGCTTAGAGTTTACATTTGGTACTAAACCTGATTTGAAGACGTTTCTCATGAAATCAGATCCTACATTGGAGGGCTTAGACCTCAGGCGGGATGGTTCGTTTGGGCGAGAGATAGATCTATAAGATGTGTTTCGTAACAGTAGGCTGGCGATAATGCGAATTTTACTGGTTGATGATGAGGTAGAACTAACTGAACCGCTGGGGCGGGTTCTCCAACGTGAAGGGTATGTAGTCAAGGTGGCCCACGATGGTGAGACGGGTTATGGGCTGGCGGTTGGTGGTGAGTTTGATTTACTAATTCTTGACTGGATGATGCCGGGGTTGAGTGGGTTAGAAATATGTCGGCAATTGAGAGATCACAACCTCGCTACCCCAGTTCTCTTTCTCACTGCCAAAGATACTTTAGATGATCGCGTAGAAGGCTTAGATGCTGGGGCAGACGACTATTTAGTCAAACCCTTTGAGCTACGCGAGTTATTAGCGAGAGTAAGGGCTCTACTGCGACGTCCTCCCATTCGAGAAGAGAGTCAAGCAACAACGTTACAATATCAAGACCTGATCTTGGATAGCGCCAATCAAATCGCTAAGCGAGGAGGTAAGATTCTGCCTGAGCGCACTATTGAGCTATCGGAAAAAGAAGCTCAGATTCTGGGCTATCTGATGCAGCATCCCGATCAGCTACTCACACACCAGCAAATCTATGATGCTGTGTGGGGTACAAGTGCTCAACCGAGTAGTAACGCTCTAGCGGCTCAAATGCGCTTGTTACGACGTAAAGTAGAGCATGATAATGAAACAATCTTAATCCACACTGTTTATGGAAAAGGCTATCGCTTCGGATCACCTGTTGAAATGCATTAAGGGCTCAAGAACGTTTTCAATGTCCAATGTCTCAATCTGTCCATTCCAGTCGACGTTTCAAACCATTACAATGGCTGTAGGGCAAATATTGATCATGCTGAAGCATTCCAACAACTACACCAGGAGCAATTCCAATTTCATTGGCAAAATTCTGAATTGCTGACTTACTTATTTTGAGGTTATGAGTCTTTACAAAATTGTCATATTGTAGTTTTGAAATTAAACAATTAGCTGCAAAAGCATCTGCTTCTTTTTCTAAATCAGTCTTTTCTTGCCTTCCATTAAACTCGACAAAAAAATCCTTCTTTCGATGGAGTAGGATATGACCTGCTTCATGGAAAAAAGAGAACCAAAGATGATCATCTGTCTTATACCTCAAACTGAGTTGTATCAGCGCTTTGTCTGTAGATAGCCAGTGAGTTGCTCCACTGGCAAACGTTTTAGGTAGTTGAGGAACAAAAACCAACGCAACGCCAGCATCAGCACATAATTTTTGCATTTTCGGTTGAAAACTTTCTGGGGAAGATAACGTTAATTTCCTAATGTGCCGTAATGCTTTTTCAAATTTTTCGCGCTGATATTTAGCGCAGATAATTTTTTGACCTTCTATTTCACCTTTACGTAACCATGCAATAAGTGCTCTCGGATTACTTTTGTAGCTTTCTGATTTACGGAAAGCTATGTCAACCCTCGTTTGCCAAAAGTTTTCCCACTGTTCAGATGAGGCAATGCCAAAAAAACTCAGTAGGGCTTCCAGTTGTTCAACTTTATCCGCTTTCTCCAAGATCCAACCATACTGGATCATCTTCTTTATGGGAAAACCCTTAAGCCATTCAGTTTGCAGGTTGAGGCGTTTTCTCTCATCTAATCTAGCTAAGGTTTCACGATATTGTTGCTCTCTACTATTCCAAAAATGGGCTGGTATACCTAAAACATATTCAAGTTGCAGAGCTGTTTCTGGTGTCAGAATAGCTTTGCCCTTAATAATTTCATTAATGGTTTTTTTCGGGCGTCCTGTTCTATGAGCTAACTCGACTTGGGTCATACCCTGCTCATTTAATATTTCAAGTAAGGTATCTCCTGGAGGAGAAACGTAATCTGGTAGAAATTCATTACGAGTTGATTTACTCATGTGTATCCTCTACTCCAAGAATTTTGACAGCAGTTATCTGAGTCCAATCAATGCCACCATCTGATTTCCGAGGAACTGGATCATTTGCTGATACAAAAATAAGTCGGTAAGGATGATCCAAGTCTAATGAAAACTGACCCTTCCGATTATTACTAAGTTCATGACAGCGGCCTGGAAATGGGGGTCTTAAATCTTCTAAAACCTTCGCTGCACGTAGATCTGACAATCTTTGCTGGATTCGTTTTGCCCTTGTCTGACCATGACGCTTTTGGAGGAGTCCCTGCTGATTACATTCTTTAGCAAGCTTTTTACTCTTAAATGTTATATCCATAATAGCAAGGGAATCTAAAAAAGTTAACCCCTAAGGTTAATGAATTATAGTAATTGAATGTGTGGTTAGTGCAGTTCAACTCTGCATATAGAGTTTTTGTTCTTTAGATATTGTTAAGAGCCACTATTGGTGGTGTTGTCAGCTAAATGTGAATTCTTTAGGATTTAGAAAATTAGAGCGCCATATCTGCATACCGCCTTATTGTCTTCAGGCAAGTGAGATATGTTGCACGTAAAAATTAAACGATGAGTTCAGGGTATCAAAGCTCTATGAAAGTTCAAAAGATTGCTGCTTTTTCAGATGGTAGTACGGGCGGGAATCCTGCGGGGGTTGTAATTTCTGAACAGCATCCTAGTGATGCAGAGATGAAGAGAATTGCAGCGGACGTCGGTTTTTCAGAAACAGCCTTTGCTGCACCTGTGAATGACGCGTTTCGAGTGCGCTATTTTTCTCCGGAGTCCGAAGTTTCGTTTTGTGGTCATGCCACCATTGCCTTGGGCGCAGCGCTTGCCATGAAGCATGGCGATGGTGTGTTTCCGTTAATACTCAATGAAGCTGAAATCACGGTAGAAGGCCACCAACATGACAATGTGATTTCCGCTGCACTGCAGTCACCACCTACCCACAGCGCAAAAGCGTCGCCCCAACTCGTGTTGGATGCCCTGACTCTATTTGGTTATACCAATGACGATTTAGACCCTAATATTCCACCCGCCCGTATAAATGGTGGTGCTGACCATCTGGTATTGGGATTAAAAACACGAGAAGTGCTTACGGCAATGAAGTACGATCTCGCATCCGGTCGTGATTTAATGAATCGAGAGGGATTGGTTACCATTACCCTGGTGTATGCAGAAGCGCCTCAACGGTTTCATACCCGCAATCCATTTGCATCGGGTGGTGTTTATGAAGATCCAGCAACAGGAGCAGCCACTGCTGCGTTTGCCGGCTACCTACGCGATCTTGGATGGCCGCATAACGGCGTTATCGATATCGTACAAGGTGAAGATATGGGGATGCGATCGCTGCTAAAAGCAGAAATATCTCCAGTACTCGGTAGTTCGATCCGTATTTCTGGGACGGCAAGACTCATGGAGAGCTAATTGTGTAGCGTTATAGAGTTTACTTGCAGTTCCAGAAGCGTTATTCAGCTGTGGGCATATCACCACCATGGTTCATACCCTCATGATCCATACCGCTATGGTCCATCATCAGTTCCATGCTGGTGGGACCAGATGCTTTGATCCCCATAGATACTAGACCAGAAGTCAGTAGCCCCATGGTGACAAGACCCGTTGAAAAAACACCCATGGAGATGATGCCGATGGAAATAATGCCGTGGGAAATGACGCCAATAGAAATAATTCCATGGGCAGAAATGCCAACTGCAACGAAGCCATGAGCACCGATGCCCATAGAGAAAAGCTTTCTTTTTTTGGGAGTAGCTACAGGGTCTGTAGTGGGGGCGCTGTCTATCACAGGTCGATGCGTAAATTAACCAAGTGATAGTAATTCTCTAGGCAATGACATGTCAAAAGACAGGCTGTCGTAGAAGCTGATCTGTGCTAGCCTTTGACCCCACTGCTAGCTTCGTTAGGAACGATGTAGCGCTGCATGATTACAAAAAAGAGCAGTATCGGAGCTGTGGCAATTACGGAGCCTGCTGCAATTAAGCGCCAGTCTAGAGAAAAGCTACCGGCCAAGCGAGCCACACCCAGCGGCAGAGTGTAATATTCTGGCCGATTGAGCACTAGCAGCGGCCATAGAAAATCGCTCCAAGAGCCAATAAAGACAAAAATAGCCAGGGTAACCAGAGCCGGACGTACCGATGGAATCATGATGTGCCACCAGATGCCGAGCTCTGAGCAACCATCAATACGTGAGGCTTCTTCTAGTTCTTTAGGAACGTTCTGAAACGCTTGACGCATTAAAAAAATGCCAAATGCAGAGGCGATGGACGGGAAAATTACGCCCAGATAACTGTTGGTCAGCCCCAGCTGTACGGTGAGAATAAACAGCGGGATCATCACAATCTGAAATGGAATTAGGATGGTGGCGACAATGAGTGAAAAGATTAATTCTCGCCCGCGAAAGTTAAGTCTGGCTAGAGGATAAGCGGCCAGGGAACAGAACAGTAAATTTAGGACTACGGTGACAACAGCGATGAGGGTGCTATTAAAGAAATAACGACCAAAGGGATTGGTCCGCCATACTTCGACAAAATTGCTGAATGTGGGCTGCTGAGGGATAAACCGGGGCGGAAATTCAAAGATATTTTCCGTGCCTGATTTGAAGGCGGTGCTGATCAGCCAGAGAAGGGGCAGGAGCATTGCGATCGCAATGCCTCCCAACAGTGCATAGATTAAGGCTACTTCCCACCAATGCTTTTGCCTGAGCATGGCCTATCTCCTAGCCAAACGAGCGGTTTTGCATCAACCAAAATCCAGCAAAGGACTCTGAGTCTGGACTATCTTGTACTGCAACAAAGTGTACCTGATTGGCTTTTTCCTTTGCTTCCATAAACCGCTCAGCCTCTTGCTTTAGCTCAGGTCGATTCAGCCCAGCCATAATCCAGGTGTCGTTGCTGCCAGTTTCTAGCAATAGCTGAGACAGCTGCCCAATTTGCACATCCAGATAACCTAGCTCTAAACCCGACATCCAGCCCGCTAACGGCAATGCCCGTTCCGAAAAAATCAGGATGCCGGGCACCATGGTCTCTGGCCCAATGTCGGCTAAGTCTAAGGGGAATGCTTCACTAAAGCCAATCTCCCACTCGGGCATATCTGCAAACTCTTTAGCCGGCAAGCTGACCATGGCCCAACGCTGACCGATCAAGGCATCTGGTAGGGGGCGCGCTGACTCTATCGGCTGCACCGTAGACGGTGGCTTACCACCCTGATAGCCTGGCTGCTGAGGGTAAAAGTTTTCTCGGCGTTCCTCTAGCCAGCGTTGCAGAGTAAGGGCGCGACGACTCAAACGGGCTGCAATACCCAGTTCTTCACAGGCCCGCTTGATCATGTTTTGCATCTGATAGCGAAAGAACCGAACCCGAACGGGGGATTCTCCTGCCTGTTCGATGGCCTCTTCTAACGCCTGTTTTAGCTCGATAGAATTGATCTGTTTGTTGGAAAGGAATTTACTGTAGCGGATCTTAACACTGTCGTTTACCGACTGAGCCCCGTTACAGATGAGTACTTCCCAACGTTTTTTCTGATTGTCATCCAGGATCGGACGTGAGTAGAAATCTAGCTCCCATACGCTACCCATTAGCTGTCTTGCTCCGCCAGTAGTTTGCCTGGGTCTGCAGCTCGTTCTGGAGCTTCAGCCATTAATTTGTCAGCTTCTTTCAAAATTTCGCCAGGATATTTTTCTAAGACCTTTGTGGAGAGACTAATGCGCCCCCGCTCCTCGTCTAGGTTTAAGACCACAGCCTTGACTGGCTGACCCACTTCAAAGACATCACCGATGGAGGTGACAAAGCTTTTACTAATTTGCTTAACGTGAAGCAGCCCGCGGACGCCGTCAAAATCAACAAAAACGCCAAATGGCTTAATGGACCCCACTTTACCGTCGATTAGCTGTCCAGGATTCAGCTGCCCCAGAGCGGTGGTACGAGCTGCATTGCGGTTAGAAAGAACCAGCTTATTAGTCTCTTCGTTAACCTCTAAAAAACCGACAGAGATGGTTTGTCCCACCAGTGCTGTCAAATCTTCAGGGGGATTCACCAAATGAGACCGGGGAACAAACCCCCGTAGGCCGCCTACATCGGCAATTACACCGCCTTTATTGGTGCCAGTGACGGTAACATCGAGGATATCTTTGTTGGCTTCACGCTGTTCTAGCTGAGCCCAAACTTCTTTAATTTCTAATTTACGGATAGACAGAATGACCTGACCGTTAGCATCCTGGTCGCGCACAATGAGAAACTGTCGCTCGCTACCGATGGGCACGGCTTCTTCAAGGGTGGCGCTAGAGTCTACGGAAATCTCACGAGCTGGAAGAAAGGCCGCTGCTTTGCCACCAATGTCTATGTAGGCACCATCGTCAGTGTGGCTATCCACTTTACCCGTCACGACTGCTCCTTTTTGAAAGTTAAAATCGTGTTGATCTAGGGCTTTGAGAAAATCGTCAGCAGAAAAAGTCAACGGTCTATGGCCTGTCAGGACAGGCTCCCATAAAAAAAGTCAGTTTTCCAAGTTTAAGCTAATTTTCGCTTACCGAAATCTTAAGTTTTAGCAATGCCATCGGTTGGGTTGTATCACTGGATTTATCCTTTGAGCCACTACGGAAACGTTAAAACCTGACTTTTCGTGAGAACGCCTCCATCAATCAAGCTTCTTGGCAAACAACGCTTTTACCTTTTCCCATGCATCGGCAGCAGCATCTGAGTTATAGCTGCCGCGCCGGTCACAGAAAAAGCCATGCCCGGCCCCTTCATATTCAAAAATTTTATGGTCGATATTGGCCCGCTGTAAGGCTGAGCGTATTTGTTCAACGGCTTCGATGGGTATAGAAGCATCCTCAGTTCCAAAAAAGCAGTGGAGAGTACCCGTAATCTGCGGGGTTCGGTCTAGGGCAACCGGGCCTGGACCAAAGGCGGTGTCCGGAATCCCAGCGCCGTAAAAAGATGCGATCGCACTCGTATCTTGCAGTGTGGCCGCTAAATAGGCCACATGACCACCAAAGCAAAAACCAATACAGCCAACACCGCCATCCTTTACCTGAGGGAGCGTCTTGGTGTAGTTGATAGTGGCTTGAATATCGCTAAGCAGTTCATCGGCCTTAGTTTGCACCTTATATTGACGGCCCACTTGAATATCTTCAGGGGTATAGCCAGTTTCAAACCCAGGGGCCTGCCGATGATAGAGGGCAGGGGCAAGGGCCACATAGCCTTCGCGAGCAATGCGCTCGGTCACATCGCGGATGTGGACGTTGACGCCAAAAATTTCTTGCAGGACAACGACTGCACCAAAAGGACCATCGCCGTCGGGCATAGCCACATATACCGGTAGGGTGATATCGCCGCTTGCGACCTCAATAGTGCGAGTCTCAATGCTTGAAGGAGCCATGGTTCGATTGCTTAGGGTGTGGCTATTATTTTGCATCCAGGGCATTCCCAACAAATGCCCCCACTGTGAATTTTTGTGTTCTATGCCAGTTAAATGACAATTGTCACATCTCAAAACCCGGTTTCGCGAGTAACCTCTATGTAATGTTGGGTAGCCTGGCTATGGTTTGAGCTATTGCCGGGTTCTAAACCACCTTAAATTTTGTATTTAGACGGCAACTGAGCGCAATTTATGGTGCAATTTCATATTCAAACCGATAGCGAAATTCCGGCTTCCACTCAGCTTTACGATCAGATTTGGTTTGCGATCGCATCCCGTCAATACCCGCCTGGATATCGTTTACCCAGTACCCGTCAGCTAGCCATGCAAACGGGGCTACACCGCAACACCATTAGTAAGGTGTACCGGCAGCTGGAAGAAGCGGGTGTCGTTGAGGCCCAGCCGGGTTCCGGTATTTATGTACGTACCCAGGGCAGTGTAGAAATTGATAAGCCCCGCTCACCGCTGTTGGCCCAGTTTCCTAAAGCTCAGGAACTGGTAGAAAGCAGCCTGGATGAACTGTTGCGGCAGGGGTGCTCGCTGCATCAGGCCCGTGAGCTGTTCCTTGGTGAAATTGACTGGCGGTTACGCTGTAGTGCGCGAGTTTTAGTCACCACACCCCGTCAAGATATTGGTGCCGGTGAGCTGATGGTGCGCGAACTAGAGCAAGCACTGCGGATTCCGGTACAGCTGGTACCCCTAGAAGAACTAGAGGACGTGCTATCCCAAACCCGCTCTGGCACGGTGGTCACCAGTCGCTACTTTATTAATGAGGCAGAAGCGATCGCCGCACCAAAATCCGTGCGTGTGATTCCCATCGACATTTACGACTACGCTGAAGAGCTTGGCCAACTCAAAGAGTTACCCAAAGACACCTGTCTTGGACTCGTCAGTCTCAGCTCCGGCATTCTGCGGGCAGCTGAGGTGCTGTCCTACAGTTTGCGCGGCGATGAGATTTTGGTGATGACGGCTCAAACCGAAGACGAGCAAAAACTCTCTGCCGTTGTCCGCAGTGCCCAGACCATTGCGGCCTTAGATAAAGCCAGTTTCCCAGCCATCAAAGAAGCACTACAAGCAGCTCGCGAAGACATTATTCGTCCACCCAAAGTCTTCTGTTGTGAGAACTACATTGGTGAGAAGTCGATTGAGGTACTTAAGCGAGAGCTAGGGCTAGATTAGCCAGAAAACACTTGCTTTAGAGCGGCTGGCTGGCCGCACTGGTGATGTGTCCGGCCCTTGATCAAACGCTGGGCGGCCATGGTACAGACCTACCCCACACAGTAGGAAAAACCCGCCAATGGCGGGTTTGATAGCTGGGCTCATCATGCCTGCTGGGCTAACGGTGTTTGTAATATATTTAACCCTAACCATTCGGTTTCCGCTAAGGCTCTGTACTCAGTGGGGACTGTCACCATGTGTGTTTCAATGACTGTCCAGATCTCAGGGGATACCCTGACAGCCATCTGCTTACACCGAATCATCAGCTCACAAATATAGAAATAATCAGCCAGTGCTTGTACGTCTGCTGAAGAGAGTTGCCAATCATCAGGTGAAATGCCCAGAGCGTTGAACCACAGCTTAAGCATTCGGGCCTGAAAGATTTGCTTTTGGTACTCAGAGGTTTCTTGGGATGGGATGCTGGATTTAAGTGTCTGCAGGTGTTTTAACAGCTCTAAACAATTGATAGTGGCTAGAATATTAAGGCGAGCAAAGCGTTTTGTTAAGGTGATGCCGCGTGCGATCGCACGTGAGATATCCAGGTCATATTCATGGACACGAGTAAGCGCATGGTTAAGCGTTAGTGTCCGAGCCAAATTTATATCAATAATCTGGGCATGAGCCGGGTCAAGGATCAGTGCCAGCGCGCGCGCACGCTCAAGGATGTGGCTGCGGGCCAACTCACGGTTTAGCTCACGGTTCAGTGCTAAGGCAAGATAAATAGCAGATACCCGTTTAGCAGCTGGGTTAAAGCTACCCAGGGAGCCTGCCGTGGCAGCAGTGGCCCACTGCACCAGGTGCTGTAGCTTAATCGAGCTAAGACATTGGTTGGCCCGTTGTTCCAATGTCTTTAAAAAATGATTTGCCCCTTGCTTACCGGTCAATAATCCTGGCGTTAGCAACAACACCTCTCGCCAACGTCTATCAGTGACGTAGTTTGAGATCACCTTATTCCAGTGGCGATTATCGGCTAAACACTGGGCTGTCAGATATTCCTGCAGCGTCAGATGGGAAAACGAATAGGCATCTTCAGCCCGTTCTACCAAAATCCCCTGCTGGACTTCAATGGCTTGTAGAACAGCCTCCCCATTCAGTGTTTTTGGTACATTTAAATTACTGGCTAAAAAGTCTTTTATTTGTGCCGTCAGCTCTCTACGAGAGAAAAAGAGCTGGTCAGATTCAAACCCAGCATAAGCAATTTCAGACAATAAACTCTCTTCTAATTCAATGCTGAGACCCTCGTAAATCTCGTCGCGGTTGATGCGTTTTTCAGCCGCCCACTCCTCTAGCAAGATACGCAAAGCTCGCTGATAGAGATTGCTACGATTAGCTGGAAATCGTTGAGAGCGATCATAAACAAGACACAGAAACGTTAGTAGTAGAGGTGTATGAGCGAGTTCTTTAGCTGCTCTATTTTTCTCTTCTTGTAAAGTTTTCCAGCATTTTTTACTAATGGCTCCCTCAGTATCTCGTTCACTACTAAACCAGTTACCAATAAACTGTTCAATTTGGTCATTATCAAAATCAGCCATGCCTACATCACTAAAGCGAGTAAATCCACCATGGTAGGCAGCTGTACGGCATGAGCCGACAAACCGATTGTGATCGTAGCGATCAACAAAATCTTGAATTGTACAAATAACATTATCAAGATTTTCAGTGGGTACCTCATCGAGACCATCTAGTAAAATTAGCAATTTACCCTGCCTGAGTGCCTGCTGTACAAACTCCTCTGGTGCAGGAAAACCACAGTTGCCAAACTCCTCAGCAATTAGCATCGCGATATCGATATCATCTGCCTCAAATCGCTTTAACTCGAGTAAGACAGGGATCTTTCGATGGTGATAGACAGCCTGCTCATGATGAAACGTGCGTAATGCTTCTAACCCTAATTTTCGTAAAAAAGTAGATTTTCCAGCACCTGGCCCACCTAGCACCATTAGATACTGTTTTTCGTTTGCTACATCAATACCTGAACGTTTTTCATTTCTGTTGCGTCGGCCAATACAGCTACGAAACCGAGTGCGACGATACTGCTTCTCTAGCGCTTGAGTGGATTCAAATCCCAGAATGTCATCCTCGTCGAGAAATTTTATGCCTGTGTAGACCTGGGCTAGGTCTACCGGTTCTCGCATACCCAGTACTTTTAGCTGACAGTGACGTTTTCGGTAAGTATGAACGTATTTTCTGGATGCGTTAAAAAATAGATTCTGCATCTCAGAAATGGCCTGACTTCCGACTCTAGGTAAGAGATTTACTGCAAAGCTGGCAATGCCCTCCGCGACTGGTTCTGCCAGCAGTTCTAAACCCGTCATATTCGTTGTATGTTACGCCATAACCATTGTGGCAGTGAATGTTTTTGAGAGGGAGAGGGGGAAGAAACCTGGTTTTCGATGCTTCAGGGGGTAAGACACTGGGTGTTTATAAAAGTCGGGTTTCTCGTAGAGAGAATTGGTAATATCTAACACCGGAGACAGTCAGTATGTAGAGATTGTTATTCGCCATCGCCCGCTGGTGAAGTAGTCCCTGGCGTAGGTGGCAGTGTTTATGAGCGTCTGGGCTTTAATGGTCAAGCGGTGCAAAGTGGCTATATCCCTCACATTGTGGAGCAGCGCCGCTCTTGTATTTTGAGACATCGCAAGGCGAGAGCGAGTTAGCAGCTTTGCACAGTTCACGGTCCGTAGGCAAATCTTGCAGTCGGTTTAATGACTGTAGCCGTTATCAATAGCGCTTCACGAAAACGGCATCTGACAAAACTGAGGGTAGTGGCCAACCCAATAGCCCCGTATCATATATCCATATTGACGGCAGCTTTATAAAACTGTTGCATAAGATTCATCAGGTTTTCATCAAAGAAGTCCTGAATCGTTTTGAGCAAGTACTATTGGTCGCTATAACTAAGGGGAACATGTAGAAAAATTGATATCAGCTTGAGAGGTATTTCTCTTAATAGCTTTTCAAGCAGATGAGTGGTTTTTTAAAGCTGTGTTTAACATAGTAAAAAGACATGAAGAAACAGTTTTTAGCTGTAGGCATTGCGATTTCGTCTTGTCTGATACCTCTGAGAGCCAGAGCTGTCTCATTTACGGGATTAAACATCTTTGGGGATAGTCTGGCAGACTCCGGAAACCTATTTAATCTTACGGATTCGTTACTTTCGCCTATGGGGATGCCCGGTTTACCCCCAACTCCACCCTATGCTCAGCGCAGTTCAAATGGGCCTATTTGGGTTGATAATTTGGCTCAATCCCTAGAGTTATCACCTACCCTATCGACAGAGCTGCTGCTCGATCCTACTGAACCGATACCGACCCAAGGTGTCAACTTTGCCTTTGCCGGGGCACTATCGTCAGATGTCCACATTCTGGATGATGATATTCCTTTCTTAGCTGATTTGTTCCCTGGATATCAGGAACAGATCGAAACATTTGCAGCGCTCTCCTCAACTGTTCCTGCTGACCCTAATGCACTATACGTAATTTCAATAGGTTCTAATGACTATAACGAGGCGTTTGCTGGCCCTGACCCTCTGGAGGCTTCTTCACTAGCACAACTGCCCGATGTTGTTACCGATAATATTGTTGGTGGTCTTACGGAGTTGAGTGCTCTTGGGGCTAGAAAGTTTTTAGTTGCTAACTTACCCGCTATTGGGGAAGCTCCCTTTGCTGATTTTTTAGACGCTCAAACTCAACAAGATATTTCTTCAGTACTTAATCAGCTATCGTCTGCTCACAATGAACTGCTGTCATCTAAGCTTGCAACCTTTGGCCAAAGCCAGCCTGAAACAAGTGTTACCACGCTCGATATTGGTAGCTTATTTGCCGACATATTAGCTACCCCAGAGGTGTTTGGCTTGACTAATGTGACTGAGTCTTGTCTTACAAACTTTCGACCAGGCTTTCAGTTTGACGGCATCTGTAATAACCCAGACGAGTTTTTCTTCTGGGATGATGTACACCCTACTACAGCGGCTTATGAGATTATAAGTGACGTTGCGCTGACCACTCTCAACGAACATTACGATGACAGAAATGATGGGGAACCTGCTAGCGTTCCTGAACCTGGGGTTCTGTTATCTCTGGCGCTGACAGGTGCGCTTAGCTATCGAGTCAGCAAGCGCAGGTAATGCAATATCCCTGCTACTGAAGCCGCTTGCTTGCTAGTGGTTAATCTTGACTACTAAATCAGACATCCTTGCCTGATTTAGTAGTCAAGCCTATTGCCGATGTCACTATGCTAAGCGTTATCTACACGTAGGCTACTCGTGAACTTTTCCATCAGGTAGGGTAGTACCAGCTAAGTTAGCCCCCGCCAGGTTAGCGCTGCTGAGTTCTGCCTTAAACAAAATAGCTCCTGTTAAGTTAGCTTCTCCCAGATTAGTTCGTCCTAGATAAGCATTGGTGAGGTCTGCCTGGGTCAGGTTTGCGCCGCTAAGGTTGGCACGACTCAGATCAGACCGCAGCAGCCGCGCATCAGTCATCACAATGTGAAACAACTGGGCACCACAAAGCTTAGTATCGGTAAAGTTAACGCCCTTTAGGTCTGCGCCTGTAAAGTCACAGCCAGCCAGATTAGCACGTTGAGCACGGGTGCGTGTCAAATTGGCATAGCGGAGGTTAGCGCCTTCTAGTTGAGCATCCGCCAATGAAGCCCCCTTAAGATTGGCTCCGTTAAGATTGGCATTCCGGAGGTCCGCATCTTTGAGAAATGCCTCGCTTAAGTTAGCACCGCTGAGGTCTACGCTGGCTAAATCAGCACCTTTGAGGTTAGCACCCCGTAAATCAACCTGACGTAGATGGGCACCGCGTAAAATAGTCTGTTCACTGCGTAGTTCCTGCCGTAGGTTGGCCCCCCGCAAACAGGCTCCAGTTAGGTTGGCGCCGCTCAGGTCAGCATTACGCAAATCAGCATCGGCTAGATTGACATCAAATAAATCAGCCAAAGTCAGATCGGCTCCCCGCAGGTCGGCTCCCTGTAAGCTAGCTCCATGTAGGTTTGCATCGCTTAAATTGGTGTAAATCAGATTTGCCTGATTGAGATTAACGCCACTGAGATTAGAATGGCTCAGATTTGCCTGTTGTAAATTGACCCGGCTCAAATAAGAAAACATCAGGTCTGTGCGCTCTAGATCGGCCTTAGAGAAGTTGGCTCCGATTAGATCTGACTTGGGTAGCTCTAAGCCAGCTAGACACAGACCACTAAAGTCCTTTTGGCCACTGTTGTAAAGCGCTAAGAGTTCAAGATTATCCATAGGATGCAGGTCTCATAGACGTGACAACAGGAACAGCTTCTCTAGCTTCGTTTACCGTTTTTGCCTTCTCTTTACTGGGTTCAACGTAGTAAGGCTTGATGGCATTCAGAATGGCGGTGACGACGGGTTCATTTTCGTCAGTGTCATCTAAGCAGTGAACAATAATAGAGAGCTTACTTTCTAAATCTTGGAAAGATGAGCAGTAATTAAAGACTTCTCGTAAAAAATCTTCTAATGTTTTACTGCGCAGCAGTGACCACTCTTGTGAACTGCCGGTAAAGGGACTGTAAAGAGTAGAGTGCAGCAAAATTTTAGCCCGAAGCGGGTTGCAGTACTTAATGATGTCAAGTCTAAGTTCAAATAAATCTGCTCGATCTTTGACTTGAGAAATACTGCCCAGGGATTGCCCTTCTAAAGATTTAGCTGAGAAGGCAACGGTGTTGTCAGGATGAATACCGACGGGCAGATCCCCAAAACATGTCTCTGGACTGTCAGTGTCGTTAACGTTTGACAGCCCCGGTGTTGACATTGGGATCAGCTCAGTCTGGGTACTGTATAAGGGATGAAATGCCTTAAAAATAGCGTTGACAATTTTTGTGTATTTCGCTTTTCGATTTAGGTGGTTCAGTAAGTGACGCAGGTGATATTTAAGGTCATTAGGTGTGGGAGTAAGTTGGTAAAGCTGCTGCACCAAAATGGCCGTGTCAGCCTGTTCAATTTTTTCGACATCTGTCTCCCAGACTTTGTGGCAAAGACAGTACAGTACTTTTTTGATGCGAATGATCTGAGCATCTTGCTCTAATTCATCGGCAACTCGCTGGTACTGGTCCTTGGTGTCGTCGGCAATTTTTGGTGTTTCTGGCTCAGCCTCTTCTTTTTCGGTTGGCAGTAGACTGGCTGCACGCTCTATATATATGGGAGTGACCGCCTGCAAAATCACCTCAGCCACATCAGAGTAAACTTCTTTGTGATTGAGGGTGGCGACAATGCGGTACAGACTGGCGCGGCAATGCTCTACTGTGGGATTGCGCTGTATGAGGGACTCAATCAGAGGCTGTAATAAGAACTGCTTGAGGACGGTCGTGTCGTTTTCCCATAGATTTTGGCAGGTGCCAAAGACTAGCTTTTTGATCCGCAGGTGATCGTCATGATCCCCAAGGGTCTGCAGGGCTTGCTCCAGTGGGTTATCAAAGGTGTACCCTTCATAGCTTTCTGCAAAAAAGGGTCGGGTTAGCTCTTCGTCATAGGTTTCATGTTCAATAGACGGTCTTAGCTGATATGCCGGTACTGACTCCTGAATATTTTTGAGATTTAGGGGGCCTAGAAACGTGGCATTCAGATCCAGACGACTTTTAACGACGTCATAGACTACCTGAGATACGCAGATTTCACCGGGAGCAGCAAAGCTTTCTAGTCTGGCGGCAATATTGACCCCATTTCCCATGACATCTGAATTGTTGATATACACATCGCCTAAATGAATGCCGATGCGATGGTCAAAACTGTCTCGCTTGCTATCGCCGCGCAGCTTTTTCTGAATATTAAGCGCGCAAGCAACGGCCTGAGCTGCACTAAAAAAGCACATCAACAGACCATCGCCCGTTGACTTAAGGACTTGTCCCTTAAACACATTGCAGAGCCCGGCAATTTGTTTAAGGTCCCGATTGATAATCGCCAATGCCCGTTCTTCATCAGCGGACATCTGTGCACTAAAACCAACCGCGTCTGTCACCACAATGGCGGCAAGGACGCGCTGCTGATTTTGAAGCGATGGCTGCGCTCCTTCCATAGAAAACCTGACTGACAAGACTACCTGATATTAAGATTACCCTGGTCATATAGGGTCTTCCGCACATCATGAAGCAATGAATACGGAATTTGCGGAAGAATTTATCGGGCCTTTTTATATCGTCGTATTAAAATCCGTAATTACTAGTAAATCGCTACCCTAATTGATCTGTTAGCAAGATAATCTGCATCAGTGATTATGATTATGACAATCTCACCACCGGATCTGTGATGCCGTACTTAGTCTCTCCCCTATGGTAACAGTCTTATCTAATAATACTAGTTATTAAACAGCTGTCTGGTAGAGCTTTTTAGAGCTGAGAGAAACAGATGCTATGTGATTTTTGATACTCTTAAAACGAAAAGGACCTTTATCTTCAGTTGAGATAAAGAATAGTGCTATTAGCTCTGTAGTTTGGGTAACAAAAAACAAAAAAACTGGATGTTTTTTCGGTTGTTTTTTAGTTGTTTATTAAGTTGATGCATATATCTTTAAAGAGTTCCGCAGGTAGAGGGCTGACACTTTGTAATTGTAGTAAATTGATTCAGA
Source organism: Cyanobacteria bacterium P01_H01_bin.21 (assembly GCA_038748405.1). Lineage (GTDB taxonomy): Bacteria > Cyanobacteriota > Cyanobacteriia > Phormidesmidales > Phormidesmidaceae > Leptothoe. The sequence goes on along the minus strand of JBCDIX010000015.1, from coordinate 27,381 downwards.
TTCTAAATCCGTAGCGGTTTCTGACTTGCTGGTCAAATATAAATTGATGCGGTCATTTGCCCTGATAGTTTCTTGCTTAGCGCCCATAGTTCCAGTGGTGCGCGCTGAAAGATTTATATAACAACAGCTCTGTGCGATGCCAGCTGCTAAATGCATTCATCAGGTTGCTACAGGAGATATCTGCGGTGGCCACCTGTAAAGCGCACTGGCCATGGTTAGGTGGGAGGCCCGTAGGATTTCCAAAACATTCTCGTTAATCTTGATACAAGATTATTCCGCTAAATTTTTCTGGACGGCTGTACGTAGCTGTTCGGTCAGTCGAGTAACTGTGCCTGTTTTATCATTTCGAAAATCCTCTACGTAGTGTTTGAGATTGACCGGGTTGCCGACTCGAAAGATTGCCTGACGGTGAGCTTTGGGCTGGATATGCTCAACTTGATAGACCTCCCGCTCTAGCCGCATAAGTGTATCTAAAAACCTCTCTGGAGTGGGGTTCGCGGCTACATAGCCATCGTAAATGGCATCAAAATTGAGCAGTCTTACGGTTTTCCAATAGAGGGCATCACCCTCTGCTGCAGTTTTAGGTTCTTCGGCTTCCAAGAGGGCCTGAATTTTGTAAACCCGTTCTCGAATAGGCGCACCATTGGACTGCAGGTCAAGCTGCTGCTCACACTGAGTAATGACATGATTGCGTAGCTGGTTGATCCGCTGATTCCAGTCTTGCTCAGGAGTGCTGACTAACCCAAACTCAGTTTCTATGCGGGCGATGACAATAGATGCGATCGCAAGCAGCCGCTGATAGAAATCCTGAGACTCTACTGGTACAATGTCTAACTTCTGTTCAAGACCGTGCAGAGTTTGCCCTATGACAGCCGTCATCGGTTGAGTGTATCGATACTTGAGGGATATCGGCACGACATATAAGTCTGTATTAGGCTCCTTTTTAGCCAACTGTGCCATCACCTGTAACGGCATTTGAATGGCACCTGAGCGAAATGGCATTACCGTATCGTTTTGATATGAACACCCACCCTCTGGAAAAATAACTACCCGAGACTGATGATGCTTTAACAAGCTCAACGTTTGGGCGATACTGGCCCGATCCCCCAGTCCACGGCGGATAGAATAACACCCCATCCACTGCAAAAATTTTCCCTGCACGCCTTTAAACGATTCCCGCGCCACAATGTAATGCCAAAGCTGACCTACTCGCGCCGCTAAGCTAAACAGCACCATGCCATCTTCTAGGGTGGGATGATTGCATACATACACCACCCGCGCCTCGTCAATGGCTCGCAGCTTAGCAACATCGTCGTCAGCGACCACTAGATCACATTGATACAGACGCTGCAGTACCCAATATGAAACGCTCTGTACTAAGCGAATGAGTAACGGTTGTGGCTTGGGTGGAAAAAATAACGCAGTCTCAACAGCCATAAAACAAACAGTTAAATGAATTGGTAGACCTATATGGTTATGCCCTGTCTAGGGATGAAATGACAACCATAGATAAATAAAACTAGTACAATCTTGAAGTGAAAATTACGGATAGCATAGGTGCTCTGTGAATAGTGAACTGACCCTTAAGATGCTGACATCAGGCTAATTAAAGACTTGCAGGGCAGTCCCAACTAGGGGCATATGCGGAGCAATGCCATCCATATAGTAATCCTAACGACTAACACGTTAAACATTAATTACGGTAACAGTACTAGCTATTCGTATTTGATGCAGTGTCCAATAATTTGATTACCATACCCTGTCCTCACAAAAAAACTCAAACCTTCACAGGAGAGAGAAAACATCTAACAACAACTGATGCAGACAACTGGCGACAACTTTGCTTTCCAAACCTTGGAACAAATTATATTGGAACCCTAGTCTGCAGAGTTTATTGCACTGCTCTTTTATTTCAAATTTATACCTCAAACGGCCCTATGAAATTGGTCAAGGTTAGCTCTCTGCTCATGTTTTTGGGGATACCTGTCATCGGTGCTTCAGTGGCGCTTAATTTTTTTCTCTATGGACAGCTCAAAAAATATTACGTTGAACTCAATCAAGTACGTTTAGACCCACTGGGGCTTAGCTACTACAATCCAGAGCCAAAGCTTAACGACAAAGGAGATAATCAACGGGTTGTCCTGTTTGGTGATTCTAGAGCCGCAGACTGGCCTGCTCCTAGCGTTGAAGGATATGAATTTCTTAATCGTGGTGTGGGCGGTCAAACATCGGCTCAAACTACCCAACGATTTGACTTTCATCTAAGCAAACTAGAACCCGATGTAGTTGTTATTCAAGTGGGTGTCAACGACTTAAAGGCAATTCCACTGATGCCAAATGAGCGCAATACTATTGTTGATCTCTGCCGGGCTAACATTCGCCAGATGGTAGAAGATGCAAAAGCTCTAGGTGCAACTGTTATTGTTACCACTATTCTCCCAGTCGGCGAGGTGCCCCTTGTGCGTCAGCCTGTGTGGTCAGATGATATCGCTCAAGCAATTTACGAAGTTAATGGTTACATTACCTCACTCGCTGATGAGCAGGTGCTGGTCTTTGATGGATTCTCAGCCATCGCCGATGCCCAGGGGCAAATTCCCGAAGACTTTCGCAAAGATGAGTTGCATCTCAACCCTCAAGGATATGTTGCTCTAAACGAAGCATTTGTGGAATTCTTCAATACTGCTGAGATTCCCAACAGTTCTGAGATTGCGGATGCAACCACCCCTTAAGCTGCCGTCAATAGTGTTGAGGCGCTGTTAAAAAAAGCCCCGCTATTAGCGGGGCCAATCTAGGAGAGCTTTGTAACAACGCAGATTTTAGTTAGAAGCTGTAGCCGACACCAGCAATGAAGTCTACATCATCGCTACCGTCTTGAAACGGAGACCACACAACAGAACCATTGACCAACCACTGCTCGTTGACGCGATAGTCAGCACCGCCTGTTACGGCTGCTTCAATGGTGCTATCGTCACCTAGTTCGCCATTGATGCCAGCACCTAAGAAGGGGTAGAGACGGCCTTGGGGATCAACAGAGTTGAAATCGTAGGTGATAGGCAATACATAAGCCACATCTTCACCATCATCAAAGTCAAAGTCAGTGCTGACGGCAGGACGAACAGATAGATTTTCAGAGAGAGAGAGTTTGCCGTTAACAACAAACCCTTCGTCGCCCCCACCAATGCCAACATAGTTATAGTCAGGAGCTTCTTGAGCTGATGCGGTTAGGGGAGCAGCAGCAAGAACAGCAGCCGTTAGCCCCAGCGTGCAAAGAATACGATTAAACATCATGGTTAGATTCCTCGAAACGTTTTATGGCAGACGGGGTTAGTTTTCCAGTGGTGTTTGGAACTAGAGATTACTGAACCTCGCTTGCATGGTTCTGTTGTATCTTTCCGTACTTGGAGATGCGCTAAAAAGAAGGACACTTTTTAGGGGTGGACTATTGATTCGCGTCTAAAACCCTTGAAAAATCGTTCGATTTTAGTGTGACAGTTGGGGATATGACCGCGGTAGTAACGCAACGGCTTACCATAGGTAATGTTCGTTTCGACGCGTGTTATCGATGGTGACATTTATTCAGCGCAGCCTGGTACTGGCAGCATTTTGCCTGACCGTTTTATTCAACCTATGTGTACCTTCTGTTTCTGCCGCAACGTTATCTCCCGCCCCCGAGTCTGCCGCAGCCTATATTATTTCCCCCGCTGACGGGGACACAGTGACTGCTCCATTTAAGGTCCAGTTTGGTCTCTCAGATATGGGAATTGCACCTGCTGGGGTCGATCGTCCCAATACGGGCCATCATCATTTGCTAGTTGATGTGGATGAGCTACCTTTATTGACTGACCCACTGCAAGCATCTGAACATCTTTTGCACTATGGTGCAGGTCAAACTGAAACTCAGCTAACGCTGGAACCTGGGGACCATACGCTACAGCTAGTGTTGGGTAACTATAGCCATATTCCCCACGATAAGCCCGTCATTTCTAAAAAAATCACTGTCACTGTTCAATAGCAAGCTGATTGCCAATGGCATCAACGGTAACCCACCCCGTCTTTGTAGTTCCTCAAGAGAGGCTTCGGGGTGGGTCAACTGCTAGCACATTACCCACGCCCTAAGATAATGCACCCTTTATCTACTGAGCAGCTACTGGCGATTGATCGCCAGCATGTGTGGCATCCCTATGCTGCCATGCCCAACCCGCTGCCAATTTTTCCGGTGAAGTCAGCGCAGGGGGTCTACATTGAGCTGGAAGACGGACGCACTCTGGTTGATGGCATGTCTTCTTGGTGGACCTGTATTCATGGCTATAGCCACCCACGGCTAAATCAGGCTGCCCGCGATCAGATTGATTGCATGTCCCATATGATGTTTGGCGGTCTTACTCATCAGCCTGCGGTACAGCTAGCACAGAGATTAGTAGAGCTAACACCAGAGTCTCTGCAACAGGTCTTTTTTTGTGATTCTGGATCAGTATCAGTGGAAGTGGCTATGAAGATGGCCATTCAATATTGGTATAACCTGGGACAACCTCAGAAACATCGATTTTTGACTGTGCGGGGTGGCTACCATGGCGATACCTTTGATGCTATGTCGGTGTGTGATCCGGTTAATGGTATGCATCATCTGTTTAACCAGGTGCTGCGGCAACAATATTTTGCTGATGTGCCTCAGATTCCATTTTGGGGCGTGTGGGATGATCGCGATATTGAAAGCTTTGAACAGCTGCTCGCTAAAAACCACGATCACATCGCTGCGGCCATCTTTGAGCCAGTGGTACAAGGTGCAGGTGGAATGCGATTCTATAGCCCCGACTATGTGCGACGGGCCAAAGAACTTTGCGAGCACTATGGAGTGTTGCTAATTTTGGATGAAATAGCCACAGGCTTTGGGCGTACTGGCCGTTTGTTTGCCTGTGAACATGCGGGTATTGCTCCCGATATTCTCTGTATTGGTAAAGCTCTATCAGGTGGGTTTATGTCTTTGGCGGCAACCCTGACAACGCCACATATTAGTCAGGTGTTTTCCCAAGGGGAGGCCGGTGTTTTTATGCACGGACCCACATTTATGGCCAACCCACTGGCCTGTGCTGTGTCGTTAGAAAGCATTGCTATTTTGGAAAGCTACGATTGGCAGAGCAAAATTCAGGCTATTGAGACCCAGCTTAAAACCGAGTTAGCCCCGTGCCACGAGTCCCCCCATGTAAAGAATGTGCGGGTTTTAGGAGCGATTGGAGTAATCGAGCTGCACCAACCTGTAGAGATGGCCATCATGCAGACTCGGGTCGTAGATCACGGAGTATGGCTGCGACCCTTTGGTAAACTGCTTTATACCATGCCTCCTTACATCATTGAACCTAATCAGCTAAGCTGCATTACCGAAGCGATGGTAGCGCTAACGTGTGCGGCAGCATCTGCCTAAAGCCCAAATTCGCCCAAATTCATAGTTACAACTGGCTACAATTTGTTGTTTATAGGCTTGTCATCATGATGCGCTTTACTTCGACTGGTTTACTAGTGACGGTGGCTGTCACCCTAATTAGCAGCTGTAGCCCTCAGCAAACGATAATTTCAGATTCGATCGAATCAACTACCGAAACAATTCCTGACGTCAGTCAAGACGTCAGTCAAGATAATTCTTTTGATCCTGTTCCTGGTCAATATTGTTACTTACTCAACAACGGTTTGCTGGCTACCTATCTGCGCCTGACTCTAGGTGATGAGAATCAAATAACTGGAGATGCCCGCTCATCGGTGCAAAATGAAGATGCTACTTATTCAACCAGTTATGTCCAGTCCTTTTCAGGTGTTTTAGCCAAGGAACAGGCGGTTATCGATTTGACTACCTGGATTGAGGCTGATGTTGAAACAACACGCGCCACTTGGACGCTTACCAACGATACTCTCCAAACAGATAACAGTATTCTTAACCTGACTGACTGTGAAGCCGTTGATGCGGCTTTTCAAGATCATAACGGTCTAGAAGCTAAGGATTTGCTTGACGGCGCAAATAATATCACTACCCAGCAGGTTGAATTTGAGCCTGATCAACGTTACGCCACTATGAGTGATAGCGTTGTGCGAGGTGACCGTAACGTTTATGTATTGGACGCCACTGGTGGCCAGCAAATGGGTTTGACGATTCAGGCATCAGAAGACAGCGCCACTTTTGATGTGATTTCTCCTAGCGGCTATATTCTTGCCTTTAGTGCAGTGGATGAAACAATTCCTTTGCCCCATACTGGCGAATATAAAGTTGTTGTTACTGGGACCCGAGGCAATGCTGCATACGATTTATTCATGAGCGTTCAGTGATTGGATAGATCGCTGTAGCGGTAGTGTTTCAGATTTTTAGCAGTTATTGATTTAGAGCAAAACTCTCTACAATGATTATTCTGACGCAGAGATAATTGTTGCTATGGCCAACAGTCTTTGGGGCTTGCTGTTGAAAATTTTTATTAGCTCTTTTGTGAGGCAAGAGTCGCTCTACAGTGACTGCGTCTCGCTAGAGTCATTCAGCAGCCCTAGTGCTGGCCCTAGAATAGCTCCAAAGACGAATCCTCCTGCATGTGCCCAGTAAGCGATACCTCCGTCTGCCATGCCGACATTGGCTGGGGCATTAAGGCTGGCAACGCCATAGGCGGCCTGTTGCAAAAACCAAATACCTAAATAGAACAGGGCAGGAATTCTAACTGGCAAGAACAGGAAGCCTAACGGCACAATGGTGAGGATGCGTACATTGGGAAACTTAAAGATATAGGCCCCCATCACACCTGCGATCGCACCGCTTGCTCCTAACGATGGCACCTCTGAAAACATGCCAAAATACCACTGGGCCAACGCTGCTAGAGCACCGCAGGTTAGATACAGCAAAAGAAAACGAACGCGTCCAAGCTGTTCTTCAACATTATTACCAAAAATCCACAGGTACAGCATGTTGCCTGCCAAATGCAGAAAACCAGCGTGAATAAACTGGCTAGAGATGAGAGTAAACCACTCGTGGATGGTAAAAGATGTTATCTGGCCACCCAGAAAACTTTCCGTCAGCTGCTCTGGCACCACGGCCCATGTGCGAAAAAAGGCTGTCAGCTCCATGGGCGACGCCAGCATTAGCTCATAGAGAAAGACCAGAACATTAAGGATAATGAGCCCGTAGGTTACATAGGGCGTAATCTGAACCGGATTCTCGTCACGAATAGGGACCACGCTGCACCAAAAAAACTCAGTTACCTACACGATATCAGGAATATGGGAGTTAAAAATCTAGGTCAGATATGCCTAAAGACAGATATTTGTCGATTGGCATTGCTAATCCTCAGGATGACTTTAGTGGTGAGATACCGTGGAATAGCAATGGCTCTGGGGCGGTTCATCTCCTAAATCAGCAATCGCTGTAAATTCAATCTATTAAGGATTTAAGTTTCACAGGCGACAAGGTTACTACCTGAAACTTTCTAGCTGAATCGTGGGCTATCAATAGGTTATCCCATCATTCATGAACTCCCACTAGGTTGCTTCGTCTTCACAGACGGCAGGCTGTCGATCTTTCAAGATATACGCTGAAAATTTTCGCGATTATCTCCTCGCTCAGCCATATCTACTCTTTAACTACTGAATATAGCTTGATAGATCCTTTCGTAACATAAACGATCACTGCAAATCTTGGCCTATAAAGCTTGCACAATCACGTCTAAGACTCTGAGAAGAGTGCTACAACAGGAAAATATAGACAGTGCTCATGTCTACCGCTTTGTATTTTTTGGAAGAAGTCCAAGAGAAGATAGCTCATTCTGTAGAGCCGGGGAAATATTCTTAGCAGTCTCGATACCTATGACATCTGTCCACTTGATTTTATCATTCCAAGATATATTTTTAAGGTTAGATTCTGATAAGTCAGCACCCTCAAGATTGGCAAAACAAAGCCAAGCGCCTTCAAGGTCAGCTCTCCATAGATCAGCACTTTTCAAACAAGCTTTATGTAGTGAGGCACCTTTGAGATTAGCATGATGTAGAACAGCACCTTCCATCTCACCTCTGCCTAATTCAGCACCTTCAAGATTTGCTCTACATAGATTCGTGCACTGAAGATAGGCATAACCTAGGTTTGCATTTTCGAAATTGACTTCGTACAAAACTGTACCTTCCAGATGAGCAAACTCCAGGTTTGCATCTTTGAGATTTGTGTTAGATAACAAAGCATTCTCAAGATGAGCATGATTCAGATTTGCACCTACAAGATGAGCAGATTGCAGATTTGAATCTTCAAGATGAGCAGATTGCAGATTTGAATCTTCAAGATGAGCAGATTGCAGATTTATACCTTCAAGATGAGCAGCGACTAGATTAGCCTTATTAAGATTGGCATGATCTAGATGTGCTTTTTTCATATTGGCTCGCGCTAGCTGCCCAAAAGGCAAATTTATTCCTGAAAGATCAGCGCCATGGAGATCTATTCCTTCTAAATCCACATTGTCTTGATTTAAGTCTTGCAGTGCCTGAACTCTGCCTCCGCTGCTTGGTTGGTTTTGAGCTAGATTTATAACTTGCCAGGCTTCATAGTGATCTCTTTTTCTACGATCTTCAGATTCAAGTAAAAAGATTATTCCAGCCGATCCTAAAGCTATAGACTCTAAATTATCAAAGATGATTTCGAGAGTAGAATCTGGACTATCTCTTTTAAGGTACAATCCGATAAGCGTGATAGTAGAAACCACAAAAAATCTTTTTACAGCCCTTGAAGTGTAAGTTTTAAATGCCAGCTGGGAGATTGACGAGCTGAATTCACTAGAAAATTTCTGTATTAACTGACCTATCTCACCACCACAAGGATTTTTCAATTGAAGATAATCAGTGTTAGGATTTTCAATGGCGTAGTGCAACAGCTTAACAAACAATCTACGAGTTTTGTGCATAATTACAACTGTCTGACTCGGCTTAGACGGTCATATTAAATATAGTGTAAGCAAATGTGATGCGTACTACCTACTCACAATCACTCACAGTAGCAAATAATTCTTAGAGCCCCACTACATTCAGTGATATCAGAAACTCCCCTTAAACTAGGAGTTTTACCTAAAATCACTCTAGAGAGCATCATAATTAATCAATCATGAAATGATTTGTAGCACCCATCATTACTATTAATAGGGATCTCAAGATAAATTACGTGGAGGTGTTGCATCACCTTTGTAAAACTTTTGCTCCAAGCCACCTAACCACAGCCATAGAGCCATACAGGCTAAGGGAACACCTCCTAAAAGTGCAGCCATCGGCCAAGTGAGCGTCTTAGAAACAGCGATAATCAATGGCAGCAGCGACCATGCGCCGCCACTGGCGACTATGGCTGCTTTACGAATCTGTTGGATGCGTTTGAGAGCCGGGCGACAGCTGCCACAGTGTTTGGTGTGCGAATGGTAGCGATCCATTAGCGCATCTGTCGACTGCTCAGGGGGTAAAGTCTGCCCCAAAAACGGATCGGCCTCAAAATCATTGATCCACTTACGAAAGGCGACTACGTAGCGATCTGCCTGGGTTGGCAAGTAACAGGCCTGCGCATAAGAGCGATGCTCTGATTTTGCCAAAAGTCTCTCTTGGAGATGTAAAAAGATTTGATCATCTTCTAACACACGATTGTTGCCAACATGGCTGTACCAGCGCGGCGTGAGCTTAATAAAAAAGCCAGGCAATTTAGAAGAGAACTTAAATGGGAATCTTGCAAACAAACGACATTCGCCTTTGCGAATTGGTGTGGCATAAACAACCGTTAGTGTTCTGCCAAATTGTTTTGATGTTAGATCGTGGTACATCAGCGCAGGCGCGACAAAGGTTGTATGCTGAGTCCCTAATTTTCCCTTGCGTGGTCCTTCTGGCCAAATACCCTGAAAGCCTTGTTTACCTGCAGCGACGATATCCATTTCCATGGGGGCCGCATTTTCTCGATTGCCAACCGTTTGGTGATGCGTATACGGAATATGGCTGGCATCTAAAACATTTTCTAACAGCGTCAGCGCATCATAGGGTAAATCGCGAAACGTATTAAGCATGACCCAACCGTCCGGTTCTTGTTCTACGGCGTCAATGATGGGGATTTCTACCTGAGGCGCATTCTCCCGCTTGCCTGGATACACAAACAATAGTCCCTGACGGACTGCCGTCGGCATAGATGCCACACAAGCTCGATTTGATAGGTTTGCTTGGCCATCAGATGCTTGCTGGGGAATGTGCTCACATGCGCCACTGCCTGCAAATGCCCACCCATGATACGGACATTCAAGCTGTCCGGCTTCATTGATCCGTCCTTCTGATAAGGGAGCTAAACGATGGGGGCACTGGTCTACAAAGACGCGCCAGGTTTTGGCTTGCGGCTCCCACCAAATGACCAAGTCCTGCTCCAGCAGCGTAAATCGAGTCGGCTTGGTTTGGTCTAGGTCTTCCACATAGTGAACGGGATACCAGGCTTCAACCCAGTCAAATCGTTGTGGGTCAGGACCACCAGCAGCCAGTGGTGCAGATTCTTGGAGGGCAGTTTTGGGGTAGGTGGCTGTCATGGTGTGGGTACGCGTCACTTATCAATTCCTATTGTGTTACAAAACTTTAAGAATTGCATGGGTCTGCTGACAGTTGAGTTGCTCCAATACCAATCAGATGATGAGTCACCTCTGAACCATTGAGGAGCAAAATCTTCTGTTAACAGAAGATTTTGCTCCTCAATGGTTTAACCGCACCAACAGTCTTATTAGGATAGCGGTTTTTTAAGACCTATCTTTTTAGAGAGTGAGGCACTTACTTAAGTACCGTGTCTAATATTTCTCGAGCTGGTTGTGCTTTCTCAAGGGCGGTTTGATAATCGCTGTAAATTCGTACTAGCTTAGAAAGACCGCTCACGCCTGTTTTTAGCTGTTCAAGCTCATCACCTGACAACAGTTCTCCATCGAGCATGCGAACAATTAACGGTTTGATGTCTCCCACTTCCTGGCGTGATTTTTGCAGTTTGTCCACTGTTGTCATCAACGTTTTGAGGGCGCTGAAGATAGTGTCTAGATTGTCAGTATCTACAGAGGAGGCGGTGGCTGAGGCCGGTTGGGTGGCTGGGGTTTCTTTGTCTGGGGCAGTGGCGGCGGCTGTAGGTTTACTCGGTGCCATTAGTCTCGCAGGTAAGAACAGCACCTAGTTTAGGTGCTTTCCGCCGATATGGATACGGGTGTTGATAGATACGATCACTAAAACTCAAGTCGTTGCTGATTGATAAGGGGGTCCGATCTGCTAGACGTGCCTTATGTCAGTACTTTGCACATAAAATCATACTGAAGATCAGCAATGCCAAACTTAATTAAGCTGCTCTACGCGCATAGCCTTGATTTGTCAGCAGAGATATTGGCATGGAGTTCCATGACTATTTGCTGGCCACTAGACGTGTGGTTGAGATAGGCGATCGCATCCTCGACATATCGACTCACACAGGTCCAGTAAAATTCTGCTACACCCAAACGCATATCCTTGACCTGACGATAGCCCAGGACATGGTTAGCTCCATTTTGCTCAAACTCATAAAACAGGGCTGGTAGCTTTTGTAGGTAGTTGCGATCGCTAAACTGCCCAATCAAATCAGCTGAGCGCCCTAGGTCTGCCAAGCCTCGGATATCAGAAACGGGATACTCGTCGGCAGCAGGAAATCGGGTGCGTTCAATAATCCGTCGAACCGTGGCCACATCTACTAGTGGATTGTGTTGCCACTGTTCTTGCACAAATTGCTGACCCCGATCAACGTGATACTGGCTCAGGGCAGCATCTGTAACACCAAAGGGTAGAAAGACAACGTTATCCCCCACACCCGTTGAGTAGCGACCCAGCGACCTATCATCTTGCTGACATATCCCTTTGCAATACCCAATGTCATGACATAGAAGGGCGGTTACAAGATGTAGCCAATCTTCTACCGTCACGCTGCTGTTGCCTTCACATACCCGCTTGGCTTGCAAAATTTCCTGGCCAACTGACGTGACTAAGATTGTGTGCTCCAAGTCATGATAAAGCGCATCGCTTTTGGCAATAACATCCAGCGTTATTTCAGCAACAGAGCCTAACAAAGCTAGATGGTCGGGATGCTCGATCCCAAAAACAGCTTTGTAAGTTGATTGCAGATAGGCAATAAACGTATTAATTAACGTCTGCTTAGGGCTGTACATCAGCACAGAATCTCTAACTAACAGGCATCACAATCACAGTCACCCTGACTATGGAGAAATGTGAATCCACATTACAAGTGATTATCTAAAATTCCATCCCTGACATCAAAGGTCGGGGATCGGAATGAGAAAGATGCATGAACATGATGCGCTGTAGGAATAAGTTCTGATAATGTTGAGATTCGTCAAAATTTGCTAAGGGTTAAATTTTCTTTTTGGTGAAGTTTAAGCTAATAGTGCAACTTCTTCTTTGACTATAGTCCCCAAGTTTAAGCACTTCCTAAGCTACGTATTAGTACTGATCTAGGGTGCTACTGCAGAAATACTGAGTCGTTGTTAGGACGTGGCTTACACCCGTTCTCAAACATGTGCCTACAGGTCAAAAATCTCTATCTCCGGCTGTGCCAAAGTTCCATAGCTTAAAATTGAAAACCAGTATTACACTTCTGCCGGTGGTGCATAGTGGCGAATGATGTCCATAGAGCACTCCAGGGCAACTATGCGCTCAGAAACCTGGTGGCTTAGCGGCAGCTTTTGTAGCACATCTAAGCGTTGTAATCCTTCTGCAACTTGACCATAGGCACCCACTAAGAACACCTCTCGCCGTTTATCTAGAGCATCTTTGATCAGGGTCTCAATCGCTAGCATGGCGGTTACCCCCAGCCTGGTAACGGTTGTTAGATCCAGGATTAGAATTTCATAGTTCTCTACAATTGCCAGGCGTCGGGAAATAGATTTGGCCGCACCAAAACTCATCGGCCCACTGAGATGAAACATAAGGATTCGTCCCCTGGCTGCTTTGAGTAGCGATCGCTCATCAGGGGTGAGCCAGTTCTCATTATCACCCTGGGTGACTGCCCGCATGTCTTGGGCTTGGAGGTCGCTAATATCCTGGATGGTAAGCAGGTTAGCCAAAAAGACCCCGACTGCTACAGCGGTGATTAAATCGACAAATACGGTGAGTCCCAGGACCAAATACATCAATCCAGCCCCTTTAGTAGACAAAAGATGGGCACGTTTCAAGAAACCCCAGTCGATGATGTCAATCCCCACCTTGATTAAAATTCCAGCCAAGACAGCATGGGGAATGGGCTCAGTTAATGAGCCCGCTTTCAGGACGATGAGGGCCAATACAATGGCGTGGATCATGCCCGAAAGATTGGTTCTACCGCCGGTTTGTACATTGATGACGGTCCGCATCGTTGCGCCTGCACCGGGCAAGCCGCCCAGTAGACCTGCTACACAGTTACCAATGCCTTGACCAATCAGCTCGCGGTCAGAATTGTGCTGAGTGCGGGTAATACTGTCTGCTACCAGAGATGTCAGCAATGAGTCTAAGGCACCCAAAACTCCCAGCATGATGCTGTATCCCAGCATGTCTTTGATAGTGCCCCAGGAAAAATAAGGCAGGTGCAGACTGGGCAAGCCTGATGGAATATCCCCAATACGTGGCATGTCGCTTTCGGGGAAATATCTAACGGAGATATAGGTGCATAAAACCAGAGCAATCAGCGGGGCTGGCAAGATGCGGTTAAGTTTTGGCGGAGCGGCAAACACAATGGCTAACGTCAGCAACCCAAGGCCAGCGGCAGCAGGATTGATGTGACTAAAAACGGTCGGGTATTGCAGAATTGAATCAACAACGCCGCCCTGGCCAGGGTGACCCAGCAGGGGGGCGATTTGAATCAGAATAATGATCACCCCCACGCCCGACATAAACCCAGAGATGACGGTGTAGGGCATGAGAGTAAGGTACTTACCTAACCGCAATACCCCCATCAAAATTTGAAATAACCCACCCAACATGACAACCGTAAATGCCATGGCAAGACCGGCTTCGGGATGTTTGGCGGTAAGTGCAGCAAAAGTAGATGCCATCACCACGGTCATAGGACCCGTTGGCCCAGAGACTTGGGATGGGGTACCGCCAAATAGAGCGGCTAAAAAACCAACGCAGATGGCTCCATATAGACCCGCAATAGGGCCAGCGCCAGAGGCAACACCAAACGCCAGGGCTAAAGGCAGTGCAACGATGGCGGCTGTCAGTCCGCCAAAGACGTCTCCTTTGAGATTATTAAACGTGAGACTGGGTGATAAGCCAGATGCAGAGATGGTCATAATCGATATCTAACCCCAATAGCTCTGAATGAATTGAAAGTACGAAGAAATGCTGGGTGCTGACGGTGAAAGTGGAGGCAACGCGATGACAATGTAGAGAGGAGGCTGATCTCAGGGCCCGCTAAAAAAGACTGAATCGATTGAATCTAAGATGCCTGCAACACTTCGCCCTAGTTAAATTTTTCGTGCAAATTTTGTGCGTACTCTTGAGGGTACGCTGGTTAGCAAAAACTCTCATCAAGACAAGGCCCATGGGCAATGCCATCAGGCAGGTTACCCTATGCTTCCCAAAGTCAACATTTGCCCAAGAGAGAAATGAGCTAGCCGCTACATACGATACCTTGCTGATCAACCCGTGAACAGCTGCAGTGGCAAGCCATAAGTACAAAGAGAGAAGCTTGGGGATCTGCTGAAGAATCTCGAAGCCTGACTTGAGAAACACGACTGTCAAGCCAATAAAGAAAAGTAAGATTGATGAGTTTAAAACATTCCAAAGGATCAGGCTAGAGTCCATAGATCACTCAGATAAAATGGCGTGATCGATAGCATTCGTGTGTCAAGTCAATTCAAACGTAGCATTGAAAGTGAAATAAAGTATGGAAAAGCATCTTTAGAAAATTATTTATGAATATTTACTTAATTGCGCTTAATTAACATTGTTTAAGTAATCTTAGAAACTTGTTGTGGCGTATCTTCTGGCTAAACGGCTTCAGCTTTCTGATTCCAGAGTTCTGTTGTCTGTCTTAGGCTGAGAAAATCTCCGTTACCTAAAATAAGATGGTCTAAAAGTGGAATGCCCAAGATGTCTGCTCCTTTAAGTAACTGTCGGGTTAGTTCCAGGTCAGCCTCACTGGCGTCGAGAACGCCGGAGGGATGATTGTGAGCGACAATTACACGGGTTGCACCATGCTTGATTACTTTATGAAAAATCTCTCTCGGATGGGCCAATGTTTCAGTGGCTGTGCCGAGAGAAATTATTTTGGTACCCAACAGTCGATGTTTGACATCGAGCAGTGCGATCGCAAATCTCTCCTGGGTTTGCCACATTAAATCTTGGCTAAGAGCGGCTGCAGCCACAGCGGGATCATCCACCAGCGTGCGATCCACCGGACGATTTTGTAAAACGCGTTTGCCCAGTTCCAGTGCGGCCAAGATGGTTGCTGCTTTAGCGGTACCCACACCCGGCAATGTCATTAGCTCCTGAGGTGTTACCGTGCGTAAGCCATCTAGAGCCGATCGGTCATCTTGAGCCAGTTCGTTGAGAATACACTGCCCCAAATTGACTGCCGATAGTTTGTGGCCACGGCTAACTCCCGTCCCTAGCAAAATTGCCAACAGCTCAGCTGAGGTTAAATTTTTTGCCCCATAGGCCATCAACCGCTCGCGGGGCCGCTGCTCCATTGGCATATCTTTTACTCGCAGACTGTAGCGTGCCGGCTCTTGGCTGAGATCGCAGGTCATAGGCATAGGCTCAATGGCATAATGGTCACCGCGCTGCAGCGCATCAACATGATTTAGTGAGCCCATCAGCACGCCTAATAGCGACCCCCAATTCCCACAAAATCGTAGCGACGCCCTTATCTATCTACACGCTATGCTCAAACTCACCCCGTCACCCGCCAATATTAAAAAGGTCCGGCAGCAGCTAGCGCAGTTTAGCTGTTTGGTCACTCCGCCTCAGATGTCCAAAGCGCAGAAAAGCAGTCTAATTGATGCCTTGCTGTGGTTTAGCGATCTTGCCGATTATGAAACCCTGGGTATTTGCACAGATACCCTAGCGGAGGGCAAGGCGGCAACAGAAGCCTATGTAGCCTGCCTGTGTCGCCCCATTAACCTAGAGCTGCCTGAGCGAACTGGAGCAGTCTATTTAAAGTTCAACACCCTTAAAGGGGCGTGGTATCTAGACGACTATGTGGGTCCCAATCGTGGTGTTTTAGTGTCGTTTCACGCCAGTGAGCCCGACTATGATCTGGTAAACGGAACCTATGGTCCTTTTCCACTAGATTTATTTGACTAAGTTCGTGAACTAGGTGGTTACCAGTCCGTGCTCCAGTGCAAACCTAACTAACTCTGTGCGGCTGTTGGTGCCAGTTTTGCCAAACAAACGGCTAACGTATTTCTCGACATTGCGTACCGTGGTTCCTAGCCGACTAGCAATTTCTTTGTTCATCAGACCTTCGGCCACCAGATTTAAGACATCCTGTTCGCGAGGGGTGAGGTCAATACGAATGGGGGATGTCTTTTGCGGAATCGTACCGCGTTGGGTTAATAGCGCTTTGATCTCCTCAATCTGTCGTGCCATGGCCGCAATATCAGGTACTGCACCTGCCTCAGGGGTGCGTGCTGCTTGACGCTCAATCAGATTGCTAACCATAGCCACTAACTCTTCTGGGTCAAAGGGTTTTGAGAGGTAGGCATCACAGCCAGCGTTATAGCCCTGGATGCGATCGCTAGTCATACCACGAGCGGTTAAGAAAATCACCGGCAGCGACTTATAGCGGGGGTCTTCTCGCACCTGTTTTAGAAACGCATAGCCATCCACCTCAGGCATCATAATGTCCGAGATCAGCACATCTGGTGTTTCCTGTTGTAGAAGCTCTAGACCCTCAGTGGCATTACTCGCCGTACGCACCTGAAAGTCACTGTCTTCTAAATAGGCTTGAACCGCCTCACGTAGGCCGGGCTCATCATCTACCAACAGGACTCGTTTTGCTGTCTCTGCCATGGCTTTTCCTTTGATGCTACAGTTCCTAAGCTTAATCGGTATTGGGGCATCTCATCATGTCTACACCTCAACCCGGGGAAATATAGCTTTGGCGCACATAGTTCAGGCCATACCCATACCAATTCCTGACATTTATCCACTGAGCTTTGCGGGTAATAGCCAGATGTCAGGTACCTGTCAGCGCGATATCCAGGGCGTTATGGTCAGTCGCAGCCAGGTTAAAAAATATGCAGAATTACGTATATACAACTGCAGCAGTTGATACCATTTGGGTCCTTTCACGCTAGGATGATTAAGAATCATCTAAACTCCGGTCGGAATACCGGGGTTTATGAGATGCTTAGCGAAGCTAGCCTGATCACATGGCTTTGACGCAGGCGCTTTTGTTGTAAGGAAACAATCAGGAAATTCGGTTATGGCTCTTCAACTAGGGGATCAGGTCCCAGACTTTACCCAAAAATCTTCTGCTGGGGATATCAACTTCTATGAGTGGGCTGGCGATAGCTGGGTCGTTTTGTTCTCACATCCCGCTGATTACACACCCGTTTGCACTACTGAGCTAGGTACTGTTGCTAAGTATCGGGCTGAATTTGACAAGCGCAATGTGAAGACAATCGCCCTCAGCGTTGATGGCGTAGATTCTCACAAGGGTTGGATTGTTGATATCGACGAAACTCAGAGCACTAGCGTTGACTATCCTATCCTGGCAGATGAGGATAAAAAGGTGTCCGAGCTGTATGGGATGATTCACCCCAATTCCAGCACCGGCAATACATTGACTGTGCGGTCTGTATTTGTCATTGACCCTAATAAAAAATTGCGTCTCACCATTACCTATCCTGCTAGTACAGGGCGTAACTTTGATGAGATTCTTCGCGTGATCGATTCTCTGCAGCTAACCGACTACCATAAGGTGGCGACCCCTGCTAATTGGCAAGATGGTGGTGACTGTGTTGTGGTCCCTTCAATTTCTACTGAAGATGCTAAACAGCAGTTTCCTAAGGGTGTTACAGAAGTGAAGCCCTATCTGCGCATGACACCACAGCCCAACAAATAAGTTGTTGTCAGCTAATCTGTTACACTAAAAAGTGTTGAGGATGCCACCTTAGGGCATCCTTTTTTATTAGGAATAACAGGTGCTGATCGACAAAAATAGAATTGTTAAAGTTGTTCCTGGGTTGTCACTTAGAGAGATGCAGCGATGATATCGCGTCGTGGTTTTTTACAAGCAGGCATAGCGTTTCTGCCCTGGCCCAGACTGCAGCCGCTGACGATGCAGCTTGATTGGCGGTTGAATGCACAGTTTGCCGGTCTGTGTGTGGCTAAAACGCGTGGTGACTATCGACGTCAAGGCCTGGAGGTGACTCTAAAGCCAGCACCTGCTGATATGGATGTGATTAAAACGGTGATGTCTCAGCCTCACACCCTGGGCTGTGCTGAAGAATCGCTGATCTTAGCGGCTCAGGCTAACGGGGCAGAGGTCGTTGCGATCGCAACCATGCTCCAAGCCTCTCCCCTATCCTTAATGAGCCTGCCACAAAGAGGATTAAGCACGCTACAGCAGCTTGTCGGCAAACGTGTTGGTGTTCACAGCGACGGGCGTAAAGCATTAGAGCTGGTGCTCACTAAAAACCACATTTCTAGCGATCAACTAGACATTGTCACCATTCCTTATCGTGACAAACACCAGCGTTTAATCAACAGTGAATTTGATGCTGTTCAGTGCTATGCCCTGGATGAACCGTTTGATGTTGCTCGTCGTCTGGGGCAGTTGCCCACGCTACTTACTTTTCATGACTACGGGTTTGATGCCTACAGCCAGGTGATTTTTGCACCTGCACAACTATTGGCGGAGCAATCCCAGCTCATCCACCGTTTTCTAGACGCTACATTTACCGGTTGGCGTTGGGCGATTGAGCATCCGGCTCAAACGGCTCAGATTCTGGTGGAGCAATATGTTGAACCTGACTATCAAGATATTGAATATCAAACCCGGTCTCTGCAGCTGATTGCCAATTATGTCCAACCAGAGGGGCAAAAAATCGGGTGTCTTGACCTAGTCCGCTGGCAGCGGTCGGCTGAGCAACTAGCGCAGGCAGGATTAATTGATGCTCTACCACCCTCAGGTTCTTCCATTGACCTGAGTCTTTGGTCGTAGTCATTACGTTGCTTTTTATGCTTTTCTATCCCCCTCCATGCCCCATTCCCCATTAGGATAAAAAGACTGCTCAACCTGACGTTTAAGGCATAAAAGCTCCTATGGATATCAAGCAAGGTTTTGTTGGCGCCGTTGGCAACACCCCGCTGATTCGGCTCAATAGTTTCTCTGATGAAACCGGCTGTGAAATCCTGGGCAAAGCTGAATTTCTAAATCCTGGTGGTTCTGTAAAAGACCGCGCGGCTCTATTTATTATTGAGGATGCTGAAAAAAAGGGGCTGCTAAAACCAGGCGGCACTGTGGTGGAAGGGACCGCTGGCAACACGGGTATAGGGCTTACTCACATCTGTAATGCCAAAGGATATCGGTGCGTTATCGTTATTCCTGAAACTCAGTCAAAAGAGAAAATTGACCTGCTGCGTACCCTAGGTGCAGAAGTCCGTACGGTTCCGGCTGTTCCCTATCGAGACCCCAACAACTACGTTAAGGTCTCAGGGCGGCTAGCAGATGAAATGGACAATGCGATCTGGGCAAATCAGTTTGAAAACTTAGCTAATCGACAGGCGCATTATGAAACTACTGGGCCAGAGATCTGGCAGCAGACCAACGGTAGCGTTAGTGCCTGGGTCGCCGCAACCGGTACCGGTGGTACCTATGCTGGGACGGCTATGTTTCTCAAAGAAAAGAATCCTGATATCAAATGTGTCGTAGCTGACCCCATGGGGAGTGGTTTATACAGCTATGTCAAAACAGGAGAAATTAAGTCCGAAGGAAATTCGATCACTGAAGGTATTGGCAACGGTCGTGTCACTGGCAATATGGCTGATGCGCCTGCAGACGATGCCATTCGCATTGATGATCCTGAAGCCTTGCGAGTGGTTTATCAGCTTCTCTACAAAGATGGCCTTTATATGGGAGGGTCAGTGGGTATCAACGTCGGGGCTGCAGTTGCTCTGGCTAGGCAAATGGGACCTGGCCATACAATTGTGACAGTGCTATGTGATAGTGGCTCGCGTTACCAGTCAAAGATATTTAACCGAGAATGGCTAGAGGCAAAAGGTCTGTGGTCCGAACAGCTTTTACCTCCTGGCCAATAGGGGGTTAGAAAGTCTGTTTATAGTTTTCTCTTTTCTACAGTTTTTTAGCACCAACAATGTGACCTGCCCACATTCAAGATGGCTGTAAAGAGTAAAGAAAATGTCAAAGCGTTTGATAGAAAGAAAAACTTTCCCTCTATCAAACGCTACGTGCGCTCTAACGGAAATTGTCAGGGTTTAGCGGCTGACCAGACTGATTTAGATACTCACCAGTACCTCCATCAGCAGGGTCCAAAAAGGGTTTTAGATAAATACCGTTGGATGGTTGACGAGTTGAGCGATTACCTAAAATGTTGCTAACAGCCCCAAAAATCGCATCATCCAATGACTCTGATCCTGATAAATCAGTACCTGGGAGTCTGGTGCCACCAACAAATGTATTGACGGCGCTCGTGTCAGTCCCTGCATCGGCCAGAGTAATATTCGAAAAGACCGCATCACGAGTTGCGACTGGATCTTGACCGACGGGCACTGTGAAGACGATACGACAACTTTCTAACTGCTCTTCAGTGGTGGCACAGACAGTGTTGTATCCATTCTCAACATCAGTGCGAAGCTCTACCAAGCCGTCGGGGCGATACTCTTCTAAGCGGGCGCTAATAGTCTCACAACGACGCTCAGGTGTCCAGCCACCGCCCATTTCCGTCGGAACAGCCCACGGATACGCCTGTCCTGGCTCACTACTGGGGCGATACATTACTGTGTACTCGCCATCTTGAATCTCACAGGTAAATCGGGAGCTAGCAGGCTCTGGTGCATCTTCTCCATCATTGGCCAAGACAAAGTTCGCTCCTAAAAGCGGTCCTAGCGTCACGCTAAGAGCCAGCGCACTAACCTTAGCGACCGATAGACTATTGGACAGGGAGATAGCTCTGTAGCGTAAGTTCTGAGGCACGATCATCCGACCCATGGTTAGCTCCTTTATGTATCCTAAGTTAGCCGATGTCTCCTCTTTGAGGCTAACTTAGCGTAATTAGTTGAGCGTTGAGCTGTGGTCAGTGCGTAAATTGGCTACACAGTCTGTAGTAAGTAGGTTAGGTGAATTACAAGTTCCGAATTTGGCAGTGTTAGTTGAAGCCTTTTGATCTAGTCTGCCAGCCAAGCAGTAGTTAATTCAAAACTCAAAATTCAAAATTCATTTACCCGTGGCAGTGTTTGAACTTTTTACCACTACCACACCAGCAGGGTTGACTACGTTTTGGTAGTACCGGTGGCAGCATTTTGCCGTCGACATAAAACCAGCGGTCATTTTTTTTGACAAACCTGGACCGCTCATGGAGCTGCCCCCAGTCTGGCTGACTGTGGATGGCCACAAATTCTACTTCGCCAGCTGTGTCATTCTTTTGACCCTGACGAGTGCTAACGACTGTGAGCGATTCCCACACCGTAGCTTTAGCACTCTTAACTAAATTAATGCGTTCATCAAACTTTCGCTTTGAAGGATGACGGGTGGAAATTAGATAATCTACATCGCCTTGATGGTAAGCGGTATATCGCGATCGCATCAATGACTCTGCGGTTGGAGCCACCTCAGTATTCGTCAAATAACGCTCACAGCACTCAGAATACAGACGCTGACTTCCACAGGGGCAGGTTTGGACAGACATGGTTTGGCACTCAACCCAAGGCGATAGACTATCGGACTACTAAGACCTAATCTACTACTTCCCCCGTACCTGCCAAGCGTGATCTGTCCGCCAGCTCTAATCCATCATGTCCTCTTCCAAACTATCGATGCTTAAGGGCACTAGCTCGTGATCTGTCGTAAAGGCTATCCACATTTCCTCTTGGGGCTCAATTGTCACCCCAGTCAGAGCACAGCGCTCACTCCGTTGTGCTTCAGCGGCCATAATTGCTCGAATCTGCTGGCGCTGTATTTGGAAGCCAGGATCATCAGAATGCTGACGCACATAGTCCCACAGCACCTCCCGCACCAGTGACTGATAGCCACGACTGCCTGCAAGGGTCTTAAGCTTATCAATCAGCTCCCGCTCAAACCGAATGCTGGTAACTTGCATATCAGTAGTAGGCAGCTTGGTGTTTAGGCTCATTAATCGTTTTTGGAAGTGAGTGGACAAAATTTATAGCTCTATACTACATACGTAGCATAAGAATGTTGAATGCTTACACCCTGAGTGTACATCCCCCATAGAAAGTTTACCCAATATCAATTTGAATCTAGAGTAATACCGTCCCTATGGACTTTAACTACATTAGCGTCTGGCTGCAAATCTCTGTTTGCCAGTGGACGGGTTAAAAATTGGTTAGTCTGCCTGCATCAATATTAAAAATGTATTTCAGGGCTGACCTAATCTTAATAAATTCTCCTACTAGAACTTTTTCTCAGTATCTTTATATCGATAAGGAATTTATACAGATATGAAATGTTTAATGAGATTTTTCTTTGATTAAAAAATCATGATTTAAGATTGTTGTTAACCCATATCAAGGCTGATTAAATCAAGCAAAAACGTTTCTAATAAGGTGAGCTACAATTACGAAATAAGGACTATTCTTTTGTAGTTATCCAGTGTTATCAGTTTTACTAACAAGACAGCTCCTTCCCTTAGTAGATTTACAACCGTGCTCTTTACCGTTTTTGCCAATCTACCTTATACAAAAAACGACGACTATCCCCGAGTTAAGAATGTGGCATTAGTTACCACAAGTAGATAACTGCACGTTTAATGCCAGTTGTTTAAGCCCCTACAGAACTGTGCAGAAATACTTACTGTCACCTCACTGTCAACTGGTTAACCTAAACGTACGAGATGATCGCCTTAAGATCACCATTGATAACGCCCGTGGCCTATGCTTGGCTATATGGTTGCCTAAGAAACCAAATGTTTGATGTGCGGGTCTTTCAATGGAGTGCAAAATCGTTTTTCATTCATACCTGTAGTGGATAGGAGCATTTGATGGCTGCAGCTCAACCGCGTTAGCAAATTTAACGTGTCGTCGATTAATCTAATTTGTTCATTAGCTGACAGGGAGCGCCATGACCACTAATCGGCAAGTACCTTACCTCGTTGGAGATACGAAAAAACAGTCTTATTCTGGTCGTCTACATCAGCGATTGGATGAAGCTATGCAAGAGGGCACTGAGGTGCAAGTTCGTCTTCCCTGGGGAGGATTAAGCGGTGTCCCTGTCTATTTAGATGAGACATGTGTTGAGATCGTCTACGTTCATGTCTACGAACCTGACGAAGATGATGAGCCTGATGATGAAGTATCCCGCCGTACAGTTTGGCTAGTGCGCCTAGAGGAGATTAGCGCTGTATCATTTGTTAGCGAAAGTTGGTCTAAGGAGCGTCTGGAAAAGCTGTTTATTCCAGATAAAAAGGAAGATACTTCGTCAACTCAGGATGTGAGCTCTGAAGAATCGACAGATTAGGTCATTAATCAACGCACTAAAACTGAGCCAGTCAAGAGGAATTCGTCCATTCCTCTTGACTGGCCTTTTAATGGGTTAAAACGTAAATTTTTTAGTGACCCAGGTTTTTGCCAGTCGGATTGCTTCACTACGGCTATGAGCTTTAGGGACAGCAACAGCACTACCTGTAGCATAATCAATCCACGCTGTATAAATCTTCGCACCCAAATGGGTGCCGCTCGCAATTTGAATCGTCACACCGCGATAGGGGAAGGAAAAAACGGTTTTAATGTAGTCAGGGTCAGCAATATGCATAAATATGGCAGAGTGACCGTTGTACACGTCATTGTATAGCTCTATTCAGCCTTTACTATGGCTATTGAAATTGTCCGTTGTGAACTATCAGCCTACAATCATGCCATTCGCACTGTACGCGAAACCGTGTTTGTTGAAGAGCAGGGTGTTCCTGTAGATCTGGAAATGGATCACCGCGATCGCAGTTGTAAACATGTACTAGCGCTGGTTGATGGCTGCCCTGCTGGGACAGCGCGGTTAGATATTCTCAAAGATGGAAAAGTCGGCCGTCTGGCTGTGTTAGCAAATTTTCGACGTCAAGGCTTAGGGCGTCGGCTCATGCAAGAAATTGAAGCTATCGGTCGTGATCACCAGCTGCCCCACCTGTGGTGCCATGCGCAAAAAACAGCCATTCCCTTTTACCAATCTTTGGGGTATTACATCACAAGTTCTGAATTTTTAGAGGCTGGCATAGTGCATTGCAAAATGAGCAAACGCCTCAGGGAGATCTAGTGCTTGGTTGTAAATGGAAGCCCCTTGCCCAGTACAAACCAGTCAAATACCAGCTAACTCAAAACTAAGAACTTTTCAATCTAGGCATAAAGATCAGCGACATACTCCCCATAGCCGTTATAGATAACTGTGTCCTGTTTCTCCCAATCCCAAGATTCACCTTCTCCTATCATCCGCTCTCGTTGCTGCGACCAGCGGGGATGGGGTACATCAGGTTCGACATTGGCCTCAAACTTATATTCATTTGGGGAAATCGTATTCCAATAGGTAGTGGGCTGCTCTGCCAAGAACTCAATCTTGACGATGGATTTGGCTCCTTTAAAGCCGTATTTCCAAGGGATCACCATACGAATAGGGGCACCGTGTTGTTTAGGCATGGTGCGACCATAGATGCCCACAGCAAAGAACGACAGCTCATTCGCCATTTCATCAATGCGCAAACCTTCATGGTATGGCCAGGGAAGATTAGAGAATGATATAGCGGGACCTTCGGTAATTGCTTCGTCATAAAACGACTCGAACCGAACAAATTTGGCTTCAGACGTGGGTTCCACGTCTTCTAGAACCTTGTGCATTGGAAACCCGAGCCAGGGGACGACCATGGCCCAGGCTTCTACACAGCGGAATCGATAAACCCGTTCTTCAAGGGGAAACTTTTTATAGAGATCGTCGAGATCGTACGTTTTAGGATTTTTGACTAAACCTGATACTTCTAGCTTCCATGGATCGGTAGGTAACTTTTGAGCGTCAGCCCAGATATTTTTGGTAAGCCCAAACTCATAAAAGTTGTTGTAGCGGCTAGCAAATAGCTGATTAGTGATGGGATATCCTGCATCGGCAAAGGCAGGATTCGGTGTGAAATTATTTAGGGGGTCGCCTAAAGTGCTGATGAGTTCATCTTTTCCCTCTCCTGTTAGAGGCCGACCGGTACAGCTTGCAGCCGCAATCCCCAAGCCAACGCCAGCTAAATTTTTAAGAAATCGACGACGATTAAAGTAGGCAGATTCTGGAGTGGCTCGTTTTTCGGGTAATTGCCAGTTAGGACGGATATGAATAAAGCTCATAGCCAGCAGGGAATGTGACAGTTAAAGATGTTGATAGACTAACGTATCCTTCTGAGTGCTAACTGAGCAGAACCTGAATAACCGCCGCCGCCGCACTGTGGCACAATTAAATCTAGTTGTTAAGATGATCTGCATTTAAGAAACCCTGTGAGTACTGCTACCTCTACCCGTCGTGTCGTTTTTCCGTTTACTGCGGTTATCGGCCAAGAAGATATGAAACTTGCCCTGATCTTAAATGTCATTGATCCCAAGATTGGTGGGGTAATGATCATGGGCGATCGCGGTACTGGCAAATCCACGACAATTCGAGCCCTAGCGGACCTTCTGCCTGAGATCAGCGTAGTCGAGAACGATCCGTTTAATCGGGCTCCTGAGGATCCTGAGGTGAAGCGTGAGTATGAAGGGAAATCGGCTCCCGAAGGGACAATGAAGGTGCCCATGGTGGACTTGCCTTTAGGGGCAACCGAAGATCGTGTATGCGGCACTATTGATATTGAAAAAGCCCTGTCTGAGGGGGTAAAAGCTTTTGAACCAGGGCTGTTGGCAAAAGCTAATCGTGGTTTGCTATACGTCGATGAGGTTAACCTCTTAGATGACCACCTGGTGGATGTGCTTTTGGACTCGGCTGCATCGGGACGCAACACCGTAGAGCGCGAGGGTATTTCTATCCGGCACCCGGCTCAGTTTGTATTAATTGGCTCAGGTAACCCAGAAGAAGGTGAGTTACGGCCACAGCTGCTAGACCGTTTTGGTATGCACGCTGAGATTCGGACGGTTAAAGACCCGGCTCAGCGCGTACAGATTGTTGAACAGCGCTCTGAATTTGATCAAGATCCCGATGCGTTCTTAGCAAAGTATCAAGACGCGCAAACAGCGCTCCAAGAGAAGATTGTGAGTGCTCAACAGCGGTTGTCAAAGGGGGTCACCATCGACCACGAATATCGAGTACAAATCTCTCAAGTATGCTCCGAGCTGGATGTAGATGGACTGCGAGGTGACATTGTGAGTAACCGCGCCGCTAAGGCACTGGCTGCCTATGAGGGGCGTACTGAAGTTACCCTCGATGACATCCAGACTGTGATTGCCCTGTGTCTACGTCACCGTTTGCGGAAAGATCCGCTAGAGTCTATTGACTCTGGTTACAAGGTTGAGAAGACCTTTGGCAATGTCTTTGGTGTTACTATCCCTGACCCCACTGCTAACGGTCGTACACCAGTAGGTGCGCGATAGATGAAAAAGCGAATCCTAGGTCTGGACCCTGGTTTAGCTATTTTGGGATTCGGTGTTCTTGAATATGATCCAGCAACCACCCGAGATCTAAAGCCAGATCTTGCAGTGGTTGATTTTGGCATTATTGAAACCCCAGCTGGCACAGAGGTTGGGTCACGATTATGTACGATCTATGAAGATCTCAACAGTTTAATTGAGGCGTATCAGCCTGACTCTGTTTCTATTGAAAAGTTGTTCTTTTATCGTATGGGCAACACAATTTTGGTGGCCCAAGCTAGGGGAGTGGTGATGCTGGTGCTAGCTCAGCATAAGCTACCTTTTTTGGAGTTTACACCGGCTCAAATTAAACAGGCACTCACAGGTTACGGCAACGCTGACAAACAGGATGTACAAGAAGCCGTCAAACGCGAGCTAAAGCTAGAAAAGATCCCTCGCCCGGATGATGCGGCGGATGCACTGGCGGTTGCTATGACGGGCTGGTTTAACCCAGGGCAAACGCATACTCAATTAACCAGGATTCCTAAGAGATAATCGTTATCCCATCCAGCTTTAAGGCGTTTGGCCTTCGTGCCAGCTTTGGTTGCGGTATCTTGTCTCAAGAGGTTCAGAGCAATATGCCGAATCAGG
>JBCDIX010000014.1:0-106581 GCA_038748405.1 Cyanobacteria bacterium P01_H01_bin.21 | reverse complement strand
TCTGGAATTGGCATTCCCGTAGCAGATTTACCCCATATTTTTGAGCGATTTTATCGAGTGGACCGAGAGCGATCACGGCAAGCAGGAGGCTTCGGGTTGGGGCTAGCCATTGTCCATCAAATTATTGAGCTGCATGGCGGACAAATCGAGGTTAGCAGCCAGCCACAGCAAGGATCACAATTCGAGATCTGGCTATCTCGAACAGCTGACTCTCGGCATTGAAACCTTCATGTTACTTTTGGGCCACATCATAAAGTTTAGAACTTTAGTCGCAATTGCGGTTTGATTTGGAAAATCCCAAAAATGAAGACGATTTTACTTGACCAAAACACGGCCACTGTAGTGGTTCTAACTGCTCTGGCTACACCGAGGATGACGCAAATTCAAACCATCTTGCAAACACGGGTAGCAACAATCCCTTCACACTACCTAGAGGGGAGTCCTCTTTTGTCTCATAGCTGATGCTTAGCCAATTAGGTGCTCGTATCTTCCTTTTTGTGCGCATACAGCTATGGTTCATATTCTTGTCACCGCTAATCGACTGCGTCTTGCTGCAATTTTAAACAAAGGACTTCAGCTTCAGGGTTGGAGAACTTCCATAGCTGATACCTATGATGCTGTCGTTGAAAGTGTGGTGAACAACAACTCTGCTAGTTTGGTGCTAGTTGATGCCGACTGCTTTCAAGCTAAAACCTTTTCTTTGGTAAGGATGTTACAGCATCAACAGATTCCCTTAATTGTGATAGCAGCAGACTATCAAGTGAGTAACAATGACCTAAGACAAATCATTGCCACTGAAGATATCCTCATTAAGCCCTTTTTAATCAAGCATCTGGTCGACGTTCTCAACAAAAAATTATCCTCTACAGATAATTTTTGAGTTCAAAACTGCTGCCGCTTACTGTTCTCTTGCCACTATCTTTTTAGAGTTATGGCGCCCTGGTTCATGGGTAATCAGTATCGAGAGTGTGGTTTTGAAACAGTTTTGACTGCCCAAACTTCTTTTAAACACATAAGACATCTGCGAAATTCATGGAGAATATTAAGCGATCAGTAACTTTGTCTAGTTATTCTGATTTATGTTTTTTTGATCCAGTCCATCCAGAACTATTGATAGAAACTTCTTCTGGTGAATCGTTACACACGCGTTACATACTAAAGGGCAAACCTGTTCTCGTAAAGGGATTATTGAACAATTCAGAGAGCTGGAGTCTTGAGTTTCTTTGCAAACATATCGGTACACAGACGTTTCCTGTGCGCATCTATGGAAGAGAACGATATCAGCAGGACAAGCGCCAATGGCAAGATATGGGCAGCGGTGTATCTGTTAGTAGCATCACCTTTGAAGCCTATGCCGATCTGATTCTTAACGGTGATGCACACAAATACGATATTTATCTTGCTCGATGTAGCCTCAAGGGAACATCTCTAGAAAAGTCTCCTGTACTTGCTCAAGCTGAACAGCAGCTGAAATTATCAAATCCTGTCACTCCTCAAAATCTATGGTGTGGTCCCGCAGGACATACATCTTGTTTACACTATGATCCGATGGATGGCACACTTGTGCAATTGTCAGGTACAAAGCAAGTCACATTATTTCCACCGTCCCAACTCTATAACCTATATCCATTTTCTGTATGGAATCACCTACTGTATGGAGCAAAGCGTCGTGCTGTTTACAGTAAGGTCTATCCAGATAACCCGGATTTGAAAGCCTTTCCAAAATTCAAATCGGCCATGCCTTATCGGATTGATATTACCCTTCAGCCAGGAGATATGCTCTTTATTCCGGCTGGCTGGTGGCATGAAGTGACTTCTGTAGGAGATGGCATGGTTTGTTCTATCAACCGCTGGTGGAATGTGCCGTTTCCAAGAGCGCTTTCGAATTGGAGTAAGCTACGTGCCCATATTGGTAGCGTGTTGGGAATGCCACATACACTTCTAGGTCTTTTAGAGGCGATGACCTCATCAGATCGTCGTCAGCAAAAGCTTAAGGCGCTGATACAAAGTTTTTAGAGGATCTTTGAAAACATAGTAGGCTGGCTTAGGTTTAACCTAAACTGAAGTCAGATTACTTTTGCCCACCATCGCTGAGAGATCGTTGTTCTCTTGCTAAGGAGTTGTTCAGAAACAATTTCATGGTCTGAAGAGCATAATCTTTTCCCTAACGTCGCCGTATCCCATACCACACCAGCATCTTTAAATTAATTGGCATCCTACTTTCGGGGGGTGTGGGGGAGTTTAGGACCCCACGAACAGGAGGGTTTCAGGGAGGAAAGCCCTGAGCAGCCTTTATCGCTAATTGGCAATATTCACCATTAATTTCAGGGTATTGATTGGAGGCAAAACCGGTTGCGTGGGGTCCCACCGAGTTCACGTTCGGCTGAGCTCACGTCGAAGCCCACAACCCTTGGCTAGGGCGTTCCGCCGCCCTAGAACCCGACGGAAAACCATCAGCGGTATCCCTAACAACCTCTTTGGGCATGTGGCCACGTGGTTTAGAATTTTGCGCGCGGCGACAAAATTCTAAAAGGAAGAGTTATCTAATTCCCTATTAGGGAAAACAGCCAATAATCAAACTATGAACTTAATTTTTAACAAGCCCTTAGCTAAATAACCGTCGCACTGTTACAGCAACATCCTCAAAGGCTAGTGGTGAAACAGTGCCTTCAGTTAATATCTGTTGGGTTTGATAATCTCCATCTTCAAGAGTACGAAATACGTGGAGCTGACTATTTTTGAGATTAGAAATCCAATATTCTCGAATTCCTGCTTCTGCATAGACTCGCTTTTTCTCACCTAAGTCTTTTGCCAGTGTGGTGTCAGAATATTCGATGAGCCAAAAGATATCGTCTGGATAGGGATGATGTTCTAGGTAGCGTCGCAGGGGCGGTTGGACAATGGCGATATCAGGAATCGGTTCAGAATTGTCAGGCAGCGTGACTGGTTTAGTTTCTCGTACAGAGGCTCGATTGCCCAATAGCTGCCGGAGATACTCTGCGCCGTCACTGCTGTAGCAGGCATGGGGTTCGCGCTCTGGTGCCATGACTACAATGTCTCCCTGCAATAGCTCAACGGGCTGCTCGTCAAACAGTCCTGATGCAAGTGCAGCATGGTAGCGATCTATCGTCCATTTGTAGAGGGTAACGACCATATTTTCAGTACCCTTAACTGCCACACATAGTTTAGCAAACGTGGGGTAGTCAGACTTCTGTAGTTTTTGTGCTCAGTCGGAATAACGTGTTTACTCTTGCCCCTTAACACAAAGGCGATATAGTTTTCCCAACATCACATCAAGGGTAGCCTATGGAACCTATCAAACCAATACAGCAGATTGGCGGTCAAATTCAATCCTGGTTGGCCAGAGTTCCCATACTCAAACTTCGGGCCTCACTGCTAGAAGACTCTCAGCTCACGCTTAACTTTTTAGTCCTTCTGATCGGCTCTTGCCTGATTGCCACCTTGGGTCTCATCATCAACAGCACCGCCGTGATCATCGGGGCGATGATCATTGCGCCTTTGATGATGCCGCTGCGAGGGTTTGCCTTTGCTGCTATTGAGGGCGATCGCAACTTGCTCGCCATTAGTACGACCTCCATTGCCATTGGTACTCTAGTAGGCATCGGCATCTCTGGGCTGACTGGCCTTATATTGGGCATCCCTGAATTTGGTAGTGAAGTGCTGGCCCGCACCCAGCCTACCCTGATTGACCTTGTGATTGCGCTGGTGGCCGGGGCAATCAGTAGCTATGCCAAAATTCGGCCTGAAATAGGGGATGCATTACCGGGAACTGCGATCGCAGTGGCTCTGATGCCGCCGCTCTGTGTGGTTGGTCTGACGCTTTCTCAAGGGCAGTGGGCCTATAGCAGTGGTGCATTTTTGCTGTATCTCACCAATCTATTAGGCATTAGTCTGGCCTGCACCATTGTTTATGTTGTTGCTGGATACACCGTCGGTGACAATCAGATGAGCCGCACCCTAAGCTGGGGCGTTAGCGCGGCCTTAATGCTGTTATTGTTTATCCCACTGGGGTTTAGCTCTGTAGAGCTGGTGCGCAAAAGCCGTCTTAACTATTCCATGCGTACGATTTTAAGCAATAGCCCTCTTTTAGTGCGGCGTGATGTTGAGCTGCTAGAAACTCGAATCTTGTGGAACACTGCAGAAATTGAGCTGGTGGTCCAGGCAACAAATCCAATCACTCCAGAAGAAGTCAGAATTGTAGAACAGGCCGTTGCTAATGAGCTGGGGCAACAATTTACGATCTTTTTTAATGTAGTTGAAGCAACCAAAGTTGGTTCTTAATCGACTGTTAGTAACGCTTTCTCGACTGAAAGGTGAAGAATATAGCGTTTTACTATCGTGCTCAACTCAATGACATGTGCTGATGCACTGTAAGTTAGTAAATACAGCTCAACCGCTAACGCACTTCTAAAGAGTATTCATCCTACCTGTAAAGCCACCGTCTCAAGTCATGCCAAGATAAAACGGTTCCTAGAAATGTTAGAGGCAGTCCTAAAAGATAAACTACAAATATGGCAAGATAGATTCCAGATGTCATATTCCACGAGAGTCCAGACATAAAATCTAGCGCTACTGAGCTATCGGTAAAGTGATTGTGTTCAGCAGACACAATTCCAGCCTGGTTGAACAACAGCCCCCCTAAAAACAAAATTGACAACCATAGTCTGGCTATTGAGTTAAATTGTCCTCTCCGGTTTACAAGACTTCGATAGACCAGCGTCGAAAGGACAATAAAGACAAGTGCAGAGACTATCAGTATCTTTATTTTAGGAATTGTGACCAGCAGGCTCTGAGGCAATAAAATCAAGATACTACCAAACTGAAGAATAGCCATAAGGACTAAATAGTAGCTGACCCACTGAATAATTCTGGGGGTTACAATTTGTCTGCCTGGTGGCACAATGCCAAGGGCCTTCACCATCTTCTCAGGCTGTGAAAACAAGAGACAAAAGGATCTCATATTTTTGATGCCGCGTCTAAAATCAATCCATTGGATTCTCTTTAAACGCAGATCTGTAACCTCTGATTTTTGAATAATGATAGGATAGACAACCTGTTTTTCAGGGTCTAAACAGGACTCTGTTTTGAAGGCAGAGAGTAGAACAATACCGTATTCTGCAGAAGGTTTACAGGGGACATATGTGTGCCCATGTTTTTCTAACCGTCGAATGATTGCTCTAGAATAGCGTTTATCTTCAGGGGCCGCGTCAATAGTAAAGTTAACTGGTGCAAATTTCTGCTGTTTCAGTTTCTGTATCTTGCCTCTAGCAAGCCTGGAAAATCTAGGTCTAGAGGCGATTGGTTTACCCCATCGCTGCACTCCGTCAAGCCTAATGGCTATTAATAAAGCAGGTGCTGCAACAACACTCGCTAGCAGGGCGAAAAAAATTGATGATGTGACCCACCCATGGCCCACATCCTCTAATGGTAAGAAAAGTGCCACACTCCAGAACAGAGCAAATGGCAGCATAAGAGTACTTGCCTGAACGTTGGAAAAGCTAAACTCTCGCTTTAGTAGTTTGTAAGGCAGTGGTACCAGATAGTAGGGTATGTAGAGTGTCCAAAATGCAAAAATGGAGCAAATGCTAATAACAATGCTAATAGCAAATGTTATCCAAACAATTTTGGGAGCTTTAAAGCCTTTTTCTGGGGGAACATTCTTCTGGACCTGAGGACTTGCTATCTGAGTGATTAGCTGTGTAGCTGCTTTTTTAAATGAACCGCGAAAGTCTATCCACTCGCACGCTTTTAACTCTTCGGGTAGTTCAATAGCCTCAAAAATAATGAGAATGATGCGTTTGTTTAGAGCTAAAGCCTGTTTCCATTCATAGTCTACGTTTTCGGACCCCATCGATGCTCGAGAGATCACTAACAGAAAAATATCGGTTTTTGAAATTCCGTGTAAAATCTGTTCTAGCCAGGGTTTACCTGGCACTAGATCATGATAATCCAACCAGACTTCATATCCTGACTTTTCTAGATGGTTCTGTAAGCCATTGACAAACGGAACCTCTCGACGGCTGTAGCTTAAAAATAAGAAAGGATACATAAACAATCTAAACGCTGATGGAAGAGCAGTGACCCCGTATTTGGATTTTCCGCGTATCTATTGATTTTCCGGTTGTTCACGTTAGCCACGTGGATAAAAAACACAATAGATAGGTTCTCTAAATCACAAAGTGAGTGCGAAAGATTTCCTACATTTCTGACGGCGTCTAGACAACTGAGTGTCATAGCTGGCATAACTATATGGGAATCGCTCCGTTCATAGGTTTCCCATAGGTTTGAGCTGTTTCTAACTCAAGACCCTCTATGCCCACGCTGTATGTTTCAGACCTTGATGGCACGCTGCTTACGACGACAGCAACGCTATCTGCCTATACCCGAGATACCTTAAATCGTTTGCTAGGGTCGGGGCTACCGTTTACCGTTGCTACTTCTCGCAGTGTTAGCTCTGTTGGGCCTATTTTCAAAGGGGTTTTGCTACCGCTGCCGGTGATTGAGCTAAATGGAGCTTACATTACTGACCTGGCGACTGGGCAACATCTGATTGTGAATGATATTGCTACTGATTTAGCCGCTGAAATTTTGGCTCTGGTGCAGCCCTACGGTGTTAAGCCTTTGATTTCTAGCTATAACGGGCAGCATGACCATGTCTATTTCACAACAGACGTAAACCCTGGTATTCAGTGGTATGTCGATGATGCTAAGCACAATGAAGATGGTCGCTGGCACCGTCGCTCAGACCTGAGCGAGATCTTGGATGAACAGGTGATGCGGTTTACGCTAATTGATACGAAAGCACGGTTAACAGAGCTGGAGCAGTTGTTAAACCAGCGTTTCTCGGATCAGCTTGATATGCATCTGTTTGAAAATCCCTATCAGCCTGACTGGTATTGGCTGACGCTGCAAGATCGGCTGGCTACCAAGGCAAATGGCATTCGCGAGCTGCAGACACTGCATGCCCTAGATAATCATCAGCTGACCGTATTTGGGGATCACAACAACGATATTTCCATGTTTCAACTAGCTGATGTGGCGGTGGCAACGGCTAATGCTACTCCAGAGCTGCGGCAACATGCAACCGAAATCATTGGTCATCACAGTGAAGATAGCGTGGTGAAATACTTGGAAGCCCGCTGGTCAATGGTGAATGTCTGAGACCTTATCCGCTAAGAAATTGGCTCGGGCTCAAAAGCGGGCTCAATTAGCCAGACGCAGGCGACGGCGCTATTTGGCATTGACTATTGCTGTGGTGTGGCTAGTGCTGGCTGGCTGGCAAGCCCCTACCGTTAAGCTAGAGGCCACTAGCCAAATTCGTGGTGTGTGGATGACGAATGTGGCAGCGGCCATTAACTATTTTGGCTTTCGTTTGGATGATGCGGTTACTAATTTAGCCGAACATCGGATTAATACGCTCTACCCCAGTGTCTGGAACCAAGGCTATACGCTGTATCCCAATGAGGTTACTCAGCGAGCGGGCGGGTCGTGTTGCGATCGCATCGCCAACGTTCCCATTTATCCGTTCGACGATATTCTTCACAGCCTTACGCGCCAGGCCCATCGCCATAATATGCGGCTAATTCCCTGGTTTGAATACGGTTTGATGATACCGGCATCATCGCCCATCGCCAGAGCCCACCCTGAATGGCTAACCACTAACCAAGCAGGGAATATTGTCCCAGCACCGCTATCCGCTCATCCATTGCTGCCACAGCCGTTAAAAAACTTTCAGATGGAGATTAGCGGTGGCAATATCGCCTGGCTAAACCCTATGCATCCAGAGGTGCGTCAGTTTCTAACGGACCTGATTGTCGATGTCGTCAAACGCTACCCGGTGGATGGCATCCAGCTAGATGATCACTTTAGTCTGCCGATTTCCATGGGGTATGACCCATATTCGGTACAGCTTTATCAGGAAACCCACGGAGGTGCCTCACCGCCTGATGACCCCAGCGCACCGGGTTGGGTAGCCTGGCGAGCCCATGTCATTACGTCATTGCTGGCTGATATTACCCAGGCCGTTAAGCAGGTACGCCCTGGAGCCATTGTTTCTGTATCGCCTAATCCACCGGGGTTTGCCTATCGTAAGTATCTTCAAGACTGGCTGCGATGGGTCAACCTGGGCATTGTGGACGAGGTTGTTGTGCAGCTTTATCGTGACGATCTTGACGTCTTTGAAAACGATTTATACAACAGCGGTTTCTATGACCTGCGCAGTCAAATTCCCATTGCCATTGGTCTTTACACAGGACCATTGGAGGCAGCAAAGGACTTTAATCGCACCGTGGATGAGATTTTGGCCGTACAGCAGGCTGGCTATGGTGGCATAGCTTTTTTCTCATGGGAAACCACGTTTTGGCTGCTCAAAAGGGCCACTGATTTGGAAGTTAAACAAACGTTTTTAAGACTGTTCCAGCCCTAAACCATTCATGAGAGAGACTCATCGAATAACTGCTCAACACTAATTGTCTATTCAGTGAAATTTAAGGTTCCAAGGGAGGGTGGATGCCAATATGCCCATGGTGCACGTTATGCCATCTAGCCCTTAAAAATCGTAATTCCATGAAAATTAAGTATCTTTCTACTCTTGTTGCCGCTTCGATTGTGAGTGTGACTTCTGTAATCGGTCCTGCACAATTTGTGACTGCTCAAGCGAACCCCTGCGCGGCTGGTGTGGTGAACCCCTGTGCCGCGAATCCGTGTGCGGCAAATCCGTGTGCTGCTGAGCCTTGCGCGGCTAAGCCCTGCGCGGCAGACCCTTGCGCCGCGAATCCCTGTGCTGCAAGTCCCTGTGCCGCAAGCCCTTGCGCCGCCGACCCCTGTGCGGCAAATCCCTGTGCGGCGAATCCTTGCGCGGCTGATCCGTGTGCGGCTGATCCTTGCGCAGCAGCAGCTACGTCAGAAATTCCAACTGTATTTGCCGATCCTCAAACTGGTGAGACTCTTGCTATTCGGGGCTATGACCCAGTTGCCTACTTTACAGATGGGGCTCCGGTTGAGGGTAGCAGCACCTATGAGTATGAATGGAATGGGGCTACCTGGCGGTTTTCTAGCGCGGCGAACAAAGACCTTTTTGCTAGCAATCCTGATGCCTATGCACCTCAGTATGGTGGCTACTGTGCCAAGGCCCTCAGTGAAGGAAATCTGGCATCTACTGTCCCTGAAGCTTGGGAGATTGTTGATGGTAAGCTCTATCTCAACTACAGTCTGGATGTGCAACAGCAGTGGCAAGAGGATGTCCCCGGTAACATTACTAAAGCTGATGCTAAATGGCCCAACATTTTAGAAACTTCAGATGTTGTTTTCTATGACACGGTTGGTGCGGTTTATTTCT
Organism: Cyanobacteria bacterium P01_H01_bin.21; assembly: GCA_038748405.1. Taxonomy (GTDB): domain Bacteria; phylum Cyanobacteriota; class Cyanobacteriia; order Phormidesmidales; family Phormidesmidaceae; genus Leptothoe. The sequence goes on along the minus strand of JBCDIX010000014.1, from coordinate 97,223 downwards.
AGATTTGAATTATTTTGCCTTTGAAATCCATAGAGGGCAAAGTCGTAGGGGCGCACATCTGTAGGGGCGCACGTCTGTGCGCCCCTACTAATTCTCATTGAGAGCAAGTTCGACTAAATGGGGCACTTGTTCAATTTGTTCTTCGTTTACCATCAGATTTGTGACGGCCCTAATGGCGTTTTGACCTACGGCTAATACATAAACCCCTTTGACCTGCAGCCGCTCTACCAGGGTTTTGGCGGGTAAAGAAGGAGTTCTAAAGACGACAATATTGGTCTCAACAGCATTTGGATCAATCTCAATTCCTGGGATATTGGCCAGACCCTTGGCCAACATTTTGGCGTTGATGTGATCATCTTTTAGGCGGGCTCGATGATGCTTAAGGGCGTAAATTGCCCCCGCTGCCATCATGCCTGCCTGACGCATGCCGCCGCCAAACATTTTGCGAAAGCGTCGGGCTCGCTCAATAAATTGATTTGAACCGGCTAAGGCTGAGCCGACGGGGGCACCGAGACCTTTGGAAAAACAAACACTGACGGAATCAAACGATTTGACATACTCGGCCTCGGGAATGTTGGCCGCAATGCAGGCATTCCACAGACGGGCACCATCAAGGTGAAGTTTGAGGTCATGTTGCTGACAGACCTGTGCGATCGCATCAATTTCTGCCAACGGATAAATTTTTCCACCCCCACGGTTGTGGGTATTTTCTAAACACACCAGCCTAGTCTTTGGGAAATGAACATCGGTGGGGCGCAGTACTTTGGTCAGTTCTTTCGCTGTAAATACGCCGCACTCCCCGGCCACTAGACGACACATCACCCCTGCAAGAGCGGCTGGTGCGCCCCCTTCGTAGTAGTAAATGTGGGCCTGAGATTCCAAAATTACTTCATCGCCAGGTTCCGTGTGGGCCCGCAGCGCCACCTGATTTGTCATCGTGCCAGAGGGCATAAAGACGGCGGCCTCTTTGCCCAAAATACCAGCCACAAATCGTTCTAGCTGTTGAACGCTGGGGTCGTCACCCAGTACATCATCGCCTACCTCAGCTGTAGCAATGGCCTCTCTCATGCCCAGGGTAGGCTGGGTAATCGTGTCGCTTCTTAGGTCAATAGGCATAAGATCGCTTCGCCTGCTACAGTCGGCAGACGTCTTTAGGCTGACAGCGCTGGTTGCGTTGGGCAATGATAGTCGCCAAATCGGGTCGACCGGTTAGCCTTAAGCGCCAGTCAGCCCAGATATCGTAAAGTTTATCCACTAAAGGACCTATAACGGGCCACTGGGTAGGGGCATACATCCAGCCGATGCCCAACACCGCATAGACCTGACGAAACACCTCAACATTTTGAATCACACGACCGTCAGGTAAAACGGCATGGATACGCGCCATGGCTGTTTCAAAAGAAACCCCTCCGTTGGCTGCCGGGTCATAATCGTCGGCAGCAATATCCGTAAAGGCCACTAGCCCACGACCGTTGTCTTTCTTTTGTAAAAAATTCACCTCTCGTAAACACAAGGGGCAATCCCCGTCGTAGAGCAGCTTGATTTTCCAGTCGGCCATGCGGATATAGATGTTGTTTAGCTTCCTTTAGTAGTCTAAATCGTTTTTAAGGTATGGTCTGTTGGCGAATGGAGGTGATATCCACCCGTGCCTGCTAAAAACCATATCTAGACTGCTAAACGATAACTTAACCTCAACAGTTAGGGAGTTTTTCTCCACTGATGGCCCGGTCTAACAGCTCAATTGGGTGCATCAGCGGCACTTCTTTTCCTTGGCGGGCCAGATGCTTTTGAATTTGCAAAGCACAGCCAGGATTAGAAGAGGCAATCAGCGTGGCCCCGGTGTTGACTAGATTAGTCACCTTCATCTGACCCAGCTCATCGGCTACTGCAGGCTGCAGCATATTGTAAACACCAGCACTGCCGCAGCACAGCGCCGCATCGATGGGTTCAAACACACTGACTTGGGGAATTTTTTTGAGTAGCTGACGCGGCGGTTCGGTAATCCGCTGGCCGTGGCGTAGATGACAAGCATCTTGATAGACCAGCTTTAAGGGGCCGTCTGTCAGGGCAGAAAGCTTGGCCGTTAGCCCCACTTCAACTAAAAATTCTTGAACATCGCGGACTTTGTTGCTAAACGCTTTGGCTTTGTCTCGATAGACCGGGTCATCTTTGAGAATATGGCCGTAGTCTTTAAGGGTGTGGCCACAGCCCGCAGCGTTAATGATGACATAGTCCACACCGGTATCGGCAAAACTATCAATCATTTGTCGGGCCAGAGCCTCGGCTTGCTCTGTTTCACCCTGGTGGGCCGGCAGGGCAGAACAGCAACCTTGACTTCTCGGAATGACAATTTCGCAGCCATTGGCACTTAATACTCGTGCTGTGGCTTCATTGACATCTGAGAAAAAGACTCGCTGTACGCAACCAAGAACCATCCCCACGCGATAGCGTTTTTCTCCTTGAGCAGGAACCGTTTCTGGCAGATTGTCCTGAAAACATTTGGGGGTGACTGTGGGTAGATTAGACTCCATTGCCGCTAGCTGCGGGGTCCAGCGGTCGAGCAAACCCGTTCTGCGTATTAGTTTAGATACCCCCAGCCACTGATATAGGGCCAGGGGACCCAGCAACAGACGAATCCGGTCGGGATACGGAAATAACGAGAAAATCAGCTGCCGCAGCAAACGGATGGGCAGGGGACGCTGGTGGTTGCGATTTACTTGCGATCGCACCGATTCAATTAAGCGGTCGTATTGCACCCCTGATGGACAGGACGTAGTGCAGGCCAGACAGCCCAAGCAAGACTCAAAATGGCTAACCGACGCCTCAGATAGGGGAGCCTCTCCTTTATTGATGGCATCCATTAGATAAATGCGACCCCGAGGTGAGTCAGTTTCTTTTCCAATCACCCGATAGCTGGGGCAGGTTGTTAAACAGAACCCGCAGTGAACACAGGCATCAATTAAAGACTGGTCGGGCGGTTCATGGGTATCAAACCCAACCGTATTAGAATCCAGGTCTGTATTGAGCTTAAGCGGAGCAGTGGTAGAAGGTTCTGAAGTCTGCATGCAAACGAGCAAAGAGGCGATACCTTAACTAGCTTATCGCTTTCACTATGGGGCCATGGGCTGAAAACCTCGGTCGTCGATTGAATAAGCCAATGGAGCAAATAAATATACCTCAGGGCACTGCGTCCGTACCTATAGGTGCAATCCACTGCCAGTGAAGCGATACAAGACGAATGTGTTAGTCTGCCCTAGGGGAATACCCCATAGTTATCCTTATCAGGTAATAGTCCTTGGTTACTACAGCAGCTCTGCCCACCCCTCGGTTACGCTGGTCGGTGGTTTTTTCAACAGTCATTCTTCACTTACTTGCTCTCCTAGCGCTGCTGCCCAGCAATTTTAGTTGGAGAGCCATTGGTGTCGCCCTTTTCTTACACGCGTTGACCCAGGGTCTAGGTATTTCTCTTGGATTTCATCGCATGGCCAGCCATCGCAGTTTGCGGGTGCCCCTTTGGCTAGAGCACCTCTTTATTTTGCTCGGTACCCTGGCTTTTCAAGGGGGTGTCTATGGCTGGGTCGGCTATCATCGCCTGCACCATAAGCACACCGACCAAGAACTCGACCCCCACAGCGCTAGCAAGGGGTTTTGGTGGAGCCACATCAACTGGTTAATGCATACGGTACCTACCCACTCTCAGCTACCGCGCATGACTCAGGATATCCGCGACGACAAGTTTTACCAGTTTTGCCATAAGCACTACATCACGCTGCAGGTGGCGTTGGGGCTGCTGCTTTATTTAGCTGGCGGTATGCCATTTGTTGTGTGGGGCGTCTTTGTCCGACTGTTTTTTAGCTTTCACGGTACTTGCTTTGTTAACAGTGCCTGCCACCAGTTTGGCTATCGTCCTACCGATACTGACGATATGTCGACCAACTGCTGGTGGGTGGCTGTTCTTACCTATGGTGAAGGCTGGCACAATAACCATCATGCCTGTCAGTCCTCTGCCTGTTTTCAAAAGCACTGGTGGGAAATTGACCCGGTTTGGTACGTGATTCGTGGGTTGAAGGCCGTAGGGTTAGCAGAAAAGGTCAAAACCGCGAATTGATTGTAAGGGCGCGCATTCGTAGGGGCGCACAGCTGTGCGCCCCTACGCTCACAATCTTCGGCATCAGGTGGAGATTTTCTAAGCAACGACCACAGGCTAGAGACGATACGATAGCCTGAAAATGATCTTCCAAAATCAGGGGGGCATCCCGTGAAACCCCAAGCTATATCAGCTCTTTCCTATGTTTCTCAGCTACAGGCTCAGGAACTACCTCAGTGTGTTGGTGACTATGCCCATCGGGCAATTAAGAAATATGTTGACCATATTTGTCGACAAGAAAAAGGTGTGTTGTCCCATCGCGATCCTGAATTTTTGCACCAGATGCGAGTGGGGCTACGCCGTTTGCGGACGGTCTGTAGTGCGTTTGACTTTGCGATCGCACTCCCTGATACCGTTAGCGATCGAGCCCTAAAACGGCTGGGTAAAACATTGGGCATCATGCGCGACCTAGATATCTTACAGAGCTGGCTAAAACGATACGCCCGTCAGTCAACCTTAAAAAAATCAGAAAAAAAGATACTACGCGCCCTAAATCGTGCATTAGAAAAACAGCATAAAAAATGTGTCGCCCAGACAGATAAACTGCTGCGTAGTAAGGCCTATAAACGACTCTTTAACACACTCAAACAGTGGCTACAACAGCCGCAGTATCAGCTTGGTGCCAGTTTACCGTTAGCGGTCGTTCTACCTGATCTGCAGCTACCAACAATTGGCCAACTGCTGCTTCACCCTGGCTGGTTGGTGGTTGATAACAGCGATCCAAAACAGCTAGACCAGGTGCATGCATTACGGAAGCAGATCAAGGGCGTACGCTACCAGATGGCACTATTCCGAGAGTTCTATGGAGATGAGTATAAGACCCAGGTAAACACATTTAAACAGATGCAGGATGTGTTGGGAGAACTGCAGGATGAAGTCGTTTTACAGTCATTTTTGACCAAAACTCTAGGGGCTAAATGGGCTAAAAAATTGCCAAGTCTGAATAGATATTTTCAACGGCAGCAACAGCAACTATGGCAACAGTGGCTGACACTGCGACAGCCCTATCTATCGTTAACCAAGCGGGATGGACTATATCGGCTCTTTCTAACACCCTCATAAGATCTTCAACTTTTTGCACTATCACAGTAATTAGTACCAGGGTTAGAAAACGACTATGAGTTACTGTATTTGTTGCAACAGTTCGTTACTACGTCATATCCGTCACGGTGAGGTGTATTGGTATTGCCCCGACTGTCGTCAGGATATGCCAGAGGTGGATAGCTGTACAACAAGTCAGTCGGATTCTTCTATTATATTGAGCACGATACTGCTTAAACCCCTGGTCTTAGCAGATGCCTAGTAGGGGCGCACAGCTGTGCGCCCCTACTAGGCCCCAATGTGATAACAAGTTTAATGTGCACCCCACGAGACCCAGCGATGGGTCTTATTGTTTGCTCCATTTACTACAGGCGTTCTGAGATGACATAAGTTAGCGCCATCATGGTCTGCTTCATCTAGCCCGGTTTCATCCAAACATGCAGCTGTTAGATTTGCGTTAGAAAAATTAGCCCCGCTGACAATAACTCCAGAGAGATTGGCCCCCCTTAAGTCAGCGCCTTCTAAGTTAGCCATTCGCAGGTCGGCCTCGCTCAGATCAGCCCCCACTAAACTAGCTTTTGATAAATCGGCCCCAATAAAATTGGCCCCCATCAGCTTAGAACCACTCAGATCTACGTTAGTCAGATCCGCGTCGGTCAGATTAGCGCTGATCAAATCACTGCGGCTGAGGTCTGCACCGCTTAGATCTGCGCCGCTCAGGTCGCACTGGCTAAAGTCTACGCCGCTTAGATGGGACTGTTTTAAGTCGATACTATGCAGACTAATGCCAGAAAAATCTCGATAGCCTTGGTTATATTCGTGGCGTAATTGTTGAATGTCAATCATGGTCTGTCTCCCATAGTGGTCTCGATGGCCTTGTCTTTATGGGTCAGGAGTATCAATACTCTTGACCGCTAAGAAACAGCTTGGCGCTATTGGCGGACTACCTTCTACAGGGGAAACGGATGTGGCCTATGGTCTTGCAGCTGTTGTGAAGGGTACTTACAACAGCTGCAAGACAGATCGCCGCTCGTCAATACTGTCCCTAACAATAGTTTTATCTTGACGTATTTTGTTAAAAGCGACACAGATTGTTAATGGAACGCAACGGCTTTTGGGCTAAAGCCGTTGTAGACCAGCGGCTCGACTCTTGCACCTGGCGAGGTAGCGCTATCCCGCCCAGTAGCTGTCCCGCCCAGGGTTCAAAACCCAGGGCTAACAGGATCAAAACCCACTAAAAGGGGTTAGTCGCTTATAGACGATCCCAACTAGTAGGATTGGTTTTGTCGCTTTAGCAGACAGCATCCATTAGCGCTCGGTTGTGAACCGGGCGTGGGTTTGAGGCTTGTCTCCAACATTAGTGCAAGATCTGAGTAAAAGTAATTTCCAAGTAATTTTCAATATCCCCCTTGCAAAACGGCCATTTAGCGCTAAGCTATGGCCCAGACCAGTGTGTTTACTGCCTCAATGCCCAGCCACAATGCAAAACAGCCCAATGCCCACGAGCTTAAACAAGCTGCTAACTGGCAGTGTAGAGCCTGCGGACGGCTATGTCGGCGACAGGATGAAACATTGGATGACTTTGCCACCCGCACTGGTAATGAGGTGGATGCGATCGCAGCCCATCCACTACGCTGGACGCTACATCTGACAAAGCTTCACAAGCATAGCCCAATTGTTTTAGACACTGCCTCAGAACAATCGCAAATAAATCCAGCGTTTGCTGTTCTTTGCGGCTCATGCCACCGCACCCACCATAACTATCGGCGTTGGCAACAGCGCCGACAGCAGCATCGCCACTATCAAGAGCAAATCGGGCAGCTCACCCTCAGCGACATTCGGCTGCCGCTAGCCGGGCTACAGCTATCGCTAAACGAATGGAGCAACCCTTATGAAATTGTTAATCCATTACCGCCACGCAGACGCACAAGAGCGCCCAGAGCCTTTGGTGATACCCAATAAATTTTCCTATGGTGGCTACACGTACCTTTGCTTGTTAAACCCTCGTTAACCAAACAAACGAATAGTAGAGCAACGCTCAGTCGTCTTATATCATCATTGCCATGGCTCGACGCACTCAGTTCACCATTGCCACATTTAATCTATACAACATTAACCGGCCAGGTTTAAGGATTTACTCTGACTCCGATGGTTGGGATAAAGAAGCTTACCAGCGCAAGCTCGACTGGAGCCGTCGGATAATTTTGGACCATGCAGCCGATGTTTGGGGATTTCAGGAGCTGTGGCACACCGAGGCGCTCGAAGATATCTTTGACCATGACGACATTAGAGACTATGAACTGTTAGTGCCAGAGGGCCATAAAGGTCAGCGGATTGTCTGTGCTGGTGCGGTTAAAAAAGATATTCTCATTGGCGAACCCCGCTGGATTGAAACATTTCCAGAAAAATTTATTTTGAATAGCGGTGGTGACGACGCCCAAACCTCTGATATTGCAGTGAAGGTCAAACGCTTTTCTCGACCGGTATTACATTTTCAAGTAGAGGCGCGCGCTAAATCGTCCCCCATCTCAGTCTACGTTGCTCACTTTAAGTCCAAGGCACCCACCAAGATTTATCGCGAAGGCTGGTACCGGGCCGAAGACGACTATTACAGACAGCACAGCGAAGCATTGGGCGCAGCCATATCCACCATTCGTCGCACCGCTGAAGCCGCCGCTCTACGGATGATTTTGACCGAGCGAATGAAAAACACCAGCGAGCCAGTGGTGGTGCTGGGGGATCTCAATGACGGTGAGAACAGCAATACCCTCAATATTTTGACCGGTCAGCCAAACTACATCATGAGCGGCTTTCAACAGGGGGGTAGTGATGTAGATCTTTATGCGGTTAGCCGGTTGCAGCAGTATCGTAGCGAGCGCAATGTGTACTACACCCACATCTATCAAAACTTTCGAGAATCGCTGGACCACATTCTAGTCTCCCAAGAATTTTACGACAACTCTCGTCATCGGCTGTGGGCTTTTAAGGGCATGGATGTCACCAACGATCACCTAAACTGGGATAACCATAAAGAAGATGGCTCGTCAGATCACGGTGTTATTCGAGCCCAGTTTGAATATCGCCCAGCTAACTAGGACTTTAATGGACGGAATGGGTAAAGATACCCTACAAAATGCCACTAATCGTTGATAAGCTGAGCCAAAAAGCAGTACTGTATCGTATTGCTTATCTTTTAGAGCCAAAAGATAGCTGTTAAGTAGGACAACGCCTACCCTCTGTCTGCTGGCACCAATCACCATGGAAATCGGCACAAATAACATGTATCCAACCCGTCACTGGTTTGTTCCCCTAGATGAGTTAGATGCATCAGCAGGCACATCGCTGCGGCTAGCGGAGGTAGCACCTGTAGCAACAGATCCTGTCGCCAAGGACGGTGACTCATTTTTAGTAACCCTAGAGACCCTGCTGATCGTTAACACCTACGATAGTAGAAGCGACAACGATCTGCTGGTGAGATCGCGGCTCAAATATGGCAATGACCCTATGGTTGAAGCCATTAACTTTTTTGAGAACGATGTACCAGCGGGTGTCGTCAGAAATAATTTGCTGTGTGAGTATATCTACGCCCAAGAAACTTACTCTAAACTAGACCGGGTTCATCTGGAAGTTGAGGTGATGGAACTGCCAGGAGATATTAGCCTCAACAAAGATATTGGCAAAGGGCTTAGGGCTATCAAAAATACGTTTGGTATGGTTCTAAGCTCTTTTCTACCCTTTGGCGGTGTTGCCTTTGATGTGATGGAGAAAGTCAACACGGTCAGAAAAGAAAAGAGACGGATCTTTTTGAGTACCCTGGATCTTTACGGTGACGGCGGAGAAGGAGAAGCGCGTCTGCGCTACGGAGCCTATGTCTTCTTTAGAGAACCGGTAGATGGGTCTAAGTTTAAGCTCCAAAAGCTACAGCTCAAACATCGGTCCCCACAAGAGAGCAACAAACCATTTCCCTATGACTATATTGTTGTCAAAATTGTACCTGCTCCAATTCGAGTCGGTAGCAATGAAGCACTCACTCTCAAAAACCAAAAATTAGCCACCATTCTAGGTGCAATGAACGGTCAGCTAGATACCACTGTAGGGCATCCAAGGTTTGACCGAGATGTTATTCCAGATGCAGATAAACTTCTTAAATTGGCACGATTGTACAGCTTGAAAAAGCGAAAAAATGCCCGAGAAACCCTAGACGACACTCAAAATCGGCTCTACCAAAAGCTGCTGGAGGAACTAAAAGAGTTTCTCTAACAGCACCTTTATACTAGTTAGTGTTCATAACGCTAACGATGTGATGCAAGCCCCTGCCCGTGACACCCTGAGTCTCCGCGACACCTTTAGTCAAGGTAAACCCTTGTGGTCTCGTGCGATCGCAAAACCCGCCGTTGAATTTGGCCCTGTTGAGCTACCCGTATTGATGGGGCAAATCCCAGACGAGCTACGGGGTAGCCTATATCGCAATGGAGCAGGGCGTCTGCAGCGTTCAGGACAGTTCGTTGACCACTGGTTTGACGGCGACGGCAGCATTTTAGGCGTTCATTTCACCGATGCAGGGGCCACCGGCATCTATCGCTACGTCCAGACCCAAGGCTTCCAGGCAGAAGAGTCAGCCGACCAATATTTATATGCCGGCTACGGTCAGCTACCCCCCGGCCCCTTGTGGAAGCGCTGGGGCACTAAGCTTAAAAATGCCGCAAACACATCAGTGCTAGCCCTGCCCGATAAACTTTTAGCACTTTGGGAAGGCGGCAATCCCCATGCCTTAGATTTAGAAACCCTAGAAACCCAGGGGCTAGACAATCTAGGCATACTCGAACCCAAGCAACCCTACTCTGCCCATCCCAAGCAAGATCCTCAAACCGGTGACCTGTTTAACTTTGGCGTTGTCAGCGGTGCCAAAAGCTACATTCAGCTGTACCGCAGTAATGCATCCGGTCAAATCCAACAGCAGAGTCAAATCCCCATACCCCGCATTTCACTAGTCCATGATTTTGTCCTAGCCGGTCCCTACCTCATCTTTTTAGTACCGCCTCTAGCCCTGTCCGTAGTACCCGCGCTACTTAGCATTCAAAGCTTTAGTGAAGCCCTACGTTGGCAGCCCCAACACGGCACCCAAATTATTGTCATCGACCGCCACACCCTAAAAGAAATCTCACGCATAGAAACCGACCCCTGGTTTCAATGGCATTTTGGCAATGGCTATCAAGCCGCTGATGGAACCCTAACCATCGACTATGTACGTTACAACAACTTTGACACTAATCAGTGGCTAAAAGAATTCGTCACCGGTTCTCCAACCACTCAAGTCTCAGCCAAACTATCCCGACTGCAGATCGACATAAACGCAGGCAAAGTCCTATCCAATGACCCACTGTCCGATCTAGAATGCGAATTTCCAACTGTCGCCCCCCATAACGTTGGGCAGCACCACGATTCTCTTTTCTTCTGTCATAAATCCCCACCCAAAAACGACGAATACTTCAACAGTATCGGTCGTTTAGATCTCAACAGCGGACAAATAGATCAAGCAATCTTTGCCGCAGGCTGCTACCCCGCAGAACCCATCTATGTCCCCAGTTCAAAAGGCTCCGACTGGATTCTCACCGTTGTCTTTGACGGCCACAAAGACCAAAGCACCGTCCAGATCCTACAAGCAGATAACCTGGCAGCAGGCCCTATTTGCATCTTAGAACTGCCCGAGATAATTCCCTTTGGCTTTCACGGCACCTGGAAATCTCGGTAACTGTGAACAGAAATGTATTTTTTTTGTTAGAGAATTGCTTCTAGAGATTGGTGGGGTGGTTAAAGACATTGCGTGGGGCTCCTCCGAGTGCCCCACACCCCAATGGGCAGGGCGGGACGCCGCCCTACAACCCTCGTACTGAGTTATCCAAAATGCATTAAGTTGGGGGTACGGTGGGGTCGATTATAGTTACTCTGCATTGACCCCCCATGATGGTATGCCAATATGCTTTAGAATTTGAATGGTGTGAAGTATCACTGGCACTGCTGGAAACACAGCTCACCAAGCTCACTAATTCTAAAAAAACTAGTGAATTGAAGTGCATATTTAAAAAACACTATAAGCTCCAGGTAGTCTTGATTCTAAAGCCTACAGACATAAAAAGATTGATTTCAGAGTTTATCGAAACCAGCAACTAAATCTTTAAATAAGATAAAAGATATCTTTTGTCATAACTTAGGTGACCTATGTAAACAGATGTCTTCAGCGAAAGACATCGTTTGGAATCTGTGCAATTTTAGGTAAAGGAATAAATTTCTGATTGGCGACTGCTGAGCTGTTTTGACTATGCCCATAAAGGCCAAACTACCACTTCGAAAAATTCTGGTACTGGCGGCTAATCCAAGTGATACACCCAAATTGAGTCTGGATGAAGAGGTTCGTAGTATCCAGCGCAGTATTCAGCTTTCCCAAGAGCGGGATCAGTTTCAGATTATTTCAGAATGGGCTGTGCGCACGGAAGACTTAATTCAGACGCTAGTGTCCCACCAACCTCATATTGTGCATTTTGTCGGGCATGGTGCTGGTGACCATGGTTTGGTGCTGGATGATAGTCGAGGAAGGAGTCAGTTGGTACCAACGCGTGCACTGGCGCGCTTGTTTCAGCAGGTATTGACTGTGGAGTGTGTCCTGTTAAATGCCTGCTATTCCGACAGTCAGGCTCAAGCTATTAGCCAGTTTGTATCCTGCGTAATTGGTATGAATCAACCCATTGGTGATGTAGCTGCCATTAGCTTTGCGCGAGGATTTTATACTGCCTTAGGCCACAGTAGTTCCTATGAAGCGGCCTATGAAATGGGGCGTACAGCCATTGATTTAGAAGACATTGCTGAGGAAGTAGCTACCCCCGTTCTACGGACCCGTGCTGGCAAAGTCATTGATGATCGGTTTGGTAGTGCTGCGAATTCCCAAAATAGTCGCACTGCTATTCGGCGTATCTTCATTAGCTACCGCGATGAGTCTCCCGATAAGGATTTGGCACAGGAATTCTACGATGCGTTTCAGGCTGCAGGGCATAAAGCTTTTATGGCAGCGGAGAGTATCAAGCTGGGGGAAAATTGGCGCAAGCGTATTAGCTCAGAACTGCATCAGTGTGATTATTTTTTACTGCTGCTGTCGCCTCTGTCAGCTACGAGTGAAATGGTGACTGAAGAGGTGAAGCGGGCACGGAGTCTGCGGGATCGGCGTAATCGCCCGCTGATCTTGCCTATTCGTGTGCAGTTTCCTATGGATGACCCACTGAATTATGAATTGCGGGGATATTTACAGCAAATTCAGCAGCGAGAATGGTGCTCAGTAGCAGACACGCCTGGATTGTTGCAGGAATTGCAGTCGTTAATGCAAGAGCAGAAGGCTCAGCGAGACATTGGATCAGCTGATTCTGAGACTCAGTCTGCGGTGCCCATCCGACCGGTGGCCGATAGCATCGACCGACCACCGCTACCGGTGGCTGAACCAGAGCTACAGCGAGAGCCAGGGGGCTCGGTGCCGCTTAAGTCTGGCCTCTATGTAGATCGTCCACCAATTGAAACTGATTGCTTTGCTGAGATTGAACAGCCAGGTTCATTGATTCGGATTAAAGCACCGCGACAAATGGGTAAGACATCCCTAATGGCTCGGATTTTGAACCACGGGCGGGAACTTGGGTATGAAACGGTGCCAGTGAGTTTTCAGCGGGCAGACAGTCGGTTGTTTAATGACTTGGATTTGCTGCTGAAGTGGCTTTGCTCCCAGGTGGGCAGGCGGTTGAAAAAGCTTAAGGAACTAGAAGATTACTGGCTGGGCTTTGGGAGTAAAGACAAGTGCATTGCTTACTTTGAAGAGTGTTTGCTAGAGGATTTAGATACGCCCTTGATTCTGGCTTTGGACGAGGTGGATATGGTGTTTCCCCATGCAACCGTAGCAGATGATTTCTTTGGGTTGTTGCGGTCCTGGTATGAGTCGGCACGCTACGGAGACTTTGGTAGCGAGCTGTGGGAAAAACTGCGGCTGGTAGTGGTGCATTCCACAGAAGCCTATGTGCCGTTAAATATTAACCAGTCGCCCTTTAATGTAGGTAAAAATGTAGAGCTAGAAGAGTTTTCGGCAGAGCAGGTGCAGGATTTGGCCCAGCGATATGGGTTGTCGGCCAGCGCAAGTCAAACAGAGGCGCTGATGGAACTGGTGGGAGGACATCCTTATTTGATTCGTAAGGCGCTATATCATCTGCGGCGAGATGATTTGAGCATAAGTGCATTAACTGAAACAGCGGCGACAGAAGCGGGGATCTATAGCGATCACCTGCGGCGACATCTCTATGTGTTACAGGATTATCCACAGTTGGCAGAAGCATTTCGGCAGGTGGTGACGAAGCGTCGTCCGGTGGATATTGATGCGGAGTCTGCGTTCAAGTTGGAAAGTATGGGGTTGGTGACGCTGTCGGGGAATCAGGCATCGCCACTGTGTGAGATCTATCGTGAGTATTTTCAAGAGCATTTGGAGGGGTAGATCATGGCTGCAGCTTATCAATATACGGTTGGTGGTGCTCTCAGGCAGGATGCGCCCACCTATGTGACACGCCAAGCGGATCAGGAGCTTTATGAAGCTCTGAAAGCTGGAGAGTATTGCTATGTGTTTAATTCGCGACAGATGGGTAAATCTAGCCTGCGAGTGCAGGTGATGCAGCGTCTCAAAGTAGAAGGAATCGCCTGCGGTGTGCTCGAAGTCAGCAGCATTGTAGGTGAAGGAGCTACCTCAGAACAGTGGTATTTGGGTTTGCTCCGTCGGTTAAGTCGCAGCTTGGGGCTCTCGGTTAAAGTACTCTCTTGGTGGCGGGAGCGGTATGGTCTCTCCCCAGTGCAGCGGTTTAGCGAATTTGTTGAAGACGTGTTGCTAGAAGCTATTTCCGAGCCGATTGTTATCTTTATCGACGAAATCGACAGTCTATTTAAGTTTGACTTTAACGATGATTTCTTTGCGTTGATCCGTTCGTTTTATCAGGAACGGTCAGATCTAAATCAGTTTAATCGACTCAGCTTTGTGCTGTTAGGTGTGGCCACACCTAACGACCTAATTCGCGACAAAACCCGAACCTCATTTAACATTGGCGGTCGATTTATCGACTTAAAGGGATTTCAACGAGATGAGGTGGCACCATTAGCGGCTGGTCTTGAGCAAAAAGCAGACAACCCAGCAGCTGTACTCGCCGAGATTTTGCAATGGACCAAGGGACAGCCATTTTTAACCCAGCGACTGTGTCAGCTGATTTCGGAGTCAAGCTTTACTATTGCAGCAGGCAGTGAGCAAGACCTAGTAACTCAGCTGGTACAGTCGCGAATTATTGACGATTGGGAAGCCCAGGATGTGTCAGTTCACTTAAAGACTATTCGAGACCGCATCCTAGCCAACGAAGAACGATCAGGGCGGCTGCTGGGTCTGTATCAACAGATTTTAGTGCCTGCCGATGTGCCTGCCGACGGTAGCGATGAACAGATTGAACTACGACTCTCGGGACTGATACGAGAAGACCAAAATCGGTTACGCGTTGCCAACCCGATCTATGCCGCCGTCTTTAACCAAGACTGGATTGATGCCGGATTATTGAAGCTACGCCCCTACGGAGCTGCCATTGCTGCATGGGTTGTCTCCGGTCGGCAGGACGATACACAGCTGTTGCAAGGCGAAGGGCTGCAGCAGGCTCGCATATGGGCCGCTGGTAAACGACTAAGCGATGACGATCGGTTATTTTTAGATGCTAGCCAGGAACTAGGACGACGGGAACTGCGAAAAGTCTTATCCGCAGAGCAGCAAGCCAAAGCAATTTTAGCCACAGCCAATCAAGAAGCCGAAGCAAGACTAAAAACAGCCGACGAAGAACTGCATGAAAAAGAACAGCAACTGCAAGAACAAAAAAGCCAGCTAAAGAAAACAGGACAACGACTGAGATGGGGAGGCTACCTGCTAGCAAGTAGCATTATTGGAGCTGTGATTGCAACCGGAATTGCCCTTGATCGATTGGCAGTAGCTGAGGAGGCCGCTAGCAAGAATGAAGAATTACTCACACAGAACGAGGAGCTAGAAACTGAAAAAAATACCTTGGCAAGAGATAAGCAAAGCTTAGAGAGAGATGCTAAACAAGCCAGAAAATTAGCCGATAACTTTAAAGGTGAAGCAGAAAAGTCTCAGCAAGAGAGCCAGCAAGCCAGTCAAAATCTGTTAGCAGCACAGCAGAAAGAACAAGCAGCTCTGCAGAAGGTTCAGGCTGCCCAAGCTGCTATAGAGACTGCGCAACAGAAGCTTAATGACGCTGAACAATTAACTCAAGATGCAGAAGATACGTTACTTATTGCCCGAGTACAGCTGATAGAAGCAGAAGCAAAATTAAGCCGAGTAAGGGAAGGGGCACAATTAGAGCAGGATGGAGTCTTTGCCTTACGGCAGTGGCAAATGTTTCAAAATATGGAGTCACTGCTGGAGATTATGAAAACTGGTCAAAACTTGTATGAGCTAACTCAACAACTGGATGCTGATGAGACTTACCCCGCCTTCAGCCCAATTTTGGCATTAAACTCTGCACTCAGGGAAAGTATAACCGAAATACACCAACTCAAAGGTCATACAGCGAGTGTCACAGAAGCGAGTTTTAGTCCTACTGGTGACCGCATTGTCACTGCCAGCGATGACGGTACTGCTCGGGTATGGGATGCGGTTACTAGTGAACAACTTGTTGAGCTTAAAGGTCATACAGCGAGTGTCACAGAAGCGAGTTTCAGTCCTACTGGTGACCGCATTGTCACCGCCAGCGATGACGGTACTGCTCGGGTATGGGATGCGGTTACTGGTGAACAACTTGTTGAGCTCAAGGGCCGTGCAGCGAGTTTTGGCCCTACTGGTGACCGTGTCGTTACTATCTTCAGCGATACCATTTGGGTGTGGAATGCGGCTACTGGTGAGCAACTTATCGAGTTAGATACAGACTTATTCCTCAACAGCGTGAGTTTTAGTCCTACTGGCGACCGCATCGTCACCGCCAGCGGGTTCGACGGTCATCCCAATGCTTGGGTATGGGATGCTTCTACTGGCGAGCAACTTATCGAGTTAAAAGGCCATGTAAGCTTCCTCAACAGCGCGAGTTTCAGCGCTGGTGGTGATCGCATCGTCACCACCAGCGCTGACTTCACTGCTTGGGTGTGGGATGCGGTCACTGGTAAGCAACTTGTTGAGCTTAAAGGCTACACACCTTTGTCGCGTTCCTTCGGAACAATTGATTTAATCGGTTTTAAAGAAGCGAGTTTTAGTCCTAGTGGTGACCGCATTGTCACCGCCAGCTATGACAGTACCGCTCGGGTATGGGATGCGTCTACTGGCGAGCAATTGGCTGAGTTTACAGGGCATACAGACTCAATCAACGACGCGAGTTTTGCTCCTACTGGCAACCGCATTGTCACAAGTAGTAATGACTTTACTGCCCGTGTGTGGCAAATAAATGATCTAGATGATCTATTGACGCTTGGCTGTAATCGTCTCAATTTCTACTTTAGAAATCATCCTGTAGAGCTAGAGGTTCTCTCTTTCTGCCAAACACCATTGCGGAAGCAGGCGGCGGCCCCTGCAATGGTTGAAGAAGGTGATAGGCTGGCCGCTCAGGGGCAGCTTGAGTCGGCTGTCACCCGTTATCAAACTGCGCTTGAGTGGAATGCTGCTCTAGACTTCAATCCGACGCAGCGTGCCCAACAATTGGCTAATGAGGCTGAATTCCGCAGGAGGGAAAATGCTCGATAGCTGTAGCCAATTGTTACTAATATCTAACCCATTATGAGTAATCTCTCCGCCTATCAGTACACCGTTGGTGGAGCTTTATGCCAGGGTGCCCCCACCTACATCTCCCGCCGGGCCGACGAAGACCTCTTTCTGGCTTTGATGGCCAGAGAATACTGCCATATCTTCAATGCCCGTCAAATGGGCAAATCTAGCCTGCGGGTCCATACTACCCAACGGCTAAAAGCAAAAGGCATCGCCTGCGGTGTCATCGAAATCAGCGCCATTGTCGAACATGGCATGACCTCTGAAGCCTGGTACCTTGGGGTTATTCGTCGCCTCAGCCGTAGCCTAGGCATCAAGCTCAAAGTTATCCCCTGGTGGCAAGAGCGAGATGGTCTGCCACCCATTCAACGCTTTAGCGAATTCATCGAAGATGTTCTTTTAAAAGAAATCCAGCAGCCTATTGTTATTTTTATCGACGAAATCGATAGTCTGTTTCAATTCGATTTTAGTGATGATTTCTTTTCACTCATTCGTAACTTCTATCAAGAACGAGCTGAACATCCCGACTACCGACGTCTTACTATCACGCTCATTGGTGTAGCCACACCATCCGAGCTAATTTCCGCTCGCGATCGCACTCCCTTCAACATCGGCACTGCCATCCAACTTAGAGGCTTCACCCTAGAAGAAGCCAAACCCCTCAGTGCTGGGCTTACCCACCTATCAGAATATTCAGAAGGACTCATTCAGTCCATTCTACGTTGGACAGGCGGACAGCCATTTTTAACCCAAAAACTATGCCAGCTAATCGTCAGTGAAGCCGACATTAAACCTCGGGCCTATCCAGCTCCCTATGTTGATAAACTCGTTGAACGAAAGATCATTCAAGACTGGCTACAACAAGACACCCCTGAACATCTCAAAACTATTCAAGACAGACTGCTTCATAGCCCACGCGCCCAGAGACTGCTAGAGGTTTATCGCGGCATATTACAGTCACGCATTGTTCTGCTTGACGGTAGCCCAGAACAAAGTGAATTACAACTGACAGGTCTTGTTGTCAAAGAAGGAGTCTATCTAAAAGTCGCAAATCAGATCTATGCTGAAATCTTTAGACCCTGGTGGGTTGACCGTCGACTTACATCCTTATGCCCTTACCAAAAAATGCTGGATCAATGGCTTTCCTCAAAGTGTGATTCTCGATGGTTACTTAATGAACAAGCCTTACAAGAAGCCAGAACCTGGGCCGGCACTCAGAGCTTGAGCGAGGAACATCACCAGTTTTTAATGAGCAGTCAGTCTCATATCTATGAACAGGCAATGGCTCGGCAGGAAGCCATTCGCAAACGAGAGCAGAAACAAATGATGAAAAAAGCGGATGCCATTTCAAGCCGTCGTATAGCCAAAAGTAAACAACTATTTGTTGCTAGCTTAGTTCTCTTTATTCTCTCAAGTCTTATGTTGGTCATTACCCTGATTGTTCTGCCCTAATGAGCTAAACAGCCTTTAAATTCAGACCTTGCACCTGGCAAGGAAGCATTGACCCGCCTTGGACTCAAAGTCGCAAGGCTAACTGCATCAAAACCCGCTAAAAGGGTTGAAGAATCGCTGAAAGCTCTATATTCAAGGCTTCACAGCCAACGTTGTCGCTTTAGCAGACAGCCCTCAATTAGCGACGGGTTTTGAACCCGGCGTGGGTCATAGTCTCATCATCAACATTGACATGTGGAGCAACACTCACAACAAAATAAAGCCAGACATCGATAATGCCTGACTTTATTGACTAACGTGACATTCAATCAGACCTTAATGATTAACCGCATCCAACAACTTCAAAATCTGGGCTGTTACCTCTAAACTCTCCTCAAACAGCACATCTTCACCCCATCGCTGCAGCTGTTGCTCTAACAACAAATCAGACCGCTGGTCAGAGATAGCCGTCACCTCCTGAATGTAGCAAGACTGGGCTCCACCACCAGACTCCATCCGCATACAGCCCGCTGTTTCAGAACAAAGTATGGTGCAGCAGTTAGCATCCAAGTTCGTTGACGACATCCGTAGGCCCGTTAAATCACCCAGCACTTCACCCACATCAGCCACCGGTATCGCCGCCAGCTCCACATCAATGGAGCGTCCATGCTGACCCTTTAGGGTGATACGCCGTAGATCATAGTCGCCACCTTCTAACTCATAGTTTTCGGGCTGCCAGTTTAGACGGCTAGCTAACCAACCCAAATACAACAGTGCTTGGGCCGCATTCCCCTTTTCATAATCCACACCAACCTGGTCCATTTCCAACAGCGCCATCCGCCGCTCTGGAGGGTCAAATGATGCCGCAGACAGCTCCTGCCAGGGGGCTAGACGATACCAGTTCAGGTCAGCAACCTTGGTGCCGCCAGCAACTAGCTGATGAATTTTTAGTAGCTCTGACTCTGGATTGCCGTAGTAGCTAGAGTCAAGAATGATGCAGCTACCCACCTCAGACATGGACTGAAAGAGAAGCTGCTCGGGGTTGGGTGTGGCCTTCCACCAAACAAATTTTGGCAAGTCGTCAATGACTAAAGATTTGACCAGGCTATCCACCCGATCTAATGCCTGCTTAGTGCCCCGCAAAGTGATGTACTCGCAACACACCAGCCGACTGCCGCTACTTTTTTGAATTGGGCAGTAGGCGGATACCTGAGCAGTGACGCCGGTATCTTCATCGTCAAAGGTGGGGCAGAGGGTGATGACTCGACAAGGATTTTGAGCCGCAAGGGCTTCGTTTAGATTAAACCCACGCAGGTCGGCATTGGTGTAGTGACGCTGCTCGGGGGTAAGGGCACGAAACTCATCGCGTAAGCGCTGCAGTGTGGCCTGGTCAACTCGGTTGGTAATGGGTAACCCATAGGTTTGTTGGGCGTTTGCGATCGCACGTCTAGTCTCCGGCCCATGCTGTCCGTCGATGGGGTTTTTATAAAACCCTAAAGCCGCCAGCAACTGCTGAATCTCTTCTGGCTCATAGATAATGACGTTAAACGTGGTTGCCCGTGTGGCCACACCAGAACCGTCGGTGGCATAGTTATGCCAAATCTCCCGCAGTTCGGCTTCAATATCGTCGATTGAAATATCTTTGGGCTTTTGGAGCGTAACTAGAGAGGTCACCATAGGTTTGAACCGCGCGATTGGATATCAGAACGTTTGAGAGTTGAATGCTCAGTTTTGGAGTATCTAGTATTGATATGGTAATCATCTAGCTCAGCTATCTCAAAAAAATTAGCTAAAACCCCAAAACTCAAAATTTGATCTACAGCCGTCGCCAGCGACGACCCACTTTATTCAGCAAAAACTCAGCCTCTACCGGTTCCCAGGTACCCGCTTCATAGAGAGGAATCTGGGCCGGATCTGCTGGACTGTCCCAGGCTTCTAGAACCGGTGTTAGAACTCGCCAGGACTCTTCTACCTCATCACCTCGGGTAAACAGGGTTTGATCCCCAAGCATGGCATCCACCAACAGTCGCGCATAGGCATCGGTGCTGGCTTTACCAAAGGCTGCATCATAGCGAAAGTCCATATCAACCGGACGGGTCCGCAAAGAACTGCCTGGAGTCTTCACTTCAAATCGCATTGAAATCCCTTCATCAGGCTGAATTCGCAGGGCCAGAATGTTATCGTTCATCTGCTTGGCAGCTGATTGAAACATCAGATGGGGCACCTGCTTAAAATGTATCGAGATTTCAGATACTTTTTTAGGCATCCGTTTACCGGTGCGCAAATAGAACGGTACGCCTTGCCAGCGCCAGTTATCGATCTGCATTTCAATGGCGGCAAAGGTGTGAGTGGTGGACTTTTCCAACCCCTCTTCTTCCTGACGGTAGCCGGGTACGGGGTTATTCTTCATCCAGCCATTTGTGTACTGCCCCCGGATGGCACAGCGATCCAAGTTTAGCGGGTCTGCTAATCGAGTTGCCTGTAATACTTTAACTTTCTCATCTCGCACACTAGAGGCGGCAAGAGAATTGGGGGGTTCCATGGCGGTCAGGCAAAACAGCTGCATCAGGTGATTTTGCACCATGTCCCGTAGGGCCCCAGCTGTCTCGTAATAGCCAGCACGTCCTTCTAGACCCACTGTTTCCGCCACAGTAATCTGTACGTGGTCGACAAACTGACGGTTCCATAGGGGTTCAAAAATTGCATTGGCAAACCGAAATACCAATAGGTTTTGAACCGTTTCTTTACCTAGATAATGGTCGATGCGGTATACCTGCTCTTCAGGAACCGCGGCTCTCACCTTTTGGTTTAATGCCTGGGCTGAGGCCAGGTCACGACCAAAGGGTTTTTCAATAATTAAACGCTGCTTTTTGGGATCTGCTAGCATCCCGGCTGCCCCTAGTTGCTGGGTGGCTTCAGCAAAAAAGCGCGGTGCTACCGACAAATAAAATAGACGATTTCCTCTGGTGTAGCGTTTCTCGTCTAATTCAGCTAAAAAGGCCTTTAGCTTTTGATAGCTTTCGGGTTTGTCGATATTGCCGGGGCAGTAAAACAGGCCAGATTCGAAGTTCTCCCACAGCATCTGGTTGTTGATACCGCCGCCGTAGTCTTCGATACCTTTCTTGAGGTGCTCTCTAAAAAACTCATGGCTCCACTCACGCCGCGATACCCCCACAATGGTTAGCTCTGGCGGTAGTCGACGCTCTTGGCGCATCTTATATAGAGAGGGGACTAGCTTGCGCTGGGTTAAATCTCCTGAGGCACCAAAGATGACTAAGATCTGAGGTTCGGGAATGCGATCCTGCTGAAGACCAACGCGGAGGGGGTTTTCGAGGAGAGAGACCATGTGGGGATAAGAAGGAGGACAGGGGATGGGAGAGAGGAAAGGGGTAGTTTTGAGCTAGCGCTGATGAACTAATTAATGAAATTCAAAGAGTAACTAACTCAAAACTAAGCACTTAAAACTACTGTTCTATGCGGGCGATAGCTGCTTAACCTTCATCACCAACGAGTCCATCAGCTTGTCAAAGGGCTTAATAAACTTGTCGATGCCTTCAGCTAAAAGCTCATCCATCACCTGATCGATGTCGATGCCAACAGCGGGCAATGTCTCAATCACAGCGTAGGCTTGGTCCACATCTGTTTCGATGCGGCTGCTTACATCACAGTGATCGGCACAGGCTTCAATGGTCTGGGGCGGTAGCGTATTAACGGTGTCAGGGCCAATCAGCTCGTCGACGTACATAACATCGCTGTAGGCTGGGTTTTTGGTGCTGGTGCTGGCCCACAGCAGACGCTGTACTTTGGCACCGTTGGCCACAAGAGCCTGCCAGCGATCGCTCTGGATAATCTTTTTATATTCTTGATAGGCGAGCTTGGCGTTTGCGATCGCAACCTTACCTTTTAATTCAGTAATTTTCGCCCGTTTGCCTTCATCAGACTCAGCCAGCTGGTCCAAAGCGTTGTCCACTTTGCTATCGATCCGGCTTAAAAAGAAGCTGGCCACTGATGCCATTGAGCTGATGTCATTGCCGTCGGCTAGACGACCTTCCAGACCCCGAATATAGGCCCAGGCAGTATCAATGTAGCTCTTGACCGAAAACAATAGCGTCACGTTGACGTTGATCCCGTCGCGGATAGTTTGCTCAACGGCTTTCAGACCTTCAGGGGTGCCAGGGATCTTAATCATCAGGTTGGGCCGACCGATGGCTGCTGCATACCGACGGGCTTCAGCTAAAGTACCCTCAGCATCGTGGGCCAGATTGGGCGGTACTTCCAGACTTACGTAGCCATCTAATCTATTAGAAGCTTCATATACTGGCTTAAGCACATCGCAAGCCCGCTGAATGTCGTCAAAAACTAATGACTCATAGATCTGATCAACAGATTGACCTGCACGGACACCGGCCTCAATTTCTTGATCGTAAATCTCGTTACCTGCGATCGCCTTTTCAAAAATTGCTGGATTGGAAGTGATCCCGTGAACATCCCGGCTGTCGATCAGCTGGTTCAGTTCCCCTGAAACCAGCAAATCTCGACTGAGATTATCCATCCAAACGCTTTGGCCATAATCCTTTAAATGCAGAATAGGACTGTCATTTACTGTAGTCATAGGTGGGTTTTCCAATTTACGTTGTCTACTTTTGAACATCCTGTTTTTACAGGGCTCCCAACAACGGGAGTGTGTAGATGCACGAGAAGATTAACAAACAGCCTTAACCCATCACGGCTACTTCAGTTTCACGCTCTCGAAACCGATCCTGGATAAACGATTCCACTAACGAAACATCCTCGGTGCTGCCCAATATCAAGGGTGTCCGCATGTGCAATCGCTCAGGCAGTACATCTAAAATTTCTTGGGTGCCTGTTGTTGCTCGTCCCCCCGCTTGTTCTGCCAAAAAGGCTAGCGGTGCCGACTCATACAGCAGTCGCAGCTTACCATCTGGCTTTTTGACAGTACCCGGATACAGAAATACGCCGCCCTGGGTCAAAATACGGTGAAAATCTCCTACTAGAGCACCGCTATAACGGGCTGAATAGCCCTCATGACGATGTACGTACCGAATATAGTCTCGAATCGAGTTCTCCCATTGCCAAAAGTTACCTTCATTTACACTATAAACAGGCCCATGGGAAGGAATTGTAATGTTCTCTTCTGAAAGGATAAACTCTCCCAAGCTGGGATCAAGGGTAAAGGCATGAACCCCAGTACCGATGGTGTAAACCAAAACCGTACTAGGACCATAAAGAATATAGCCAGCTGCCAACTGTTCGCGACCGGACCGCAATAGGTCCTGTGCCGTGTGACCCTCATCGTTGCCCTTTTGCTGACGAATGGCAAAAATCGAACCAACGTTGAGATTAATATCCACATTGGATGATCCATCAATGGGATCGTAAAGCAGCGTATACCGTCCGATGGGGCAATTTTCCGGTATATAAAATGGGGCTTCCATTTCCTCGGACGCCAAGCGACAGACCAAACCGCTTTGCTTAAAGACAGAAATAAAGACGTCATTGGCATAGACGTCCATTTTCTTCACTGATTCCCCCTGTACATTTTCGCGACCGGTAAACCCAAGGGCATCTTCGACTAAACCAGCCCGCGATAAGTGTCTGGCAATCAGTTTGCCAGCCAGGGCAATACGATTCATCAACGCACTCAAATCTTGGGCATCTGGCCCAAAACTTTGCAGTTGCTGCAGTACATGACGCGACAATGTCATTGAGTCGCGATCTAGCGTAGCTTCGTGGGATGGTTGATAAGTTTCAACCATAGAACCTCCATTCCCTCTATTACATGAGGTGGGTGAGCGAAAGCGTATCTATGGATCAGCAACGCCCAGAGAATTTAATTATTGGGTCGCTTTACCGAATACCGTTAGATACTCCTAATGACATGTTAGAAAGCCAATCTGAGAAATCCATTAAACTTTTAGATCAGTTATAGAAACCTATCCAAAACCCTAATCTAGGTCAATCGTCGGATAGGTCAGAAACAGATCGCTTTGCTCCGGGTCGTATCACAGCGACCAAAAACGCCCCACCTCACCAATGTCTTTTCCTAATACACAGTAGGCCCTACAGCCGGTATCAGAGGTCACTAGGCAAATCACATTGTGAGTAAGACAACATCTATCTTAGGAGAGAGTGCCTAAACACCGTGCCTCCAAGTGCTGAGCCTGTAGCTTCTACTGAGCATAACTATTAAATCTTGACCATTGCGTAAGTATTTGTGCTGAGCCAACAAATTTGAGGAGATTTGACAAAAAACCGTGTCATCAGGGTTACATTTCTTCTCTTAGTCAGGTGTGATTAGAAAAGGGAAGTTGTAGTAATTGCTACTTTAGGTTGTCGCACACCAGCATTATCAATATCATGGGCCATTCAAGATGGTGTCCAATCAATCGCCATATTCTGTCGGTAGCGGGCTGGCTGAGTATTTTTACCTTGGGTGGTTCCCCAGTCTGGGGACAAATTACACCAATAGGAACAACAGTCATATCTACAGAGGGGACTCAGACTCAAATCACTGGCGGAACATCATCAATAGATGGAACAAATCTCTTTCATCAGTTTGACGATTTTAATGTGTCAGCAGATCAAACAGTTACTTTTGTTACGCCAGATACGGTTTCCAATATCCTGGGGCGCATTAGCGGTGGGCAAGCGTCGTTGATTGACGGTAGTTTGAGCGTCTCCAATGATGCCAGTCTCTGGTTGCTAAATCCGGCGGGTATTCTCTTTGGGCCCAATGCCCAGCTCAACTTACAAGGAGACTTTAGTGCAGCAACTGCCAACGCCATTGGGTTTGAACAGGACTGGTTTGACGGGGCTAATTCTCGGCTGTTGACCGGTCCACCGACACGATTAGGGTTTGCCTCTAACCCTGGATACCTAATTAACCTGGGTGATTTACAGGTGGCTTCTGGTCAAAATCTTAGGTTGCTGGGCGGGAGTGTAATGAACGCCGGCACCCTCAGTGCTCCTGACGGCACAATTACCCTGGTCGCTGTTACAGATAACACTCGCCAAGTTAACCCAACCCAAACAGATCCGCTGTTAACCTTATCGATTGAGCCCTGGAGTGAGACAGGCTTAAACTCCTACATTACGCCAGCTAGTCTGCCTGAGATGCTGACGGGAAGAGGGGAAGATAGTGCCAACACCTTAATTACTCAGTCAGACGGTACCGCCTGGCTTATGCAAACAGCCGCTGCTACACCAACCGCAGGACACATCACCGTGAGCGGCACCGTCAGCAGCGCAGGTGGGCAAGTTGCCCTCTTAGGTGACCAGATTTCTCTTTTGGATGCACATATCAATACAGACAGCCCAAACCAAGGAGGACGTATTTATGTGGGAGGTTCTTACCAGGGGATGGGGCCGCTGTCTAATGCCACCAATACTCAGGTAGACCGAGATACTATATTGAGCGCCAATGCCATAGAGCAGGGCGATGGGGGACAGATTATCGTTTGGTCAGATGAGGCCACATATTTTAGTGGCCATGTCCGAGCCCAGGGAGGCGACTTAGGAGGAGATGGAGGATTTATTGAAATTTCTGGAAAATCTCATCTAGAATTTGGCGGGCAGTTTTCTCTTAGGGCTCCTCACGGAGAATCTGGAACGATTCTATTTGATCCCGATAATATTCGTATCGTTGGTGGAGGAACGCTAGCAGATGTCGCCGCTGAATCTCTTTTATTTCCTGCCGTCAATGCAATAGATAAGGATTTTGGCACCCTAACTCTTCATGAGGCTACCTTAGAAAGCTGGAGCGGCGATGACAACATTATTCTTCAGGCCAATAGAAATATTTGGGTTGACCTAGGTGGCAATAATGAACTCACGTTTCAACCAGGAACGGGCTCCATTCAATTGATTGCTGATGCTGATAACAATCTTCTTGGCAGCTTTACTATGAATGAAGCCGGCGATCTGATTAACACATCAGGACGTGATATTGAAATTTCTGGAGCAACCATTAATCTTCAGTCTATCGATACGCACTTGGCGACAGCAGCCGGAAACTTGGCTCTAAGTGCTCCTATCCTCACGTCTGTAGCCGGGGACTTAGATGCTGATGCCATTACAGTAAGAACTAATGAGTTAAATCTAAATGGTGGCAACAACTCCATCAGGGGGACCACACTCCTAATTGAACCCAATAACCCAGCCATAGAGATTAATGTAGGGCCTGACACCAATACATTGTTTGATTTAGATTTGCTAGAGACAGATGTTTTAGCCCTACAGGATGGGTTTACCACTATTGCTATCGGTCGTGCTGATGGAACTGGCATGGTTACTCTATATGACTCCATTACTGATGGCGGAACAACACCCTTTAGAGACCCGGTTACGATTCTTGGGGCCAATACGTTAAAAGGACCTGATAAACTGACACCCTGGGTAATAACAGATACTAATCAGGGAAATATCAACGGCCTTTTTAGCAATGGCCTAAGGTTTGAAAATATTGACTCCATTGCGGTTAGCAATAGCACTAACGATACAATTCAGGGTGCGGCTAATAATGACACAATCATCCTCTCAGGGCTCAATGCAGGCACGTTCAACGAAACTAACTTTGCCGAGATTCAACGTGTTAGCGGTGGTGGTGGTGACGACCGTTTTGTCATCAGTGGTGGACTGTGGGATGGCCTCGATGGTGGTCCAGGAACAGATACGTTAGATTATAGCACCAGCACTATTGGCGTTACTGTTGATCTTGAAAATAATACGGCTAATAATGTTATCGCGTTTAGTAATATAGAGTCTTTTATCGGCGGCAGCGGTAGCGACACCTTTCGAGTTAGCGCAAATGCTCCTGCTAGCCTTATTGATGGTGGTGCTGGTGACAATGCCCTAATTGGGGATAACACAGCCAGCACCTGGACTTTAACCGGTGTTGATCGTGGCTATGGAACGGGTGTAAACAACTTTATACGTATTCAAAACTTAGTGGCCGGTAATCAATCTGACCAAATTACTATCCTCAATAGCGCAGCTGGTTTTACTGGCGATCTCGATGGCGGTGCAGGTCCGCTTATAGTCAGAGGTGACAACATTAATCTCGGTACCGCCACGACAGGAACTGAAGAGTTAATTATTGAACCTATTTCAAGTAATAGAGATATTCAACTGGGCGGCTTTGATAACCCATCTGCCCTAACAATTTCTACATCAGAATTCGCCACCATCTACACTGGCTTTACTGGCATTACCATTGGCAACCATGAAAGTGCCGGCAACATTACGCTAGGGGCGGATGTAACCTTGCCGTCTTCCATCACAATTTTGACTCCTCAAGGCGCAGGGACAATTGATACCCAAGGGTTTAACCTAACAGCGTCTCAGCTAGCTCTCTTAGCAGCGCAAGATATCACAACAGCGACTCTGACAGCCCCAGCAGGTATTTCGATCAGCAGTGGCGGTGCTATCGACACTCAAGACATTTTTACAAGTGGCGACAGCGTTGTTCTTGACGCTGCTGCTACCATTACGACACGACAGATTGATACTACCGGCACCATAGGCGGTGACATCACACTAAATGCTACGGACATGATTCAGGTTGAATCACTTCGAGCTGAAGGAGATGCTGCAGGCGGCGATATCGCGCTAAGGACTGAAAATTTTCTTCGATTGACAGACGGCTTTACAAGCTTAGATGGATATGCCGCCAGCATCTCTACAGCGGCGACAAACGGCACAGGGGATATTACTATCTACCATGGAGGTAATAGTTCTACCCCTTTCAACGTTGGTGATAGCGATCTTTTAGGGAGTCATGATGCTATTACCAGCGGCGACTTTCAAATTGACATAAACAATGCTTTCTTAAATAGCTATGTCTTGGGTAATATTTCTCTTCTAACCCAAGATACGATTAGCCCTCCGGCTATTAGCCCTCCGGCCATTCCTCTGTCGCCATCCTCTCTACCTTTATCAATTTCTTCTGCACAGGCTGTCCCATATCTCACTGCCACTGCTGCAACAGCTGTTTCAAATTCTTCGATGGCAAGCTCATCATCTGTTGAAGCTCTGCAGCCACCTCTCGTCAACAATAGTCTGAGCTTTCCCCTAGATGAGCCAGCCAACTGGGTACAGTCTGATACTGCTAACGGTGCGCTATTTGAGCAGTTAGAAAACTCATTTTCAAATCAGTTTAAGTCTCATTTGAATTTATATGAGCGTGTGAGTATTTCATCTCCTAGTTTAGCGTCAGCTCAACAAACTCTAGGCAATATTGAAACGTCTATGGGTATAAAACCGGGTGTTTTATACATTTACTTTCGACCGTCTAGCCGCCAGAATATGGCTCAGACTAATGCTGAGAGTTTAAGCCCCGACGATGAACTAGAACTGTTACTGTTAACCCATGGAGGTCAGCCGATTCGTCGCAGGGTTAAAGGGGTGACCCGTGAAGCTGTCATGGATGTGGCTAAGGATTTCTCTAGTCAAATAACTAACGCAATATCCGTCCCGTCACAATATCTACCGCCTGCACAGCAGCTTTATCGCTGGTTTATTGCTCCGATAGAACAGGAACTGCAGCAACAGGGTATTCAAAGTTTAGCCCTAGCGATGGATACAGGGCTGCGTACCTTGCCTGTGGCAGCCCTCCACAGCGGCAGTGAGTTTTTGGTTGAGCGCTATAGCCTAGGGATAATTCCCAGTTTTAGCCTGACTAATTTTAATCCTGAACATTTTCTATATACCCAATTAGAAGACACTCAGCTGCTGGCTATGGGGGCTTCTCAATTTGCTTCACATCAGCGTTTGCCAGCCGTTTTAGAAGAGCTTGAAATTGTTACACAAACCTTCCACGCAAGTGACACATTTTTAAATGACAGCTTTACCTTAAACAACCTAAAGACCCAAATCACCAATGATGACTATGGCATTATTCATTTAGCCAGCCATGGTGTGTTTGAGCCAGGTAAACCGCAAAATTCCTATATTCAGCTGTGGGACCAGCCCCTCCAGCTCAACCAAGTTCATACGCTAGGTCTACAGGATGCTGATATCGCTTTGATGGTGCTGAGTGCTTGCAATACTGCCCTGGGTGACCGTGAAGCGGAATATGGCTTTGCAGGTCTGGCTGTCAATGCTGGAGTACAGACATCTATCGCGAGTCTTTGGCCCATCAGCGATGAAGGCACTCTGGGGCTGATGACTTATTTTTATGCATCTTTGCTACAGCAACCTGCCAGAGCGAATGCGCTACAGCAGGCACAGCTAGCTATGCTACACGGGGAGTTACAGTTTATCGATGGCAGACTCTATGATGCTGACCAAAATGTATTAGCGCAGCTACCTGAATTGGAATATCACGGTCGTTGGAACTTTGAACATCCATATTATTGGTCTACCTATACTCTCATCGGCAGTCCCTGGTAAATTTTCGAGCTAACTTCGATGGTTCTGGCCACTCTGCCCAGCTATTTTGGCATCAGCCTCGCCTGAAGGGGAGGCTGGTAATTGTTACAGGGTCAGAGATTGGGGATTGTTTTCAAGCAGATCAGCTAAGTCTTTCAGGAATGCGGCGCCATCGGCACCATAGATAATGCGATGGTCGCAGGTGATATTTACGGTCATCTGCTTTTTAACACCAATCATGCCGTTGTTGTCTGCAACAACAGTGGGCTTAGCACCTCCAATGGCCAAAATTGAGCCAGTACCTGGGGGTAAAATGGCATCAAAGCTTTCGACACCAAACATACCCAGGTTGGACAGGGTAAAGGTGCCAGTGGTGTACTCCTCGGGCTGTAGCTGTTTGCTACGGGAACGAGC
Organism: Cyanobacteria bacterium P01_H01_bin.21; assembly: GCA_038748405.1. GTDB lineage: Bacteria > Cyanobacteriota > Cyanobacteriia > Phormidesmidales > Phormidesmidaceae > Leptothoe. Next base: position 66,990 of record JBCDIX010000014.1, on the reverse strand, counting down.
GACCAGGTCTTTCCATGTACGGGAGAGGGAGTAGATATCCATTTGATCAGCGCCGCGCAAGACTGGGGTAATCAAACCGCCGTCTGGCATGGCTACCGCAACGGCAACATTAATGCTGCTGTTGTACTGAGTACCGGCATCGGTATAGCTGGCGTTGACAATGGGGTGCTTAGTTAGGGTAACGGCGACGGCTTTTGCCAGCAACCCAGTCATGGTTACACCCTTGGGTTTAATTTGTTTGTACAGGGCGTCTAGGGCATCTGTCGTAATGGTGTAGCTGACGCGGAAGACAGGAACGCTCAGACTGGCATTCATGTTGCGAACAACGGCCTGCTGCATGGTGTTAAACGCAGTCACCTGACCGGGAACAGGTGGGGGAGCTGTGGGTGTGGCCGGAATAGAAGGAGCGGGTATAGCTGCAGCAGGGGCAGCGGGCGAAGGCGCTGCGGATGTAGGAGGTGCAGCGACGGGTGTAGGTGTTTGACCCGCGGCTTTTTCGACGTCCTGAGCGACGATACGACCGTGGGGGCCGGAGCCAACTAAGGTCTTGATGTCAACTTTGAATTGTTTGGCTAATTTTTTGGCCCGTGGGGAGGCGATGAGGCGACCGCTGGGTGCTGTGGTGCTGCCGTTTTGGGTGGCGGCAGGGGCGGTGGCGGCGGCGGCAACGGGTTCGGGGGCCGGAGCGGCGGCTGGAGCGGCGGCTGACGCTGCTTGCTGTTTGGCGGTTTCGATTTCGGCTTCGGTTTCGGCGAGGAGTGCGATCGCACTTCCTACCGGTGCAACATCGCCCGCTTCGACGACGATAATTGCTAAATACCCTTCATAGAAGGATTCGACGTCCATGTCAGCTTTGTCGGACTCAACGACGACGACGGTTTCTCCTTTTTCTACCTTGTCGCCAGTGGCTTTTGTCCAAGAAACGATTTTTCCCTCAGTCATTGTTGAACTCAGGGCGGGCATGAACACTTCGCGAATCATTGGGAAATTCCGGGACGGGTGGACAGTAAATACAATAACGAACCATGTAGCAATCGACGGGTGTATTCGTTGATTGCAGCCAGGTAGCTATTTAAGACGTTCAGGAATATCCATCCGCCCTAACTAACCTGACAGACGTAACAGCGGCGCGCCAGCATCTTATTCTAAAAGACTTTGTGCCATTGATTAAATGGGTCTTAAAAATAAAAAGCCAGCCATTAATGGCTGGCTTTTTATTTTTATAGGCTGTGTCTAAACGTTAAAAAGATGCGTGTAGCGGCGATGGGGATAACTGGGGCTAGAGTTCACCGCGGATTTCTTCGATGACGCCATCACGCAGTAGGATTTCGACCTGCATTTTTTTGACCAGGTTATCGCCTGTGGATACCTTAAAGAAGCCGTCGATTTGGCCTTGGCTGACTTCTTTGTTGAGTTCTAGGGTTTGGACTTGCTGCAGCTGCTGTAGTACTTGATTTTTTTGCTGGAGCAGCTTGTTTTTGTCTTCGTTAATTTTGTTTTGGACGGCGGCCATTTGCTTTTGGACGGCGTCGTTGGCTTCTTGCTTTTGCAGCTCGGTTACCATGCGCTGGCCTTGCATTTCGAGCTGCTGCAGACGGCTATCAATATTGTTGAGCTGCTTTTGTAGTTGGTTCTGGGCTTCTTCTTTCCAGAGGGGGGTAACGACGGCCTTTACGTTGATGACTCGCTTTAGGAGTAGTTGGGATTGCGAAGCGTCCATAGAACTATGAATAGGGTGTTTTAGTGATCAATTTCACTAGGTATATTACCCCTTCCGGTAGGAAAGGCGAGGATTGAAAGGTTTTCTGTGGTTTTTGGGGGATTGGACGGGTGGATTGAGAGGTTGCATGGGGGTCCTCCGAGGCCCCCAAACCCCCATGGGCAGGGCGGGAACGCCGCCCTACAACCCTCGTACTGAGTTATCCAGAATGTATGAGATTAGGGGGTACGGCGGGGTGAGTTTTAAGTTTTCTGGGTCCCCCAGAAAACTTAAAAAAAGCATGGGTTACGAGTGAGCTGGTAGGCAGCAGCTTGGTTAATAGAGTCTTTCCTTCGCTAGCTCTCAAACTTGGGGCAGCTAATTTTGAGAGCTAGACTCAAAGCCCCCCAATTTTGGGGGTTTGGGGGCCTGGATAACTACTGCTCAAAGAGTCCATCAATAACATCCTGGTAGCGCTGTGTGACTACGGGGCGTTTGACTTTCATGGTCTGGGTTAGCATGCCGTTTTCGATGGAGAAGGGTTCGCTGAGGAGGGTAAAGGGTCCGATGCGTTCGTCGGGGCGATAGCCGGGGCGGGCTTTGACTTCGCGGGTTAGCTCTTGTTTGAAGAGTGTGTTGATTTTGGGATTATTTAGGGACTCGGCGGGGTTGGTTTCGTCGATGGTGATGCCTTGGGGGGTGGCCCACTGGCTGAGGGCTTCTAGATTGGGGACGATTAGGGCTCCGAGGACTTTTTGGTCTTGGCCGACGAGCATAATTTGGTCGACGTATTTGCTGCGGGCACAGGCGTTTTCGAGGGGCTGGGGTTCGATATTCTCGCCGCTGGTGAGGACGATGGTGTCTTTGGCACGACCGGTGATGATCAGGTCGCCGTTGGCCGTAATCTTACCCAGGTCGCCTGTGTCAAACCAGCCGTCGGGGTCGATGGCTTTGGTGGTGGCGTCAGGATTTTTGTAGTAGCCTTGCATGACCTGGGGACCGCGCAGCAGGACTAGACCTTGTTTGCCTTGGGGCAGGTCTTGGCGGGTTTCTAGATCGACAATGCGGGTTTCGGTGCCGGGCAGGGGCTGACCGTCGGCACCCCGCAGATTTTGCCAGGGACGACGGACATGGGTGATGGGTGAGGTTTCGGTTAGGCCATAGCCACCGAGGATATTGACGCTGATAATTTCGTAAAAGTCTTCGAGGTGGTCGGCGATGGACCCGCCGCCGCTGACGACAAAGTTGATGTTGCCGCCTGTGGCTTCGCGGATTTTTTTATAGACAATGGTGTCGCCTAGCTTATGGAAGGGTAAGAGCACGGCGCACTGGGCGCTGGCCATAGCGCGGTCAAAGGCGCTGGGACTATGGTCTAGGCTGAGGTTCTCGGAAATGCGTTTGGCGTCTATGTAGCGCTGACTTTGATGCAAAAAGAAGTTAATCAGCTTTTGTTTGCTCTCGGGCTGTTCGCGAAATTGTTTTTGGACGCCTTCGTAAATGGATTCCCACAGTCGGGGAACCCCCACCATATAGTTGGGTTTATAGGCTTTGAGGTCTTTTTTGACGTTGCGGATATTGGTATAAATCTGGTGAGCGCCCTGGGAAAGGGTGAAGTATTCAAAAGTACGTTCGTAGCAGTGCCAGATGGGCAAAATGCTCATGACTTTGGAGCCAGGTTTAGGATAAACAACGCTACAGGCTCCGGCAATTTGGGATAGCAAATTAGCCTGGCTGAGCATAACGCCTTTGGGTCTGCCGGATGTCCCTGAGGTGTACATGAGTGTGGCCAGCTGGGTGCGATCGCGATCGACTGGTTTCACGTCTACACCATCGCCTAGCTCCATTAGCTGGTTAAAGTTAAATAGCTTGGCCGCTGTCTCTAGCTGAGGAGTTTCATCGGACAGTAGCACAATAAACCGCAGATTTTTGTCCCCTAAGCAGTGGGCTAGCTTGTTCAATGTGGCCTGGTCTTGCACAATCATGGCCACAGAGTCGCTGTGCTCTAGAATGTAGGCCAGCTCATCCTTATCGGCCTGGGAACCGCGCACCGCATCAACAGCGCCAGCGGTCATGATGCCTTGATCGGCTACTAGCCAGCGGGGCTGATTGTCTGAAAAAAGCGCAATTTTGTCCTGGGGCTGAATTCCTAGGGTTTGAAGACCTGCGGCAAACTGATTGATCTGCTGCGACAGTTCGCCATAGGTTAGGGTGATCTGCGGAGTTCCATGGGGATCTTCTAACGCGATCTGGGTTGGAAACCTTCCGGCGACGATGGGCCAAATATCGGCAATCGACTGGGCCTGGCTGTAGTCAATTGCTTGGCTAAGGTTGCTTTGTTCTTGGGGCGCAAGTGTGGCAGCAGTCATAAAAACGTCCTATGTAAAAGCGATGTCTTCTGAAGGTGCATTCCATAGAATGCCGGTACGTCAAAATAGAACCTGATTAAGTTCTCATTCCTGAGCAGTTATTAAGGCGAGCCTCAATTTAATTTTGACCCAAATCGTTCGCAACCTATTCAGCTGCTGGATTCAGAATTCGTGGTTTCTGAGGGAATGAATCGGGCTAGAACTGTGGTCATTCAACCGCCTCTGACATCTAAAACATCTCAAGGATCAGCAGTGCCCAGAATTTAGACTTCAACACTCAAAATTAATTTACGTGGATTTTATAGTTTTGCTGGTGACCTCTGCACCTGGTCTTGGCGCTAGGCCAGTCTGGTAATTGTCAAATCTATTGATTAAGTGCAACGAATGACTATAACTGGGGTTAACTATCAGAGTTAAGTTAAGTAACGACAATCCTGCTTCCTGAACCTATGCGTCCTTTGTTTTCTGGTCCGCTTACTGTCGAGTCAGTGACGATCCCGATTCGGGATTTGCCCCAACGGCTCCAGGGAACGGTGATTGTGCAGCTATCGGACTTTCACTATGACGGTGAACGGCTGCCAAAAAAAATATTGAGGGATGCGATCGCAACCATTCCTACCCTTAACCCTGATTTAGTGGTCCTTACAGGTGACTTTATTACCAGCGAACCCGACCCAATCTACCAACTAGCTGCTCAACTTCGACCGATTGCCCAAAACTTTCCCACCTATGCTGTTTTGGGGAACCACGATAACTACTGGTATCTGGCCCATGAGACGGTTACAGCGGCCCTCGCCGATGTCAATATCACTGTCCTCTGGAATCAAATCACCTATCCATTTGGCCATGACCTGGCTCTTGTGGGGTTAGCCGACTACTATCACCCAGACTTTACGCCCAAGGTGTTAGACCAACTGCCCGATACGCTGCCGCGTATTGTCCTATCCCATAATCCAGACACTGCCGAACATACGATCCCCTGGCGTGTTGATCTGCAGCTTTCTGGTCATACCCACGGGGGCCAGATTGTTCTGCCAGGCATTGGCAATTTGGCTCAGCACTGGTTTGAGTTTCGCGAGCGACTACCCAGGTTACTCCGCAAAAGCAGCATCCCCTATATCAGCGACAAGTGCGCCAACGTTGTCGATCATTGGGAGTGGGCCATGGGTTTGCACACAGTCGGTCAGAATACGCTTTACGTTAACCGAGGTCTGGGCAGCTATGCCCCGGGACGACTATTCTGCAATCCAGAAATTACGGCAATTACGTTGGTTTAATTTTGTAGGGGCGCACAGCTGTGCGCCCCTACAAAATTTTTATGCTGATTGTCCGTTTACCCAAGAACTCCTCTATCCTAGGTAAAACGATTTCTTGAAGCTGCCGGTCCAATGCATAACTTTCTGCCGATTTCATATTTTGAGGGTCAGTTTTGTCCATTTGAGGATGCCAAAATTTCCATTGCCACCCATGCGTTGCACTACGGTACCGGTGCCTTTGGTGGATTGCGCGGCATTCCCGACCCTCAAAATGAAAATCGGGTTTTGCTATTTCGGTTAGACCGACACTGTGCTCGGCTAAGCAGCAGCGCTCGGCTGCTAAATTTTGATTTGCCGGCAGATAAAATTCAGCATGTGATTACGGAATTCGTCAAAAAGAACAGTCCAAAAACGTCGTTTTATATTCGACCGTTTGTTTATACCTCAGATTTGGGTATTTCTCCTCGTTTACACAATGTACAAAAAGACTTTTTTGTTTACGGTCTTGAACTAGGCGATTATCTCTCACCTGAAGGCGTCAGCTGTCGTGTCAGTTCCTGGTATCGCCAGGAAGATCGCAGTCTACCGCTGCGGGGTAAAATCAGCGGGGCCTATATTACGTCGTCTCTTGCTAAAACTGAAGCGGTGAATGCAGGCTTTGACGAAGCGATTTTGATGAACTCCCAGGGCAAAGTGAGCGAAGCGTCTGGGATGAACATTTTTATTGTGCGCAACGGTAAGCTGATTGCTCCTGGATTTGAACAAGATATTTTAGAAGGCATTACCCGCGATAGCGTACTACAGGTAGCTCGGGATTTGGGTATTGATGTGGTCGAGCGCCCTGTGGATAAGTCTGAGCTGTTGATTGCGGATGAAGTCTTTTTGAGTGGAACAGCGGCAAAGGTAACCCCGGTACGACAGGTGGAGAACTATACGCTGTTGACAGTGCGGCCTGTAACAGACCAGATTCGAGAGAAGCTGTCGGCGATTACAGAAGGACGGGATGAGAAGTATAAGGATTGGGTGTTTGGGATTGACTTGGATTAAGTCTGTTATGAGTTAAATCGGTGTCTTGCTAGCTGTAGCTAAAGTAAAAGCTATTGTGAGGCATAGGCTTTATATCGAGGGCGGATGGTTCTCGTCAATGTACTTTTCTGCGGCTTCCAGTGACTCAAATTGTTCGGGATATCGTTCGTGTAGAACAGCAGGTAGGCTATTTCTGTCGCGATCTTGATAAGCCTCTAATCCAGTCGGTAAGGTAGCAATACAAATGAAGGGAGGGTTCTCTCCATCAAGTTGTTGGCTAGTTAAATTTTGAGCTGTAGATAATTGAGTACTCAATATAACAGCATTGTCGAGGTTGGCGCTGGTAAGGTTGGTGCTGGTAAGGTTGGTGCTGATGAGGGTGGCTCTGTAGAGAGTGGCGCTGATGAGGGTGGCGTTGTCGAGGTTGGCGCTGGTGAGGGTGGCGTTGTCGAGGTTGGCTCTGATGAGGTAGGCGCTGTGGAGATTGGCGCTGGTGAGGGTGGCGCTGGTGAGGGTGGCGCTGGTGAGGGTGGCGCTGGTGAGGGTGGCGCTGGTGAGATTAGCACTGTCGAGGTTGGCGCTGTGGAGATTGGCACTGTCGAGGTTGGCGCTGTGGAGATTGGCACTGTCGAGGTTGGCGCTGTCGAGGTTGGCGCTGTCGAGGTTGGCGCTGTGGAGATTGGCACTGTCGAGATTGGCGCTGTCGAGGGTAGTGCTGTTGAGGTTAGCGCTATAGAGGGTGGCGTTGTCGAGGGTGGCACTGTCGAGGTTGGCACTGTCGAGGTTGGCGTTGTCAAGGGTAGCGCTGGTGAGGTTGGCGCTGATGAGGTTGGCGCTGATGAGGTTGGCGCTGATGAGGTTGGCGCTATGGAGGTTGGCGCTATGGAGGTTGGCGCTATGGAGGTTGGCGCTGATGAGGTTGGCTTTGAATAGATGAGGCCCAACAATTTTGGTGAATGTACCTGTACCTAAGGCATCAGCGTAGTGAATGACTTTGAGTAGTTTCTCATCATCAAATTGTTCGATGCCTGGTTCTCCACAGGGATGAAACCGGATCTTAGGTTTAACTTCATCTTTAGACACATTAGGGTAATTCTCAGGTTGAGCTGCTGCATGTAGCTTAAACAGTAGAATCAGTCCATTTAACCCTGTGAAAATATCGACCTGCTTGAGGCCGAGAGAAACGTTTTGATCTTTGAGCTGTAAAAACTTTTTCTGAGGTAGATTTTCAGTCGGGGCCTGGTCTAAAAAATCGCCTTCAAACCACCGTTCATAAAATGTGTGCAATCGCTGAAATAACCTGACTCGATCAATCTCACTTTCATCAAGCAGCTCGAACATATATTCCACAATCTCAACACTCAGGCCACCAAATCCCAAAAGGTCATAAATTTGGTTATGGACAGCCTGATCATCCAGGCGAAATCGTTTTCTACGATCCAGTTCAGTCCACTCCTCAAAGGCGGCAATCAGCCGCTCTGCAAACAGATATTCTCCAAAACTCTTATGGGCAAATTCCACAGAGCCTCGCTTATCACCCTCGCCAGGTCTTAAGTAAAACGTGGTAAGCAGATTGTTAAGTGCCTTATCCTCAGATTGGCCAGTTGTTACCTGAGCAGTTTTAAGTGATACGGCTACTGGGCTAGAGCTATCTTGAAATCTAGCCTTTAGCATAGAGAGCTGTGCTGTCTCATTACCGGACTGCATTACGCATAGAGCTGCTTCTCGTAACACATCTCGCAAGTCGTCAGGATCATCCAATCCCGATAGTCGTGCGTTTTCACCTTGTCGTTGTTTTTCTAGTACCCAATCCACGGACGTTCGATATACACGAAGCTTGGCCTGACTTTCTTGCTTAGCATCAAAAAACATCTTACTGGTTAGCTGTTTCTCTCGATGCAGCCTCGCCAGCAGATAAATCAGCAGAGGTTCTCGGGCTAAATTATTACCAATTTCTCTGGGGCAAGCTTTCAAAAACTGCTGAAATTCGATGGCTTCTGATTCTCCAAAAATAAATTGCCAATTTGTTAACCACTGCTTTTGTAAAGCATCGCCCATGGGTAGAAGCTTAACTCGTTCTAAATTTTTGTTTTGAGTTATGCGTTGCGCCACTCCCTGTAGTGCTAGTGATCTGCCCGTTACCAAACATTGATGATGGCTGCGTTCCTGAAAATCTGAAACCTGCTGTAGAAATTCCTGTAGCCCTCCGCTAGCCCGCCCCTGAAGCAACAGCTCATCAAATCCGTCTAAAATAATCAAAAATCGAGTGTTTTTGTCCTTAAGCCATCCTTCCTTACCAACAAACTCGACAGGTTCTAAGTCTGGGCAGTTTTCTAAAGTTTCAGTCAGCGTATTTTCTATAGCCCGCAGACTACGTAACCGAATAAAAAGTGGAATGTAAGAAAACCCCTGGGTCTGAGATACCTCAGATGCGAACATGCGACAAAATACAGATTTCCCCTGGCCTGCATCGCCTTCGATAAACATTACTTTACGGGGGGCAGTCTGTTCCAAAACACCTTGCGCCCACTTAACTTTACGAGGGGCAGTCTGTTCCAAAATACCTTGCGCCCACTTATGAATATTAAGTGGGGCGGTGTTCTTTTTCTCCCCTGATTGTGTCAGTGACTGTACATTTAAAGGTACATAGATATCGTTAAATGTAATCAGCGGATCACTCTCATCAAAGACCTGTTCTGTAGGTAACGGTGCAATTTTATCTTTTAGATAAGCATCAATGCTGACATAGCGTTCTTGTTCTTGCTGGCCACCTGTCCGATAAAACTCCGCTAGCGGTTCTACACTCTCACCCGCTTCAGCAATGGCCTGATACAAATATCGATGGGTACCCCAACTCACCTGTTTGGTCAGTTTCTGTGCTCTAGTTTTATCTAGGCCAGCCTGTTGTAACTGTTCCGTTAGCGCTGTGCCAAATTGCTCGGCTAGTTTTGACTCTCTAAATCGACTAGTGACAATTTTTAGCTCATTGACGGTCAGTTTGTCACTATCCAAGCGGGCGATCTGTTTTTCCAACAGTTTTTTCAGGGAAACCGTTTTCAGCTTTTCAGCAATCGCAGCATCCCTAACTTGTTCTAATATCGCTTCTAAACTCTGCAAATAGGCCAGCTGCGCCACAATCACCACAGAGCTTTCAAAGGTGGGCTCAGTTTTACTCAGGTTCAGATAGATTCTTAGCAGGCCAATGCCAACCGACACAAACGGTAGCCCTGAAATGGCCATCTGCGCATCCGGATCGCTGAGTACCTTGAAAAATGGCTCTACTTTCTCAAAATAGGGGGCCAGCTGATTCAGGTCCGACTTATGTTCTTCCCACGTTTCACCCAGGTCATTGCTAGCACTAACCGCCTCAATCCCCTTTTCGGCCAGTTCACCCCACGGAATATCCTTTACATCCGTATTCAGAAACTGCCAAAACCCTTTCAGACTAGCCATCAGCTACGCTTGATCACACACAACTGCTTAGACCATAGCCAGCTTTCCTGCGGATAGCAAAAGTGTTAAACAAACCGCAATATGCAGGAATTTCTATAGCTAGCTTCCCATTTCATACGGCTCTGGGAAAACTTACGGTTACTCTTACCGCAAAATCCAGGTTTTGGGCTCCATAGTAGACACATAAGCCCATGGCCTCGATCCGTCATAGTGCTTTGTAAGCAGTTGTTAAAGTACTAACGTTGCTTACCAAGATTCAGGTTCATCATCCTATCTTGATTAGGTAATCGTCTCAGGACATCTACTACGACTTTTCCGTTCCCAGTAGACTAGGGGGGCGGGTTTCGGTTACTAGCGCTAGCAGTCGAAACCCACCCCGACCTCAAATTCATTCACATCAAAACCATTTTTATCCAGTCAGAATAATTTAAGGCTTTCACCGCATCCCTCACCATCACTGCATTTAGGGATAACCCCATTGCCTCTCTAGAGAGGCAATGGGGTGGGTCACGGGCAAAAACTAACAAATTGAAAGTTAGCTACTGGCATAAAGACTCAAAACCTGCTTTTCAGTCACCTTGCTTGAGAGGGAAAGTGCTAACTAGGAAGGCGTTGAACCTTTAGGTGAAAGGATATTAATCTCACTCCAACCGCCAACATAAATTTCCCATAAAGTTTTTACTTCCAACCCGTAAGCCTCTGTAAGCACGCTGTGTCAAACCACACAGTCTCTCTCCTCGCCTATGAAGACCGCACTTCACTGGTTATCTCACACCATATTCTGGACCTGGAATATCGCCTTTATTGGCGTCATTTATTTCTGGATGCTGCCAGTTTCAGGACTGCCGATTCTTGAAGCTGCCCGTCTGGGCGAAATTCCACCTGCCTTTGTCGCCAGCATTCTTGGCATGCTGACCGTGCCATTAATTTGCACTGTAGTCGGTGGCAAATGGCTGCGTAAACACCCTATTTTGCTAATGCGGCTGTTTTACGGTGTGGAAGTTCCTCTATTTGGTCTATGTCTGCTGCGGCTCTTTTTGATTCGTGAAACTACGCCAGCCAGTGCCCATATCTTAATGACTGTGCTGGCAGCCATTGCCGTATTCGCTATTGAAACCCTGGCGGGCTATGCTGCCTATCGACCCAAACTGGCCTGGGCACAAATGATTGGTCACAGCCTGATTTTAATCACCGGGCTGTATGCAGGCACATTGCTGTTGCTATATACCGTGCCTGCTTTTTGCATCATGGTCTATGCCACCATTACTGGGCTGCTAACTATTGACTGGTCGTCGTTGTCCAGAGACATGGTCTGGTTGTTGAGGGATCCCGGACACACAATTTTGCTTAGCCTGTTCTTTACCTTATGGGTGCTAAGTACTGCGGTCTTTGTTTCCATGCCCTATGTCATGGTTAACTTCTATGTGCGTTCCTGGCACCGGATCCGTACCGCCTTTGCAAAACAACATGGCCATAGCTGGGCGGTTACGGGTGCTGTTGTCGGGGTTAGCTGTCTGTTGTTTGGGCTGTTGCAGCTGCCTCAGCCTCAGGCTAGAGCGTTTAGCCTGCTAGAGGGGCCTGCTCCACAAACGGCAGCGGAGCGACTTGCTTTGGTTAACCAGTCTGAGACCATTCGCAACGGTCTGGTGCACGGCTATCTTTCTCGCTATCGCTACCTTGGCACTGCCGAAGAAAGCAACCAGCTACGGGAAATGTATAGCTATGTTTTTAGTTTGGCTAAACCCACGAATCAGGCATTTCAAGACTTTCATAATGGTTTGCTATCGCCCTTTCTCTACAAAGGCGGCCGCAGTGATGATGACAAGGCAGAAGAGCTATACGCTAGCTTCTTTGATGCGCCCATACAAAAGTCAGAACGAACCACTATCCGTCGTGCCCTTCAGGCTACGGGTAACCGTGATGAAATGCAGGCAGGGGTGCTCAATCTAGACCAGCGGGTGATTCGTTTGACGGATCAAACTGTTGAAGTAGCCGAGAAGGGCGACTGGGCCGAGATAGAAGTTTACGAACGCTACGAGAATAGAACGGCTGAGCCTCAAGAGATTTTTTATAGCTTTTCGTTGCCTGAGAGTGCGACGATTACGGGGCTGTGGCTGGCGGAAGCACAAGACGGTTCTCGCTTTCCCTTTGTGGTTTCCCCCCGTGGTGCTGCGCAACAGGTTTATAAAGGTGAAATTGAACGGGCAGAAACTCAACGAGCAGAAGATCCGGCGTTGCTGGAACAGGTGGGTCCGCGTCAGTATCGTTTGCGAGTGTTTCCCATCCCGGCGGCGGTGTCTACACAAGAACCGGGTGAGCTATATCTATGGATGACCTACCAGGTGCTGCAGCAAGATGCTACTTGGCCTCTGCCGCAGCTGACAGAAAAACGCAATATTTTCTGGACTGATCAGACTCTCCATCAGCGTCGTGGCAAGACTGTAAATGTCAGTGAAGATGAGTGGTTTGAACCGGCACTGCAGGCGAAAAAGAAAGCTAAGGCGGTAGCTCATACGGTCCAGCTGGCGGAGGGCTACCGGGTGACGGCGACACCTGTGGCTAAAGCTGATATGCCTAAGGGCAAGTCCATTGCGGCTGTTTTGGATACTTCCTACAGTATGAGGAATGGGGGGCAGGCTGAAGCTCTGCAGCAGCTTAATACGATCGCAAAGCAAAACAGCTTAGATTTTTATCTGACAACGGCAACTGGAGAGACGTTAACCCCCAGCGACGATATTGAAAGTTTTGACCTTGTTGTTCCTTATGGCAGTCTGCAGCCTGCAGAGATGCTGCAACAGTTTGCTCAACAGCGTTTGCCTAAGACCTACGATGCGGTTTTGTTGCTGACGGATGCCGGTAGCTATGAGCTAACGGAAGAGAATGTCGAACTACCTGAGCTGTCTGCACCGCTTTGGCTGGTACACATGGGTAATCAGCTACCGTCTGCCTATGATGATGCGTTGCTAGAGATGATTCAGGCTAGTGGTGGTGGTGTTGCGACAGATGTGAGCGCGGTGCTGCAGCGTTTGGACCAGAACATAATTGATGGCTATGAGTGGTCTGTTGTAGCTGATGATAGGGCTAAACAAACGGATGAATTTACGCCAGTGGCGGCACGTCAGCTGATTTTGCAGCAAAGCCGCGAGGCGGATATGACACAGTTGGCAAATTTGGATGGGGTACATGCGATCGCAAAACGTACCCAAATCGTTACGCCGTATTCGTCCATGCTAGTGTTGGTCAATGACCGTCAGCGTGAACTGCTACGTCAGGCTGAGGCAGCGGATGATCGCTTTGACCGCGAGGTGGAAGATGGTCAGGATGACCTATCGGACCCATCGAATCCATTGAATTCTGTATCTGTGCCTGAACCTGGATCGGTGATTGCGATGGGTGCGATCGCGGCTGGGCTGATTTTGCTAAAGCGGAAACGTAAGATTGGATAAATAAGGTTTTGGTAAACGGCATTATGGAACGGTTTTGGCGCTTGGCCGCATCTTGCATAATGAAGGTGTGGCAGCGTCTGACAAAGCAATCGCTCAACTACATTTGCCTGTGGAGTTCTTTATGAATCGTGTTTCTTCAGAGTCGGCACAAAACCCGGAATCGGCAACAGCGGAAGCTGTGGTCAATGTGCTGAATCAGCTGCCGTTAGATACTCAGCGTCAGGTTTTGGATTTTGCGGCGTTTTTACTTCATCGTCATCGTTCAGAAGATGGCGTGCAGCCTGACCCAGCTGAGACATCGACACCGTGGGAGGCGTCGACCGATGAGGATTGGCTGGCGTTGGAGGCACAGCTGGCGCTTCAGAAGCCGGAGTAGAACTATGCGTTTGGTTTACTCTGGTTAGGCTGGTTGAGGCTGTATTGATTATGCCGATTATTCGTGTTGAGATTTTGCCGGGTAGATCTGTTGAGCAAAAGCGAGAGCTGGTGGAGGTGCTGACTCGTGAGACGGCGCGGATTGCTGGCTGTAGTGAGCAGTCGATTTATGTGGTGATTGAGGATGTGAGGAAGGAGAATTGGGGTGTGGGTGGGGAGTTGTGTTTGGATAAGTTTCCTGATTAGGGGATTGTTTGGTTTTGCTTACCTTTTTAGCCTGTTTGTGCTGAATTTTAGAGGTTGGTAGAGAGTTTAGAGATGCTGCGTGGGGCTCCTCCGAGTGCCCCACACCCCAATGGGCAGGGCGGGACGCCGCCCTACAACCCTCGTACTGGGGTATTCCTGATTGCATTAAGTCGGGGTTACGGCGGGGTCGATTATGTATGTTTTGGAGTTTCTTCTGAGTGGAAACAGAGTTGTTAGAAAGCAATTTCATGGTTTGAAGAGCGTAACCTTTTCCCTAACCTCACCGTAACTCATACCACACCGGTATCTTCAAAGTAATCGACATCCCATTTCGGGAGGTGTGGGCAGGGCTGTTTCATTGTCTGGACAGAAAATCTGAAGGCATTGAAAGCTCATTTGAGGAAAGGCATGCTCTACTTGGAGGTGGGTCGAACAACAATGCGACAACCTGATTAATCAACCCCGCCGTAACCCTTACTTCAATGCAATTTAGGACAACCCAGTAGGCTGGGTCCTAGGGCGGCCTCCCGGCCCTAGCCATGGGGGTTTGGGGAACTCGGAGGGACCCCAAGCAACCGGTTTTGGCTCCCACCGATCATATCTTGATTAAGTCTGAAAGAAGTAATAAGCCTGACAGATTTTCTCTGGTGAGCATGGAACGACGATGAGATAACTTGGATATTTCTGGAAAGGAGGAAAGCCCTGAGCAGCCTTCATCGCTACTTGGTCAATATTCAAAAATATTTTCAAGCACTGAGGGGGTTTCTCTTTTCGTGTGCACCAAGGCGAACAAATTTGAGCTTGGGGGAGTCGATGTGAACGGGCAGGGCTGAAGTGGGCGTTCCACGAGGGCTTATTCCTGCCATAATACTAAGGTTTTGACTCGATTTTTTGTGCACCCATGGCGACCTTCTTGCTTGAAGTTGGTACTGAAGACCTTCCTGCTAGTTTTGTGAGTGATGCGCTTGAGCAATGGAAGGCGAAAATTCCGGCTGAGTTGAGTGAGCAGCTGCTGGGTCCGGAGAGTATTGAGTTTTATGGCACACCACGACGGTTGGCGTTGGTGCTAAATGGGTTGCCTGAGCGTCAGCCTGACCGGGAGGAGGAGGCGAAAGGGCCATCGGTCAAGGCGGCGTTTAAGGATGGTAAGCCGACTAAGGCGGCTGAGGGGTTTGCGCGCTCCCGTGGGGTGAGTGTGGATGATTTTGAGATTCGAGAAACGAAAAAGGGTGAGTTTGTCTTTGTGACTCAAAAGATTGTGGGTCGCTCTGCGACTGAGATTTTGACTGAGCTGATTCCTCAGTGGATCTTGGGTCTTGAGGGTAAACGGTTTATGCGCTGGGGGGATGGTGATCTTAGGTTTCCTCGTCCGGTGCGCTGGTTGGTGACGCTGATGGATGACCAGGTGCTGCCGATTACGCTGATAAATGGGTCTGAGACGTGCACTAGCGATCGCATCTCCCAAGGGCATCGTGTGCTGCATCCTGAGCCCCTCACATTAAAGGATGCTAATGGCTATGTTGAGGCCATGCGCTCTATCTATGTGGATGTGGACCCGGAGGAGCGACGTAAAAAAATTGTCGACCAGGTAGCTTCAGCGGCGAAATCGGTGAATGGGACTGCGATTGTGAGTCCTGGGCTACTGGATGAGGTGATTAATTTGGTGGAATGGCCGACGGCTGTGGTGGGTCAATATGATGATGAGTTTTTGGAATTGCCGTCTGAGGTGGCGATTACTGAGATGGAAAGCCACCAGCGCTATTTTCCGCTGAAGTCCGGCGATGCGCTGCTGCCTAACTTTATTACTATTTCTAACGGTGACCCGACAAAATCCAACATTATCGCGGAGGGGAATGGCCGGGTAATCCGGGCGCGGCTGTCGGACGGGATGTTTTTCTTTAATGCGGACCGGGCTCAGCCGCTGGCAGACTATCTGTCTAAGCTGGAGATGGTGACGTTTGAGGAGCGTCTGGGGTCTGTGCGGCAAAAGGTGGACCGGATTGTGGGTGTGGCGGGTGCGATCGCAGCTCAGCTAAATCTGGATGCGACCCAAACTGAGCTGGCTAATCGTGCCGCCTTACTTTGCAAAGCGGACCTGGTGACTCAGATGGTGGGCGAATTCCCTGAGCTACAGGGCATCATGGGTGAAAAGTATGCCCGCCATAGTCAAGAACCTGAGGCGGTTGCGGTGGCGATTTCTGAACACTATCTGCCAAAAGGTGCAGGGGATAGCTTGCCCCAGTCGTTAACTGGACAGGTGGTGGGTTTGGCGGACCGAATTGATACGCTGATCAGTATTTTTAGTTTGGGGATGAAGCCTACTGGCTCTTCCGATCCGTTTGCGCTACGGCGTGCGGCGAATGCTGTGGTTCATATTATATGGGCGGGTGAGCTGGCGCTAAATTTGAGTGCGCTGCTAAAGCAGGTGGTTGATACCTTTGCGGCCGGTCGTGATGGGGTTAATGCAACCGATCTGCGGCATGATTTAGAGGACTTCTTTGCCCAGCGGGTGCAGACGCTGCTCCAGGATGATGAAAATGTGGATTATGACCTAGTAAATGCGGTGGTGGGTGACGGTGATCTTGACTACCGTCAGCGGATGCTAGGTAATTTATTAGACACTCGCGATCGCGCTCGTTTCTTACAAGAAATTCGTACTAACGGAACATTGTCTACGGTTTATGAAACGGTCAACCGGGCGTCTAAATTGGCCACCAAGGGTGACCTTGATACCCGCAGTCTAGACCCAGCTGGTGTGGTTGATAGCCGCTTGTTTCAGTCTGCTGCTGAAACCGCATTTTACGAAAGTTTGCAACAGCTAGTGCCTCAAACTCAAGCATCTCAAGCCGAACGCGACTATCATAAGCTCATCAATGGACTCAAACAGGCGGCCCCTGTGGTAGCCGAATTCTTTGATGGTCCTAACAGTGTGCTTGTGATGGATGATGATGCCAAAATTCGTCAGAATCGTTTAAATCTGCTGGGACTATTGCGCAACCATGCCCGTGTTTTAGCAGACTTTGGAGCCATTGTTAAAGGCTAGGCTATCATTCCTCACTGCCCACTCCCGCGTTAAATCTGCTACATTTACTGACTTGGGATAGCAGGGAGTCAACCATGGAATTAGCCAAGCTAG
Source organism: Cyanobacteria bacterium P01_H01_bin.21 (assembly GCA_038748405.1). Lineage (GTDB taxonomy): Bacteria > Cyanobacteriota > Cyanobacteriia > Phormidesmidales > Phormidesmidaceae > Leptothoe. The sequence goes on along the minus strand of JBCDIX010000014.1, from coordinate 49,987 downwards.
GTCAGCTCGAATCGCAGCCTACTGCCTACGTTATTGGCCTCGGCCTGTCTGGTGTAGCGGCAGCTCGGCTATTAAAAAAGGAAGGTTGGCACGTGGTGGTCAGCGATCGCAATAATGGCGAGCGTCAGATTGCCCAGCAAGAAACACTCTCAGCAGAAGGCATCGATGTTAAGTTAGGCCACAGTTTCTCGGCAGACGACCCGATGGATTTGGTGGTGGTCAGCCCCGGTGTCCCTTGGGACTTGCCGAGCTTAGTGCAAGCTAGGGATAAGGAAATCAGCACTATTGGTGAAATGGAGCTGGCCTGGCGAGCGTTGAGCGATTTGCCCTGGCTGGGTATCACCGGTACTAATGGCAAAACTACCACCACCGAACTGGTTGCGGCTATTTTTCAAGCGGCTAAACTCAACGCGCCAGCCTGTGGCAACATCGGCTATGCGGCCTGTCAAGTTGCCCTCGACTCTAAACCCGACTGGGTGCTAGCAGAACTTAGCAGCTACCAGATTGAGGCGTCCATTGGCCCTAAACCTAAAATCGGTGTCTGGACGACATTTACCCCCGATCATCTCAGTCGTCATAAGACCATTGAAAATTACTACGCGATTAAGGCGTCGCTGCTAGAGCGTAGCGAAAAGCGGGTTCTGAATGGAGATGACCCCCATTTGCGGAAAACCCTGGCCAACCGTTGGGAAAATAGTTACTGGACCAGTATTGATGGTCCCAATGCGATCGCGCCCCTTATTCCTAGTACCTATATTGACCAGCAAGGCTGGGTCATCCACGAAGGCGAACGGGTATTGTTGGCAAGCAGCCTTAAAATGGTAGGCCGTCACAACTTCCAGAATCTTCTGATGGCAGTTGCTGCGGCTAAACTTGCCGATATTCCTAACGAAGCGATTGCTACGGCCATTGAAAACTTCTCCGGTGTTGCCCATCGTTTAGAACATGTCACCACCTGGGAGAGCATAGACTTTATTAACGACAGTAAAGCCACCAACTATGATGCGGCAGAAGTGGGTCTACGCTCGGTGAATGGTCCAGTTATCCTCATTGCCGGTGGCGCTGCTAAAGAGGGCGATGACACGGCATGGCTAGATCAGATTCAGGAAAAAGCCGCTCAAGTATTACTGATTGGTGATGCTGCCGAACAATTTAGCCAGCGTTTAATCGATGTTGGCTATGGTCGCTTTGAAGATGTCGGCACTATGGAAAACGCAGTTAAGCGTAGTAAAGAGATTGCTCTAGGGCTAAAGACAAAAGTTGTTTTGCTCTCTCCCGCCTGTGCTAGCTTTGATCAATATCCAAACTTTGAAGCCCGCGGCGATGATTTTAGACGGCAATGTGAGAGATTTTTGAACCAATAACAACGTAGGGGCATTCCATGGAACGCCCCTACAAATTTAATCGTCCGCTTCGTTCACCTGCATCAGGGCGATAACCGCACCCTGTGGGTCCATAACGGTTGTAAACCGTCCCGGTTCAATATCGACGGGGTCCATTAGTGCTTTACCCCCCAGACGATTGACAATCTCTAACGATTTATCCAGATCTGCCACATTAAAATATATAGCCCAATTAGAGGGAATCTCGGGCGGTATGTTCGCTTTATCCATATCAAACATACCGCAGTTCATTTTGTCGTTGACGCTGCCCGTAATATAGTTGGGTGGTTTATCATCCACTTCAATTTTCCAACCAAAAACAGCCTTATAAAACTCCGCTGCTTTATCCGCACCACGGGTTTGCAGCTCTGTCCAACAGAATGTATTCACCTCATTCACCAAACCGGCACCAAAAAAATCTTTTGCCTGCCAGAGACCCACCATGGCACCGGTTGGATCTTGTACCATCGCCATACGACCAGAGTCCATAATGTCGCAGATGGGCATTTCAACTGTGCCACCATGGTCTTGCCAGCTTTGTACGGTAGCCTCTATATCCTCGACAGAGATATAGCTATTCCAGTGGGGCGGCACCGTTTTCATATCATCGGGTCGCTCAAATAGAGCCGCTACGGTGCGATCGCCTTTAAACGCCATAGAATACACACCGCCAGTGTCTACCGGCATGTCTTGAAATTTCCAAGAAAACAGCTCTGTATAAAACTGTTTAGCCGCTTCTTGGTCGCTGGTGATCAAATCAACCCAGCTGAAAACACCCTGGTCATAGCTGTCTCTGGTACCCATAGGTGTTACCTCCATACTTAAATTAATACAAATATACTAATCGCGATTTCTAGAAATGGATTAATCGCTTCGCAAAAAATGTAAGTTAAGGTTTGTGATGGCTGTGCCAATGCTGTGCAATCTCTACACGTCGACAGACCCACACATCCTCAAATTTCATTACATAGTCTAGAAAGCGTCCTAACGCCGCCGCCCGTCCGGGCCGCCCTGAGAGACGGCAGTGTAACCCTACGCTCATCATTTTTGGGGCTGTTTCCCCTTCACCATAGAGCATATCAAATGCATCTTTTAGATAGGTAAAAAACTGATCGCCCGAGTTAAACCCCTGGTAAGTGGCAAACCGCATATCGTTGTTATCCAGCGTATAAGGAATCACTAAGTGAGGCCGACCATAGTCGGTATTCCAGTAAGGCAGGTCGTCAGCATAGCTATCGGCATCGTAGAGAAAGCCGCCCTCTTCAACAACTAACCGTCGCGTATTGGGGCTTAGACGACCCTGATAAAACCCCAGGGGACGGCTGCCGATTACCTCGGTATGAATTTCGATGGCTTTACGAATATGCTCCCGTTCAGTCTCTTCGCTCACATACTGATAATCAATCCAGCGATAGCCGTGGCTAGCCACCTCCCAGCCTGCGGCAGCCATCGCTTTGCCAGCTGCAGGGTTACGCTCTAAGGCCATAGCCACCGCATAGACCGTAACTGGTAGGTCGCGCTGGGTAAATAGCCGATGGAGTCGCCAAAACCCTGCTCGACTGCCATATTCGTACATCGACTCCATATTGATATTGCGCACCCCTAGCAGTGGAGCGGCACCAACCGTTTCAGATAAAAAGGCTTCGGACGCTGGATCACCATGAAGGATGCAGTTTTCACCCCCTTCCTCATAGTTGATTACAAACTGTAGCGCTAGCCGAGCATTATTTGGCCACTGAGGATGGGGCGGGGTTTGACCATAGCCAATCAGGTCGCGGGGATAAGCAGCAGACATACAGAAGCAACCCTCGATAGTGTAAATAAAGGTTAGCCAGCATATTAGCGTAAGCAGCCGGAGAGAATTGCATAAACCGTAAAGATTCCCAAGGAGTGTCCCAGATTGCATGGCAAAGCGACTATCTTATGGCAGTGTTTTAGCAGCAATGCCCCGAGGAGACCTCTATGAGTACTATTACGACTGAAAACGACCAGTATTTGACCTATATTCTGGCTGACGGCGATTCTCAGATAGCAGTCGTGCCAGAACGCGGGGGTATTGTCACTAGCTGGAAAATTCAGGGTAAAGAAGTATTTTATCTAGACGCAGAGCGCTTTAAGGACCCAAGTCTTTCAGTGCGAGGGGGTATTCCATTACTATTTCCTATCTGTGGCAATCTGCCCGACGATACCTACACGCTCGAGGATGATGAGACCTATCAACTAAAGCAGCATGGCTTTGGGCGCACCCTGCCGTGGGAGGTAACACAACAGTCTACCGATGATGGTGCCAGCATCACACTCACCCTCACGAGTAGTGAAGAAACTCTTGCTGTATATCCCTTTGACTTTCAGCTCGACTATATTTACACCCTCAAAGGCAACACATTAGAACAGCGTTTCCGCCATACAAATCTGTCTGATGAGCCAATGCCGTTTTCCACCGGCACTCATCCCTATTTTGCAGTTGCTGATAAAGCTAAGCTTGGCTTTGATCTGCCTTCGACAGATTACAAAGTAAAAGACGGTAACAAAGTCTTTAATTTTGACGGTCAGTTTGACTTTACCCAAGACGAGATTGATGTTGCCTTTATTAACCTCGAAGATCAAACGGCCACGGTCAAAGACGGGAGTAGCACACTAACGCTTTCTTTTGATGAGAACTACTCTACTCTTGTTTTCTGGACCGTTAAAGGAAAAGACTTTTACTGTCTAGAGCCCTGGAGCGGACCTCGCAATGCTATCAATACAGGTGATTTTTTGCTGAGCGCCTCTCCCCAAGAGACTGTGGAAACTGTCATTACAATGACCGTTAGCTAGGGTTAGGCTCTACAGTCTCTCTTTGTTGCTTAGCTGCCATTCTGAATGCTGCTGTGGGCTAGAGAGACTATATGGGTAAGCGAGAGTGGTTTGTTTCGGTCACAAAAGCAATGCGATCGCAAACCCTCTCTACTCGTGTCCATCGCCAGCCTATATCCTAGCCATTAGAATGTGGATAACTAAGGCGCAACCCAAGGGCCCAATGGTTTCACACTACGATCCCAAACAATGCCTCCCCTCCTCTGCTGAGTTACTCGACTCAATGGTCAAACATGCAAACCTTCGCTTGCTAATGGAATCCTACTAAACCATATCTGAAGCGGCAGCCTGATTTGGTAAAAACTTGCAAACCATTTGTTCGATATCTAGAGACCTGCGCAAGAATGGGCAATACGCACGTCTCGAAATAGCAATGGCAGCGACCCCTGAGCAAATTCAAGAAATTTTGGCCCTGCGCGATCGCAAAGTAGGTCCTAAACAAATTGCCCGTAAGCTGGGTCTGCGCCCCGCCGAGGTCAGCACTATTATCCAAACCCAGTTAACCGCAAATCCTGAGAAATACAGTCAACCCAAACAGCTTCCCAGGCTCAAAGAATGCTTAATTGACTCTCAAGGATTTGATCGCTTTTTTGGTAGCCAAAATACTCGCAAAGATCGCAAAGGGATGTCCCAGATTATGGTCACCCGTGCCGATGGGACCCATTATTTAGTAACGACCTTTCTGATCGATGCGTGGTGTTTGGGGGTAAAAGATGCCATGGGACCTCGTAAAGTTAAAACCCTCGACTATCCCTTAATGCGAGAGAAAGCCTACGCAAACACAATGGAGGATAGCTACAGGACGATATCGCTTGAGCAGGCTCAATCAGTGATCTACGGTGCTGTGGACTATGCTAAGCGTCTTGGCATTGACCCCCATGAAGACTTTACACAGGCCAAAAACAATCTTGGCCCTCGGATAGACAACCTGTCCCGTCATGAATTTGGTAAAAACGGCAAGCCTTACTACTTTGCTGGTCCCTATGATAATCCTGACAAGATCCTCGCTAAATTACGAGAAAGCGTTGGTGAGGGCAACTTTAATTACACTATTGGTATGGATTTGGGCATGGGTACCGTACTCTAGTCGCTAAATTGCACAGGCTAATTCTCGTGACTTTTCAGTAAACAGAAGATTTTCGCCGTAGTCGATGGGACAATCGATCACGGTGGGTACATCGGCTGCTAGAGCCTCTTTTAGTATCGGGATAAAGTCTTCTGTAGCAGTGACTCGATAGCCTTTTAACCCAAAACTCTTGGCGAGGGTAACAAAGTCAGGGTTGTTGAATTTGATAAACGCAGATTCGCCATAGTAGTTGTGCTGTTTCCATTCAATCAGTCCATAGCCGCCGTCATTGAAGATAATGGTGACAAAGGGAGTACCCAGACGCAGCGATGTTTCTAGCTCCTGACAGTTCATTAGAAAGCCACCGTCACCGGTAACGGCAACAATTTTGCGATCAGGATAGACAAGTTTGGCTGCGATCGCACCCGGTATCGCAATTCCCATCGAGGCAAACCCATTGGAAATTAAACAGGTATTGGGTCGCTCACAGTGATAGTTGCGGGCAATCCACATCTTGTGAGCCCCTACATCCGACAGCACAATGTCATCTGGCCCCATCACCTGTCGTAAATCGTACAGTAGCTTCTGAGGCTTAATCGGAAACGCTGTTGCATTTCGATACTGCTCATAGTCGGCCCGCATTTCATCGCGCACTGCCTTAAATGGGTAGCTAGACTGGGCCTTACGTTCCACCCGCTTTAAGATCTCTTCGAGAGAATCTGAGATATCCCCAATTACTTCTACCACTGGCATATAGCTACTATCAATTTCTGCAGGGGTAAGGCTTATGTGCACAATCGGTAGCTGGCCATCTGGGTTCCATTTTTTGGGCGGATATTCCACCAGGTCATAGCCCACAGCGATGACTAAATCGCTTTTATCAATGGCGCAAGAAATAAAGTCTCGTTGCTGTAGCCCCACTGTCCATAGTGCCAGCGGATGCTGATAGGGAACCACACCTTTACCCATAAAGGTGTTAGTGACCGGAATTTGTAGCTCATCTACCAGTTTTATAATTGCTTCGCTAGCTTGTGCCCGAATAGCGCCATTGCCAACTAAAATCAGCGGGCTCTTTGCGTTCGAGATGGCGTCGGCCGCTGTCTGAAGTGTTTCATAGGCGGCAAAGGTTTTACCATTGCACTCTGTGCTATTCAGCGGTTTGCCAGCGGCCTCCATGTCCGCAATGTTTTCGGGCAGGTCAATGTGCACAGCTCCTGGATCGCCTGTTTGAGCTAGCTTAAATGCTTTACGTACAATTTCTGCCGTATTGCTGGGGCGCACAATTTGAGTATTCCACTGGGTTACCGGGGCAAACATGGCCACTAGGTCTAAATATTGGTGCGACTCAATGTGCATCCGGTCTGTGCCGACTTGACCCGTAATGGCTACTAACGGAGCCCGGTCTAGATTTGCATCGGCTACGCCTGTGATCAGATTTGTTGCCCCTGGCCCCAGGGTAGACAGACAGACTCCCGCTTTACCCGTTAGCCGACCGTAAACGTCGGCCATAAAGGCGGCCCCCTGTTCATGGCGAGTGGTAACAAACCGGATAGAGGATTGTTTTAGGGCCTGAAGCACCTGGAGATTCTCTTCGCCAGGTACGCCAAAGATATATTCCACTCCCTCGTTTTCAAGGCAGCGGACAAGGAGTTCTGCAGTGTTCATAAAAGGTACCTAGGGAATAATCGACAATTATTGTAGGGGCGTTCCATGGAACGCCCCTACAATCCAACAATATGCCTTAGCTAACACAGACTGTTTTGGCATTGACAAACTCTAAAATGCCGTGTCGCCCCAGTTCGCGACCGATGCCTGATTGTTTGATACCACCAAAGGGTAAACGCGGGTCAGATTTCACCATACTGTTAATAAATACAGCTCCGGCTTCAAGCTCATTGACCAGACGTTGTTGCTCAATTGGGTCTTGGGTCCAACCGCTGGCACCCAGACCAAACGCGGTGGCATTGGCCAGCTGAATTGCTTCGTCTAGATCTTGAACCCGGAAAATTAAAGCAACCGGACCAAAAAACTCTTCTTGGTCAGCCGGGGTGTTAGGTGGAATGTGGCTTAAAATTGTCGGCGGGTAAAAGTTTCCTAGCTCTAGTTCAGCGGGGAGGGTTGCTTTTAGCTTTTCTAAATTACCCCCTACCAATGCCTTAGCCCCAGCCACCAAACAATCGTGGACTTGTTTGTCAATGTCTCGCAAAATCGACGGTGTGGCGAGAGGGCCAATGTCCGTCTCAGGCTGCATGGGGTCTCCCACCGTCAGTGTGTTAAATTTGTCCACTAGACGGGCTTCAAACTCGTCAGCAATATTGCCGACCAAGATAAATCGCTTTGCCGCAATACAGGACTGACCATTGTTTTGTAACCGGGCTGTAACCGCGGTTGAGACCGCCTGATCTAGATCGGCGCTGGGTAAAACAATAAAGGGATCGCTACCGCCCAGCTCTAGTACGACTTTTTTGAGATGTTCACCAGCCGCCGCGGCAACTTTAGCCCCAGCGGGACCGCTACCGGTCAGACTTACTCCCCGGACACGCTCATCGGCAATGACTGTCGTGGTTTGCTCGGCACTGATTAACAAGGTTTGAAAGGCACCCTCAGGAAATCCGGCTTTACGAAAGATTTGTTCTATAGATAGAGCGCACTTGGGAACGTTGGAGGCGTGTTTGAGAATGACAACATTGCCTGCCATCAAGGCCGGGACCGCTAGCCGAAATACCTGCCAAAGTGGATAATTCCAGGGCATTACGGCAAATATGATCCCCAGAGGCTGATAGCGCACGTATCCTGCTGCTGAGCGCTCATCGGCTAGATAGTTAGCTCCCTGGTCTGCATAGTGACGACAGACCCAGACACATTTTTTTACTTCCGCGATCGCAGCCCCGATAGGTTTCCCCATTTCCTGAGTCATAATCCGACCAAGCACCTCAGCATGGTCTTCCAAATAATCGGCAGCCGCTTGCAGCCAGCCGCTGCGATCGCTAAATGAGGTCCATCGATACTGTTGGTATTGGGCCTCTCCTGCTGCCAGTCGCTGTTCTATCTCGTCTAATGTCAGGGGAGAATAGGTTTTATAAATTTTGCCGGTAGCCGGGTTAATGCTTTTAATTGCCATTGCTGGCCTCCCGTAGGTCATCATTAGTCTGATCTCAGACCGTCTGGGTGGGGCAGCTATAGCAAAACAGTGATGCCACGTAATATTGAACCTGTGAGCTAACTAGCCCAACCCGAATAGGTATCTATAATGTGACAAATGTGACAATTTCCGTCTGCAGAAACCTTGCTTCTGCATTGATTATTTACTTTATTAAACAATCCCAAACAAATGCAGACATGTTTTTATCTGGCGACAGTTAAGAACTTGTTAAGTTAGCGGTCAATCATAACTGTGGCAGGTATCTTAGTAACCAAGATACCTCCTAACTGCGTCTCCAGCCCCGTTAAAGCCCGTATCGGCTAATTTAATGACGGGGCTGCTACTTCTTTAAAGTGTAGAGAGTGTAGTTTTGTTGCTGTATTTCTAACGGCTTCAAACGTTAGTTCTCTAACGACTTAATCTAAGCTGGCAACAAAATCAGTGGCTTCTTTACCACAGGTCTCATGGGACCCTCCTAGGGTGCGACATTTCTCTTTATAGATCTTGCGGGCCACACTAGGGGGTAGCTGAGCGGCATATTCTAAGGCTTTATCAAACATGGCTACACTGTCGTCGGTTTCTTCCTGACGGCGATGCAGCTGTGCCTTGAGATAAAACAGTTCTGGATTTTCAGGAGCTGTTTCCAGGGCCTGGTCTACGGCATTCATAGCGTCATCCATTTGCCCTAGATCGCGGTAGCCCAGTGCAATGCCTCGATAGGCTAAATATTCAGGGTTGCCATGCTGAGAGAGTCGCTCAATGGCCTCTTCTGGATCGGAAAACGGTAGATTTACCGCCAACATTAAATCCATAAATCCCTTGACTAGATTGAGCTCTGGGTCAGTGCTGTCAATCTTTTCGGCCTCACCAATGTGGCTAAAAACCTGTTGCAACATGGCTAATGCGGCTGGTGTACTACGGGCCACACCCTGGGTGCTCATCATGTGAGCCCCTTCCATAAAAATACCGACAGCAGAATAAATGTGTCCCCGCAGTGGGTTGGTTTCTAGCAGCGCCTCAGCTGTAGAGCTGGCTAGTGCTGCCTCGGCTTCCAAGGTGTCCCAATCTTCGTCAAGATAGGCCATAGCCGCGGCCATGCTGTGTACCAAGGGCTCATCTGGTTCGGAGTCTTTGGCTAAATCCAGTGCTTCACGGGCTCCTACATAGTCACCTTCTTTAAAGAACGCTTCAAATGCAGCTTCGGCGTTGGGACCAATATTGTGCTCATCACCAGAGCGAAACGGGTCGCCGGCAAGTGCTGGAGAGGTGACTACGGTTAATGTGGCGGCCATGAGTGCTCCAAACAGTTTTATGGACCGTCTGGAACGGGTAAAGAAGGAATCTAAAACTCGAAACGTCATGTACCTATCCTTATGAAGTGGACGCTGTGAACTATGTTGGCGCTAACCGAGTATAGCGACTAGTCTATGGAACTACAGGTGATCTATGAAACTCTTTAAGCTGGCATATGGATGCCGCGGCGCTGTCATATTGATGCCGCGGCGTTGCGGCGCTGTCATCAGCGTTGTTGCTTATTTTATTCTGAAGTACTCTCTTGTAAGGCTGGCAGACGACACTGATATTGTTGTTGTCGGGTGCCTTCTGTTTTGATGCGATCGCCGGTTGGATAACAAATATGAGTGGCTAACTCAACCGTGGGTGGAAAGGGGACCTGTCGTTTGGGTTCCACCAGCCAAAGGGCTAGGGGGGTGGTTGGAATTAGGTTGCTGTTGGTCAGTGTGGGTTGCCAGTTTTTGACGTCAGCTGGTTCTGTAAATGCCGCCTGGATGTTTGCGGTTTTAGGAATCGCTAAGACATAGCTCAGGGTCAGGGCTCGGTAGCTGTCTCGTTGGGGGGCTAAGAGCACAATTGTGGGCTGGGGCTGAGCTGCGGCCAGTCGTCGGCCTACTTGACCCGGCAGATAGGGTTTAAGCAGAGCAACATCGTAGCTAATGAGGATCTGGCTAAGGATACCGGCTGCGATCGCAACGCCCACGACCCAGCGTCCACGCCTTGCCAGGGCTATGGCCGCAATGACCGTCAGCGTCGGATACACCATAAAAAAGTAGCGCGGTGCCAAGGTCAGGTCTTTGCCTAGACCGTAGGTGATGGCAATCATCACCCCGTACACAACCACGCTGTAGCTAACAATGGGGGCGGCTAGATCTAGCTGTATTTCTCTCTGCCAGCCTTTACGGACCTGCAGCATAACAATGCCAAACACTGTCAGCATTACCAGAGCTGATGCAATCGTTACTGGCTGCGGCACCTGCTCTACCGGGAGCAAAATCAGCATAAATATACCCGCCACCAAGGACTGCAGCCAGGGCATCAAAAGTGTTTGCCAGACAGGTGTGGACTGACTTAGCCAACTAGTGCTGCTGGTACTAAAAAAATGAGCGATGGCTGCCGATAGCCAAGGTGCAAACAGTAGAGATGTGGCCCCCATAGCCAGCAACCAGGGAAGGGTTTCTGGACGGCGATCGCGTCGCCAGATAATGCGGCTAATGGTGACCAGCCACTGGCCAATAATGGTAAAGCTATAGAAATAGTGGACATAAAGCCCGATCGTATTTAGGCCAATCCAGATCAGCCAGCGTCCCAGGGAGCGCTCACCCTTGAGCAGCGCTATCCAGTTAGTTAGGGCAAATACTGAGATCGCAATCGCTAAACTGTAGTGCCGGGCTTCCTGGGATAGATAAATACCATAGGGGGACACCGCCATCAGCAATGCCGCCAGCGTACCCACTCGCGGTCCGCCAATGCGCCGTCCCAGATAAAACACACCAGCAACTGCCACCACACCCCAGAGCACGGAAAACAGTCGCAGACTCCAGGCAGAGGTCCCCAGAGCCTGTAACCAACCGTTCATGGCCATAAAGAACAAGGGCGGATGGTTACTGTGGGTCGTGACCGCTTGAGCGGCGGCTAAAGGAGCCCCTGGATTATCCAGCAGCGCCCAATAGTCTGAGGTTGACAGCAGTGTATTGGTGGGGATTTTGTCTAGGCTGCTGCCGAGGCTATAGAACCCGGTGTAAAGTTCATCTACCCATAGGGGTTTAGCGGCCAAACGCCATAGCCGCAGCAATGTCGCCAGCAGCAAAATGAGCGGCAGATGGGGTGTTTTTTCTAGCCTTAACTTAGGCAAGGGTCGGCTCTCGCGAATGGTTGCCCCCAGCATGGTAGCCGATTAGAGCAATGTTAAGAACGGGGTCTCACCATTGTTATGGCTACTCGTCCATCAAAATTAGGGACTGGGGCAGTCAGTTTAGTGACTGTCACCTGAATTTTTTCGAGACGGTCGTCGTTGGCCAGTGCCTGGGTTGCGATCGCATCCCCCAAACGCTCAATTAGCTTAAATTTTTTTGTTTGGATCAGCTGCTGAGTCTGCTGAATAACATCGGCATAATTATGGGTGTCGGTCAGGTTATCAGACTTACCGGCGACAGACAGGTCCATCCACAGCGTTAGATCCACCTCAAACCACTGGCCGAGAATGTTCTCTTCCGGTAGTGCGCCAATATAACCATAGGCACGAATGCCGTTCACACTAATACAGTCAGCCATCTAACGCTCATCTAAACTAATTTGTAACCCAGAGTTTCTGCTGGTGGGTTAACTCCTGGTAGGCCATGCTCTCCTGACTGTACCAGTCAGCTGCCAATATGGGTCAGTACCGAACCCACGATTAAAAGCCCCGTGCTGATGGCGAATTTTTGCAGGGCTTCTCGCTTAAACGCCTCGCCTAGTTGAATATTGCTATCTGTATTTTCATTGTCAGTGCCAACTTTTTTGGAAACCTTGGCCCCCAGCGTACTGCTCCATGCCAACAGAAACCATAGGAGAAACCAGGCCATATTGACAGCTCCCATCAGCAGGAAACCTGCTCCAATCAATGCAATCATGAACGTCTTCTCATTATCCTATCTCGGGGACGTTTCATTCTAGGCGGCACACTATGGAGCTGGATAGAGCTGGCCACAAAGTGATGACTAAAGTCATGAACGCCCTTAACCGATATGCATAAGCAGTCTATGGAAAGACTGATGCTGTCTCCATAATCCAGCTGTCGGCTGATACTTTCCCCTGACAATCAGACTAAGTCGCTATGGGTAAATGGTTTAGCGTTTTCTCCTGAGTAGGTGGCAACAATATGACCGTTGCCGACAACCTGATACTTGTAGGTGACTAGCCCCTCTAACCCCACCGGGCCACGGGGGGGCATTTTTTGGGTGCTGATGCCCACTTCTGCACCAAAGCCGTAGCGGAAGCCGTCAGCAAAACGGGTAGAGCAGTTGTGGTAAACACCTGCAGCATCCACCTGGGCCATAAACTTATCGGCAGTGGCCTGGTCTTCAGTTGCGATCGCATCCGTGTGCCGTGACCCATAGGTATTGATGTGATCAATCGCGGCATCGACAGAATCCACGACTCGAATGGCCAGAATTAAGTCGCTGTATTCAGTAGACCAATCGCTCTCAGTTGCGGCTTCAATATCCGTGAGTATCTGGCGGGTGACGGCATCCCCCAGTAGCTTAACTCCCTTTTGTTGCAGTGCGTTTGCCAACAGTGGTAGGGCCTCGGCTGCCGTGTCTTGATGCACCAATAGAGTTTCAATAGCGTTACAGGCCGATGGGTAGCCCACCTTGGCATCCACCGCGATTTTGGTTGCTTTTTCTAGGTCCGCTGCTGAATCTATGTATAGATGGCAAATGCCATCCGCGTGACCCAACACCGGAATACGGGTATTTTCTTGGACAAAGCGCACAAAGGCATTGGAGCCACGGGGAATAATCAGGTCCACGTAGCTGTCTAATTCCAGCAGGGCTCGAGTCTCTTCTCGTGTGGTCAGCAGCTGCACTGCATTGGGGTCCACTCCGGCATTGGTCAGTCCCTGACGGATGGCGTTTACCAGTGCCTGACAGGAACGCACGGCTTCTTTACCCCCTTTGAGAATGACCCCGTTCCCCGACTTTACGGCCAGGGTAGAAATCTGCATCACCGCATCGGGTCGAGACTCAAAGATAATTCCGAGTACCCCCAGCGGACAGGCAATTCGCTTAAGTACCAGGCCATCGTCTAGCTCGCGATGAATCTGCACCGCGCCAGCTGGGTCGGCCAGTTTGGCGACATCGCGCACACCTTGAATCGCCCCCTTAAGTTTGACTGCGTCTAGCTTAAGCCTGCCGTAGAGGGGCTTGGCCAGGTTATCTTTCAAGGCCGCTGTGAGGTCAGCTTCATTGGCCTCAGCAATCTCTGGAGCCGCTGCTTCTAACGCCTGGGCAATCGCCTCAATCGCCTCATTTTTTTGCTGGGCGGATAGACTTGCCAACGTGCGGGCGGCTTGACGGGTGCTTTTTGCGATCGCAAGCAAAGAATTCTCAACGGCAGCCAAAGATACTGACATGGGTTCTGCGGGGTAGTAGCTCACTTTTATCTAGGTTATCTAGGATAAAGCGTTCCGCACCACCGACCCCTGTAGATTCACGAATTAATCTATCCAGGGTGGAGACGTTCCATGTAACGTCTCCACCCCTAGCCTGCAGCCTCTTCTGCAATTTTTCGCTTTGCCCGCTGCCACAGCGCCTCTAACTCCTCAATACTGTGATCATCCAGCGGTTTTTCTGCCGCCGCCTCCAGCAGGCCAAATCGCTGGACAAAGCGACGATTGGTTCCCTGCAGTGCCGCCACCGGGTCAATATCGCACCAGCGCGCCACCTGCATCAGACTAAACAACACATCACCAAACTCAGCCGCCTGATTTTCAGAACTTTCATGTTCTAGGGCATGGCGAAATTCTCCCAGTTCTTCTTCCACCTTTTCCCAAACACCGTCTAGCGTTTCCCACTCAAATCCAGCTTTCGCCGCTTTTTTAGAAATTTTCATGGTGGCCGTCATCGGGGGTAAAGACCGGCCATAGCGCGCGAGTTTAGCAGTTAATGTGGGTTCACAATTGCCCTTTTCAGCCGCTTTGATAGCTTCCCAACTGACATGCACGTCTTCTGGCGTCGCGGCCTGGGCGTCACCAAACACATGAGGATGCCGCCGGATCAGCTTCTCAGCAATCCCTTGAGCAACATCCCCTAGATCAAACGCCTCCGTTTCACTAAAAATCTGAGACTGCAGCACCACCTGCAACAGCAAGTCTCCCAGCTCCTCAGCAATATGGTCACGGTCTCCCTGCTGAATAGCATCCACCACCTCATAAGCCTCCTCAAGCACATAGGGTGTAAGCGTCTCGGGCGTTTGAGCCAGATCCCAGGGACAGCCCCCATCAGGATTACGAAGCTGCGCAACCACGTCAATCAGATGCTGGAGCGCACGCAGGGTTTTGGACTCTAGGTTTAGTTTCATTAGGTCTAGGGTTGAGGTTAGGAAATAAGGGCCGTAGGCTTTTATCTAGGAACTTTTATCTAAGAAATTATTACGAACCAACCACATAACTTGGAGCTTCACAAGCCAAATCTTCCAAGGCAATAGCTCCAGAACACCGATAATCAACCCCGCCGTACCCCCAAACTTAATGCCATTAGAGATAACCCAGTACGTTGGGTCCTAGGGCGGCGTCCCGGCCCTAGTCAGGGGGTTTGGGGAACTCGAAGGGACCCCAAGCAATATCTTTAACACCCCATCAAAACTCCACGTTACATTTCTGACACAATCTCTCTAAGCACGCTTACTCTAGCTAAAACCATGAGCCTAATCTTTAACAAGACCTGAGATCGCACTGTATTTCACATCATTTTGTCAGCGTTCAGCCCACTAGCTCCACAGCCCGCCGTTAAGCAAACTACACTTTCTTTGAAAAAAAGTCGCCTTTGACGGCTGTCTTCTGTTAATATCTATTCCTGTGCAAACGCGCAGCTTATGGACGGTTAGCTCAGTTGGTAGAGCGCCTGCCTTACAAGCAGGATGTCACTGGTTCGAGCCCAGTACCGTCCATACCTACTCAATCAGTAAGTATTAGCTGTTGCGTATCCCCTTTTGTCGGACGGTTAGCTCAGTTGGTAGAGCGCCTGCCTTACAAGCAGGATGTCACTGGTTCGAGCCCAGTACCGTCCATATTAAATTTTTGTGAGGTCTGATGATGTAAACGCACGTCAGACTTTTTTCGTGCCACCCTATTTTTAGGTAGGCGTTAAACCGATGGCAACAAATATCGGCTCTCATCAGCACGGTTAACAACGTTTGCAATTGCTGATTTAGAGAATAAATCGGTCTAGAGCGGTGACTATGTAACAGTCTTTCACAGCTAAAACCATCCCTAGGATCAGCCGTTCTATCAATCTCCTCTCAACACATACGGCAACAAACCTGCGGTCAAAGCTTATTCCTGTAAAAACGAACTGTTTTATATCAATTCCCAAATCTCTATCTTTAGCTGTGCCAGGGTTTCAAAATTAAAAACTCAAAACTGAGAACTGATACTAGTGGGGCGACCCATAACAATCTTCATCCTTGGCCGAGTCCAGATACAATGGGCTCTGCATACAGTTTTTAGAGTTAGTGCCGGGCTCTGTTTAACTAAACTTCTATTAAATACAGCCAATGTTTCAATTATTACTCAACGCTACTCCTAGCCTCCAGGAGAAGCTGCTGGCCTCCAGCCTCGGCATGATTTTAGTGTTGATTTTGCGATTGATGACCATACGTCTGGTCAATGCCCAAATCGATGACCCTAGGCTGCGCTACAACTGGCGCAAGAGTATTAGCTATGGCAGCATCGTAATCTCGCTAATTTTAGTGGTTGGCCCCTGGCTACCGACTATCAGTAATCTGTCTACCTTTTTGGGCATTACCACAGCTGGTTTAACGGTGGCGCTAAAGGAACCCATCGTAGACTTTGTTGGTTGGATTTTTTTGCTATGGCGACAGCCATTTCAAGTGGGCGATCGCATTGAGATTGGCGACCATTCTGGCGATGTTATTGACCTGCGCATGTTTCAGTTTACCCTGATGGAGATTGGTAACTGGGTGGGGGCAGACCAAAGCACGGGGCGCGTGATTCATGTGCCCAACAGTAAAGTGTTTCAGGATGCGATCGCAAACTACTCTAAAGGCTTTCAATATATTTGGAATGAAATTCCGGTTCTAATTACCTTTGAGAGCAACTGGGAGAAAGCCAAATCTATTCTGACAGCTATTGCCAACGATCATGCAGAACAGCTCAGCGAGGTTGCCCAAAAGCGGGTCGAACAGGCAGCTAAGAAATATCTGATTTTTTATTCAAAGCTTACCCCCATCGTCTATACATCCGTTCACGAAAGCGGAGTATTGTTAACTACACGCTATCTATGCGAGCCACGCCGCCGCCGCAGTACTGAACAGGAGAAATGGGAGGCAATTTTAAAAGCCTTTGCTAAAGAAGAAGATATTCAATTTGCTTATCCCACCCAGAGATTTTATGCAGCTCAACAAACAGTCTTAGAGAATCCGGTCGGCATTAGATCCTGACGCTGTTGGGTTTAGCTGACAGGCTGTGGCCCATGGGAAAGATTGATAGTCTCCTTGAGCAGCTGGGCTATTTTAGCGTTGGTTGTCTCTAAGCTAAAGCGCTGGTAAGCCCGAGTTTGGGCCGTTTGAGCCAGAACCTGGGCGCGACTCGGGTCACGCTGACAGGTATTGATAACCTCCGCTAACTTTTGGACATTGCCTGGTGGGGTGAGCCACCCTGTTTGCCCATGGTCAATCAGCTCCACAGCGCCCCCAGCAGCGGCAGCTACAGCTGGAGTACCGCATAACATAGCCTCAACAATCACCCGACCAAGAGGTTCCGGGGCCGTCGATGTGTGGGTAACCAAATCACAGGCGGCCATCAACTGGGGAATATCAGACCGGAATCCTAAAAAGTGAACCCGATGCTCCAGATGCAGGCACTTAATCTGTTGATACAGCTGGCTAACATAGTTCTGCTCACCAAATAGAGCATCACCTACGAGTACGGCCACGACATTTTCTGGACAATATTGCAGGGCCTCTATAAGTACATGCTGTCCTTTCCACGGAGATAAACGGCTAAAGTGTCCAACAATAAAGGGTGGTGCTTCTTTAGAAAAAGCCATGCTGGGCGTTAGGTCATTGCGAAGAGAGGCTTGGTGAGTGGTTCTATAGGTCTCTAGGTTAAAACCGTTGTAGATAACATGCACTTTCTCGGCCTTTCCGCCCGTTTGTATAAATGCCTCACAGCTAGCTTGAGAGTTAGCAATAACCAGCGCAGCTCGATTGGCAAGCGCGACAATAATACGGCGATTAATCAGACTAAAGTGGTCAGCAGAAACAATATCGTGGAGATGATAGACCAGGGGACGACCGCTAATCAAGCTGGCTATTGCGCCCACCACCAGGGCTTTTTGGGTGTTGGCATAGATCAGATCGTACTGTTTGGCCAGCCGTGCTACAGTCATTACCAGAGGGGCAAGTCGATTGAGACTTTTAACCCCTGCCCAAAGACCGCTATCTTTTTGTACCGCAAGCGCATGGTCGCTCAGCACATTAACCGAGACACTGCGTCCGCGAAGATAGTCTGGAAAGGGACCCTCAGCAAAGACACCCACCAGACTGGTTTCACTAAACTGCTGAGCAATATCCGCTAAACAGAGTTCAGCTCCCCCTAGTTTGCCACTTTGGTCTAAAAACAAAATTTTCATGCTCTTTTGTAAGTCAGGCGATCTCTAAACAATAATATGAGTTTCTTCTCAAGAGAGAGATGGAGTACACAGCCAATCAAAACAGTGACAACACACATTGAAACCATGACCAATGTCCGCAAACCCAGGCCAGTGATTCCCACAACCTCCATAGCCTTTGTAAACACCGACAAAATCGGATAGTGGGTGAGATAAATAGAAAAAGAAGCAGCCCCAAGCGTCAGCAAGCCTTTGTTGACTGATAGTCTGCGGCGTTTCTCTAAAAAAGCAGCCCCTGCAACGATGAGCACTGAAGATAGCCCATAGGTTATAAACTCATAGTAGTGAGCGATGCTAGAGGTTTCAGAGCTGGTGTGAAAAACATAGACATCTAACAGACCAAACCCCACAAAGCTCAAGCAGCCTATCACCAGCAGTAGCCTGCTTCTGGAGACCGTTAACTGCCTTTTTTTAAAGAGATGGCCCACCCAACATCCTGCCGCAAATTCGAGAGTATAGTATGAGAAAATAAAGTCGATAAAGAAATGGATGTTGTTACGTAATTGAAACCCTGAGAGAATGTCGATCAGACTATACAATACTGACAGCCATAGACCTGCTAGAACCAGCTTATAGCCAATCTTTGGGGACAGAATTATCAATAAAAACGCTAGATAGAAAAATACCAGATGGCTCAAAAACCAGGCGACCGAAAGTATTGGCGGATGGGCCTGGGGGATGAGCAAGAGCGATTTTAAGATTACGCCAATATCTGTTTCATACCCTTTTCCAAAGGAAGGGACTAAAAAATAAATCGGAATAATACATAGGCTTATTAGCCAGTAGACTGGATAAATTCGGAGGCAGCGCTTGAATAAAAAGTCTTTTGCTTTACCTGAATTGCCGATATAGCTAGCGCCCGATAGCGCCAAAAAGAATCCGCTCAAAACAAAAAAGAAGTCAACACCCGCGTCGCCAAACTCAAATACAGATAGTAAAAAGCGCTGATTAAATTTTAGGTTAAATAGATCTGTTGCATGAAATACAACAATAAGTAGGGCGGCTATGCCTCTGAAGGCTTCTAGAAGCTCTAGTTTTTGAGACGATTGTTGGATGACTTTGGGGGCGTATTGCATAGAGATAGTAAAAAGTAGTTAGAAGACAATTCCCTGATAAATCTATTTCCGTTGAGGGTTAGATACTTGGGCATGCTGATCCTCGGGATAGTTTTAGTTATAAGAGGCTGCCAAATACTCACTGTTCTAGATCAATTTATTTCCTAAATCAGCAACGGCGTCATTTACTTTAGGAGTTGTTAAGAGCCAATTTCATTGTTTAAAGAGCATACCCTTTTACCCAACCTCGCCGTAACTCATACCACACCAATATCTTTAAGTTAATCGACACCCTACTTTCGGGGAAACCCCAATGCGCCTAGTTGGGACAACTTGATTACTTCCGAAGGGGGAGTTTAGGCCCCCACGAACAGGAGGGTAAACCCCAGTAGGCCTAGATAAGATACTTTGGATACTTCCGAAAAGGAGGAAAGCCCTGAGCAGCTTTTATCGCTATTGGTCAATATTCACAATTATTTTCTAGGGATTGGTTGGAGGCAAAATCGGTTGCGTGGGGTCCCGCCGAGTTCCCCACACCCCCATGGCTAGGGCGTTCCGCCGCCCTAGAACCCGACGGAGAAATATTAAAGGTATCTCTAACAGCATCTTTTGACATTTGGTGACGTAGTTTAGAATTTTGCGCGCAGCGACAAAATTCTAAAAGGAAAAGTTATCTAGTTTTCTATTTCGGAAAAATAGCCATACTCAAATTATCAGCTTAATTTTTAACAAGCCCTTAGTAAGGTTTTAGTTCGCAATAGATGCCTAAGGTTTCAGTTGCCACACGGGTTACATTAAGCCAGTCAAGATTTTTTTGAGCTTGAGCTTTCCAGTAATTAAGCTTGGTTGAGTTTTTGAGTAGACCTGCAATAGTTGTCGCTAGCGCCTGACTATCTCCGGGAGGGACTAACAGACCGGCTTGACCATGCTCCAAGACTTCAGGGATACCGTCGACACGGCTCGCGACAATGGCACAGCCCACTTCGCGAGCCTCAGAAATGGCCAGACCAAAAGGTTCTCGATGGGAGGCCAGGACAAACACATCTGTTGAAAGTAAATAGGTTCGAGGGTCGGACTGAAACCCCTCAAAATGGATACGATTGGCGACACAGGTTTGACGAGCCTGGGCCTGAAACTGATCTTTTTCTGGACCGTGACCCACCAGATACAGATGGGCTTCTGGAAGATCGATGGCAACTTGTTCAAACGCTTTGATGAGCTCGGCAATTCCCTTGCGAGAGTTCATTCCAGCGACAGTCGTAATGGCCGGACGCTGCAGGTATACGGGATCGCAGTCGGTAAGTGCTCCCACCCGAGGGCTTTCTAACGTGCCATTGGTGACGACACGCAGTTTATGGGTGGGAACTCCCCGCTGTTGCATAGACTTAGAGACGGCCTGACTGACGGCAATGACGCGATCGGCTAGACCCATGAGCTTGGCGCTTTCTTGAAACTCATTGTGTACGGTTGCGACCAACCCGTAGCGGCTCCAAAGCTTTAAGCTACGGGCCAAGACAGCCCCTGTCATCATGTGGGCATGGACAATATCGGGTTTGACCTGTCGCACAATGGCCCGGTACTGGGAGGCGGCCCGCATTAAATTAGACCAGGTGCGGGTTTGATTTAGCCGAAAATGGGTGACTTTGTACTGTGCTAAGAGTGATTCATATTCTCCACCCCCAGAAATAACGCTGACTTCATAGCCGGCTCGAGCTTGAAGACAGGCTAAATCAACAGCTACGTTAACAATTCCATTGCCTACTTTTTGAATATGGTTGAGGATATGTAGGACTCGCATTATATGGCTCCGGCAGTGGGACGTTGAATAGCCTGTAATCCGCTCAGCACGTCTAAATATTGACGCACAATGCAGTCAATGGTGAAGGCTTGCGATCGCGCCTTGAGCACTTTAATATCCACGGGCTGATTTAGCGTTGTGACAATCGCTGCGGCCATGGCCTCATGGTCCCCAACCGGGACGAGTTCACCATACTGGCCCTTGTTTAAGATTTCGGCCGGACCACTTTC
The DNA here is from genome assembly GCA_038748405.1 of Cyanobacteria bacterium P01_H01_bin.21. GTDB lineage: Bacteria > Cyanobacteriota > Cyanobacteriia > Phormidesmidales > Phormidesmidaceae > Leptothoe. The sequence continues at coordinate 28,772 of JBCDIX010000014.1, read as the reverse complement.
ACAGTCTGTTGAGACTACGGGCGTACCGGCTGCGATCGCTTCTGCAACAACGTTACCAAAGCCCTCATAGATAGAAGACAGCACAAATACATTGGCTCTGGCCATATAAGCATAGGGATTCTCCACAAAGCCAAGAAATAGCACATCGTCCTGCAGCCCAAATTTGGCAATCAGCGATTCCAGCTCAGGTTTTACTTCGGGTTCGCGGGGGTCCACATCCCCTAAAATCATCAGCCGGGCTGGATGCTGTTGACGCACCAGGGCAAATGCCTGAATTAGGGTGGCAAAACTCTTTTGTTTAACAATCCGTCCCACCCCCAACAATACTGGAGGTTGCCCGTCTGCAAACCAGGGGTGGGCCACGACTTCCTGGGCTTTTTGGGTAAAGTCAGATGTGACCACCGGGTTATGAATCACCGTCATCTGCTGCATTGAGATTTTGGTGTGCTGCTCAAGATCTCGGGCTACCCCTTCTGAGGCTGTAACAATGGCGTCGGCCCAGGGGTAAAAGCGCTGCACTACCGACCATTTGAGCTTTTGTATCACCCTGGCGTGCCGATCTTGAAACTGTTGAGAGAGATTGGTCTGAACACACATCACCACCCGAGTACTTACCCCCGCCAGCCGTTTGGCCCAAGTGGCTGAGCTAAAAATATCCAGGGTGGAAATCAAGAAGGCGGGCTGTTCTTGCTTTAAATATTGTTTTAGAGCCAGTGTCTTAAATAACAAAACCGGTGATTTGGCATCTAGATTGACCAGTCGTACGTTGGTTGGAATTTTAGATAGATACGCTCCCTCAGCTTTGGCAACGACTAGATCAACCGCAAACCCACGTTCGGCGAACCCCTCAGCTAGATGTAGCATGACTCGTTCAGCTCCACCTCCATCAAGGTTGGGAATAAACAAACTGATAAACGGATTTGACATGGTTTGCTACCTCTCTAAATGTCTACTTCTTATGTAAATCACACGCGTTTAGACCAGAAGAGCCCAGCCCGCTAACTCTAAGCTGGGGTAAGCTCTAAGACTAGGGGGGCATCGCTGACGTTTACGACCACCGACCCTGGATTGTTATATTGGGCAGCGGGATCTGTAGACTCCAGTGGCTGATAGAGTGTGGCGGCTCTAATAGCGGTATCGAGACTCACTCTCACGGCTTGGGACGGGACTGAAATATCTTGCTGGTTGGACAGATCAAAGCTAGACACTTCTTGCCAAAGGACGAGATAAAAGCGTCCGTCTCGTTTTTGTAACAGGGTGTGGTGAACATCGGCTGTTGCCCCGGTCATTGCATAGCTGAGAACACCTGGAGAAAATGGCCCATTGGTATCCTGTAGCAGCGTGATCAGATTTCTAAGGGCAATAAATGCAGGTTTGCGAGACCCGTCTCGACGCAACAATCCAAAATTACCTTCCCGTTCGTCGTTTTGCCATTTGTCGATCAGCTCGTTGATGTAAACCCGTTGAATATTGCGGTTAAAATACTCCAGCCACAGACGGGGGACATATTTGCCAGCGGCAGCTTCTGAAACCCCAGGCTGCCCCGATTGATCTGCGATCGCATTATGCCATCCAGATTCTGTGGCAATCATCGGCTTTGTCGGACATATTTTTTCTGTTGATGGAATCCAGTGCCAATCGAGACCTGCCGTTGGTGGCTCCCCACCCGGATAGCTGTGCATAGCCCCATAGTCGCAGGCCACAGCCCCCAGCTGGTCAGCGTTGTGCCACAGGGCTACGGTTGGGCTCAAGACGCTTAGCCCCGCGGTGGCCGGGTCGCCTTTAATCGCATCGTATAGCTCAGACTGAAAAAGCTGCACCCCCTCTGGAAACGTCTGATTTTTGTAGGTTAACTCTTCCCAAACATCCCACTCGTTTGGCCCTTCCACCGCTTCTACTGCCGTGGGAATGGCTTTGACAATGTTGACAGCAGCGGCTGCATTTTCTTGATCTCTGGGGTCCATCACAAGTGTTGCTTGGATACCGATGGTGGCTAAATCTACAAACTTTTGCTGTGTTGTTGTATCGCCTAGCTGCACCCCGTCTCGAATGTGACGGACACCAAGCTCTTGCAGTCTTGGTTTAAGTACAGTGTCATAATCTCGGTAGGCCGTATTGGCACGATTAAGGTGGGCAACTACACCAACCGAATCAACAAATGAGCTGGCCATACGCGCTGTTTCAGAAAAGCTTTGTGACTGACTGGGTAAAACAGTACTGCAGGCAAGTACGGTGCTGACGACAAATGTCAGTAAATAGTGACGACGTCGCATCCAAGGAGACAGCAAAGATTTCATACAGTTAAGGTGCCAGGAATTTCTGGTAGAGCAGGTTTGCAGTGGGTAACAACGGATGGTCTTTGAGTTCTTTGAGCACATCCTGTTTGATGCGAGCTTTTGCTTTGGTGGGGATAGCCACTAAATGTTCGGGCTGATTGAGTTCTTTTTGAGTTGCTTGAAGCTGATCAAAGATAGTTTCTTTTATGTCAGGCGTAATGGGCTCCATATCAAATGACGTACCATAGCGCTGATTAATGCGTTTAACAACGTGATGCGGATATTGGGTCGTATCTGAAAACTCTGAAACAACAACATCGTGACAGACAGGCCAAATGCGCTGGTAAAAATTGATATAGCTTTGAATCGCAAAACGGGTGGACAAGCTGCGGTCGACGACCAGCACAGAGGCAATGGCATCAGTTGGATTGCGAATTAACACAACGCAGGGAATATCGTATTCAATAGCTTTCAGTATCTGCAACGGTGAATGCATATGGTGGGCCGCTTTTGCGGTTGGGTTACACCGCCGAAATGCTTTCGCAAAAAAAGAGTTGGCTGAACGTGGAAATCCTTCTATACAAATATCTTTATCGGGAGAAATCTTTTTCCATTTGTTTTTTTCAGAAAATGGCAGCAGCTGAAACAGGAGTTCATGCTGCCCCATAATGTGGCCTGTTCGATATTTAGTGTTTTTAATAAGTCTTTTGGCAAGCATTGGTTTAACTGGTTGATTGACAAAACTGAATGGGCCACCTACTGGGTTAGAAAACATCGTCTGACACCGTTATTACAATCATTCAAATGTCGGCTGAGCATGGTATTGCGAGGCGGCTAACCCCACACCTAAAAACCCCCAGAGCACCATGCCAACAACACCTATCATGGAGACATTGAGACCCATTTGAGCAAAAATACCAAATGCGATCGCACGCGCTGCACTGGCAAATGTATCAACACTTGCTTCGGTTCCCCTAAACAGCTTGAAGAAGATCAAAAACACTCCAGTAATGTAAGGAATTGTTCCCATCCATCCTAGAGAAAATAACAATGTTAAAATACCACTATCTTGACTTCCTAATCGGCTACTTTCTACCACTGTTCCTAGCCCTCGACCAATGCCTTCGCTAAGGGCTTCCCCTAACAACTCGTTATAGCCATCCAAACGAGCCTGATAGCTACCATCCTCCTGGGTGTTTGACAGAGATTCCAAACGTGGGGCAATCTCGCTGGCCAGGGGCTCTACAGAGGCTAATGGAACTACGAGCAAGGCCATACTCATTAGGGTAATTAATAATTTGACTTGCAGGTGTGATTTAAGTGAGGGCAGATAGAGCATCAGTGCTGCAGCCCAGCTTAGCCAGCCTGAACGAGCTAGAGATAGTAAAAAGGAGAGATAGCCGACGCCAGTGGCAACAAACTTTATACTCTCGCGATTGCTCAGCAGCAAAATCAGCCCTGCCATGATGACGGCTGAAAACGGCTGAGGAGAATTCATCGTACTCCATACCCGAATACCTAACGGTTCTGGATAACCAAATACGTTGGTATCTACCGCATTTGTTAGCCAAAAGCGATCCCATTCTGGAGCCGTTAGGTACTGCCAGACGCCGTAGGCTCCCATCACTAAAGTACCCCAGAGAAATGTGCGCTGGATCGTTTGGCGGCAAACGGGATATTGTTGCCAGTTAACAAATAGATGAAACCCAAACAGCAGTGGGGGTAGCCAGTTTAACAAGGCGACGAGAGTGCCAGCCAATGAGTTTTGCACTAGGCCAATCAGAAACCCATAGAAGACACTGCCAAAACATAGGATAAACGGCAATCCCCCTTGACGATGAATGTTCGGCAGCGCACGCAATAGTGTCACCACAGAGATTAAGGTCACCAAAGGAGGAGCCAATAAAACAATACTGGGATCTTGCCAGCCACTTCGCTGATCAATTAATCGACGCACCAGGGGAGTTAAAAACCAGATCCACCAGGTAAAGCCGATGTAGAGCAAGGGATAGCGCACATACAACAAAACACCGATGGCAGTTGCCATCAGTGGAAACAACAGCCGCAACAAACCTCCTGCGCCTGCAATCGTGCCCAAACCCGTAATTAGCACTAAGCTCAGAATTCCTGTCCAGGCTAACGCAGGACGAAACCGCAACCACGAAAATGTACCATGGCCAGGAAGATAATGAACGAATTGTCGCTCTTGCAAGATCATCTAATCGCTTTAGAGGTCTGTGTCAGAAGTCTGTCTCAAAATTAGAAGAGAAGTGGGCAAGCGCTGTCTGTTATCGCAGTCTTGTAAATAGCCCAGGATTATGGATATGGGCTAAGGAGTCGGCCATGGACTGTGGCAGATAGCTAGCGCCAAGTGCTACCAGTGTACGTAAACTCAAGGCCCGATGTTGTAACGCTCGATGCAAATGAAACCGAGCATCTTCTAACTGCCCTAATCGCAGAAAACCAATGCCTAAGGTCGTACTGGCGTGAGCCCACTCTCGTTGAAAATAAGACCGATAGCTTTGCAGATTCTCGTCCTCCATAAACTGTTGATGACAAAACGTGGCCGCTTTCCCCTTACGGATTTTGGCTTGAATATTGCGACTGCCGCTCACCATATTTTCAGATTGCGCATGCATGCGATAGTAGGCTAGACGCTCTGGACAGTAATAAGCGCCACCCCCTGCACGACAGGCTAAATAGGCGATGTAATAGTCCCAAAAGACACCAGCTTCAAACAGTTTGTCCCAACAGACGGCATCTCTGCGAATGAGGGAGGCAGAGGCTGTAAACACGGCTTGATCCACCAGACCAATTTCCCAAAAGGGCTGGTAAATTCCTTCGCGTAGTTTATGGCGCTTTTCTCGTTTGGTTTGTTTTTTGGTGGCTGTCCAGTTGATGCTGCTGATGTCATCAATGACATAGTAGTCACAAAACGCCAGCACCAGATCTGAATTTTGTTCTAGGGGCTGCACCAGTCTCTCTAAAAAGTGTGGGTCCCACTTATCATCGTCGTTGAGGCTGGCCACATATTTTCCTTTAGACCCGATAAACCCATAGGTGGAGTTGAGACCCACCCCCAGATTTTTAGAATTCCGTCGAAGTCGCAGTCGAGGGTCGTGAAATGACTCAATCAGCCCTTTAGGGTTCTGAGTGCTGCAGTCGTCTGAAACAATTATTTCGAGATTGGTATAGGTTTGATTGATTACACTTGCGATCGCTTCTCTTAGATAATCTGGACGATTATAGGTGGGAATAATGACGCTAATCAGCGGCGATTTTGAGCGATGTGTTTCCATATTGTTATCTATAGTCATAAAACGGCTTAAGGAGTTACCAGGGAATGGGAGCTGACGGTTGATTTGTGCTCTAGAGTCCTGCGCACATGGGTTTGAATCAGCCGTATTATTTGGGTGCGATCATAGTTTTGAGTTGCCTGGTGGTGAGCGGCAGTCCCCAAACGCTGACAGAGACTCTCGTCACTCAACAACTTTAGACAAGCCTGGGCAATATCACGGGCCGATGTCCGCATCAGCACAGTCTCACCATCTCGCAGTGATAGCCCCTCAGCGCCGATGGGCGTCGTCACAACGGGCTTACCATAGGCGGCGGCTTCAATGATTTTGACACGGGTGCCACCCCCCGACAAAATCGGACAGCAAACAACCCGGCTGCGGGCATAGAGGGCATCCAGGTCGTCAACAAAACCGGTAAACTCCACACCGGGCACCCGGGCAGAATAGCTTTGAATATTCTCAGGATGGGTGCCGGCAATAATTAGCCTGGCATCGGGTCTGGCCTGATAGATGTGGGGCCAAACCTGCTCTATCAAAAAGTTGGCCGCATTCAAATTAGGGAAATAATAGTAACCCCCCAAAAACATTAATGTGGGCTCAGGCGAAACAGGCTGAGGCACTGGTGGAATGGAGACAGCATTGGGCACGCTAACCACCCCCTGAAGCCCCCACTGCTGAGTGAGATACTGTTGGTCCTGGCGTGAGCACACAAAGGTACACAGAGATTTTTGGATACTGCGTCGTTCCCCCCACCAAAGCGCCGGAATTTGTAGATAGTAGAGCTTAGTGACCAGTCGAGTAGGGGGCTGACGAATCTGACGGGCAAAGGAGATATGTTCAATGTCATCCAGGTCAAAAAACAGCGGCGGTAGCGAGCGCTGCGTTTGTAATATGGGTGTCATCGCTTCTAGACGATGGCAAAAAATGGCATCTGGCTGACGATCTAGACAGGTTTCTAATGCTTCTTGTTGACTGGGGGCACTGGTGGCAAAAAAATGACCTTGAGCCCGAAAATTAAAGATTGGGGCAAACTGTCGCTGCCACTTAGAGCCTGTATTAGCCGCCACCTGCTGAGGACATAAAAACAGATTAATCTTGGCGCCCCAGTGCTCTGATAGCGCTTTTTGATGGGTTGCGATCGCACTACAGTCCACATCGGGGGGCACATAAAACAGCACATCTAACTGGGCGATCTCTTTAAAGGCATCTAAAAACAGGTTAAATCGCCGGAAGGTGCCCTGCACATCCCGTTGAAGATCTGTTGGAAACCGACAGGAAATAAACAATACTCGCATGGGGCTAGGCACGATCGGTATGCAACAGGGGAGCTGATGGTTGAGCAGAATTGACCGATGTCTGGCGCAGCTGCTGCCAGACATCCGCGTAGTTTTGAATCATGTCGTCCTCAGTAAAGTCTTGGGCATGAATGCGAGCATTGTCTGCCATCACCGTCATCTTGTCGGGGTGGTTTAGCGCCCACCGCACAGACTCCAGCAGGTCACAGCTGTCTCCTGTGCGAAACACAATGCCGTGACGGGTGTGGTGAATCACTTCTGGAATACCGCTGGCATCTGAGGTGACAATGGGCAACCCTGCTGCCATAGCTTCTGCGATCGCAAACGATTGACCCCCTTCAAAATGCGTGGGGAAAACAAACAAGTCCGCTGCTTGCAATAAATCAGGCACATCAGAGCGATAGCCCAAAAGAAAAACTTTGTCAGCAATCTGATATTCTCTGAGTCGTGCCTCTAGATCTGCTCGTAGGTCTCCATCACCAACCCAAACAAATCGCACATTGGGAAATTCGCGAACAATATGAGGAATCGTTGGAATCATATCGCCATAGCCCTTTTGAAAATCTAAGCGCCCCACCGTGAGCAATAGCTTAGCTTTGTCAGGTAAATTAAGCTCGCTTAAAAGCTGCTGTCGGGCTTTAATTTTCTGACTGACGGTTGCTGGCAACTCCCTAGCTGTTTTGGCCCCATTGTATATACAAGTAATTTCCTCTTCAGGAATTTGAAATCGCTTAGATAACAAACGACGGTTATTCTGTGAAATAACAATCCATCGCTGTTGACGAGTTCTCACCCAGCTATAGGTCTTGACTCGCCAGGTGTTAATGGGTGACTCCATAGGAGGAATCAAGCCAAACCTTACTACGGTGGGAATATTTAAGACTCCGCAGGCCAGAATACTGGCAAAACAGTAGTCTGGGGCAGGCAACGTAATTTGGACAACATCAGGTTTTAATGTGGCCAGTAGCCTCAGCGTTCTTAAAAAACGAGGTAGATGACGGGCGCTACCCGGTAGCCATGTTTTGTCTTCTGCAATGGCCAAGGGGTGATAGTTAATGCCGCTGTTAATAAAATCTTGTATTAGCGAAGCAGTTCCTTCAACATTGGGGAAAGCGGCGTGAACATCCCAACCGTGTCTGACAGCGCCTCTAGAAACAGTCAGATTATATTCTTCTACTCCCCCACGGAGAGTAGATGGAAATATCATTAGTAACTTAGCAGGATTAAATTGCATTGCTATAAGCTATTAAATAACTGAAAAAACCTGTAAGAGCCCTCTGTGTTCAGACGCTATCTGTGTTCAGACATATTTGTTGTCTCTATAACCAGAGGTTTTTCAAATACCTTTGAGGTATTCGATGCGTTTAGCACATCTAACATCAGCGTTGCCAATTCTTTTCCCCGTTTAACATAGCTAATGTGTTTCTGGGTTTTTACCCTGTCAACAACTAACGTCTTACCCAAGGTTTTCTGGATAAACAGCTGTCTAATAACCTCAGCCATCCCCTCCACATCATCAGGGCCAGTAATATAAACACCGGGTTTATTGCTCAAATAGTCTCGATTCTCCCCACCGGGCACCGCTGCCAAAATAGGTCTATCCGTCATTAAATACTCATAGGTTTTGAGCGAAATTCGCTCCCCCGGTGTCTCATCAATACGATTTGGCAGCGGCATAAATAGTAGATCTGCCTTCTGCAGTTTCTGTAGTGCCTCAGCATGGGAGATTGGGCCGGTTACATCAACAATATCAAGCAACTCATGGGTGTCTAAAACGGTTTCTGCCTGCTCAAAGTTGTTGCCATAAATTCTTAACTTTATCCTACCCTGCCAATCAGGAATTTGACGCATCAAATGCTGAATCGCGCGACCAATAAAAATAGGGCTAGAAGTTGCCCCATCGACCTTAATATTGTGATATCGGCCAAAGTTCATCCAAGCATGACGCAGCCGATTAATCAGACTTTGTTTTGGAGGCACCAAGAATTCGTGCCATCCGGTCATCCCACCCGTGAAAACAATTTCAAATATTTCAGGGGAAGAGGTGTTGAGCACGCATCCCTCAAAGTCTTTCGGATCGGCTCCTCCACGGATTAAATGAAATTTAGCATAGTGTTTTCTAGGCTGCCGAGCCCGAACCTGTGCCAAGCTCAGCTGAGACACATATACAATGGCATCAGACTGCTTAACATAAAAGTCCTCTAGCCAACGATCAAAATAATAGTGTAGCTTTGTGGCAAAAACGGCATATAGGTCGTCACAGGTTGATGGCTCACATACATTGATAATGAGAGGCTTGCCCGTAAACCACTTGAGTAAAACACCAATGAGGCCAGCGGAATAAGGTTTGAGAAAGACAATAATCAGATCAACGTCATGTTGTCGAACAACCTTTATCCCTCTTAAGAGAGCAGGCAGTAACCAGAAAATATCCTGATCGGGCCACATCAACCAGTCAATGAGTTTACCTAACTTGACGGTTCGAATAATGTCTAGCAGCCTAGATGGATACCAGGATCGAGCAAAATGAATTTCCGCGCGGCCCATAACAGCTGCTTGATTGCCAGACAACACATGGACTTGCCAATCGTCTGGCAAATATTTTAGTGTTTTGCTAGAGCGAATAGCTGTTGGATTGGTCTCTGGCGAAAACTTTTGAGATATAGATAAAATCTTTTTAGAAGAGCTTTTCATAGGATGCACCCATTAAACAGGTAAACAGGCCGGATTAAATATCTGCGCTAAAAAGTCCTTTGAGTCATCAATTTGAGGATTTAATCTTCTATAAACAAGGTCATACTCAACAGCAGAGCTATCTATTTGGCTATACTCAGTAAAATCTGTAATAATTCGATTTTCTAAATTGAGGGGCGATAATAAATCAAAAATTTTATTTCGCTTTCCTTGCTCTAAATACACCGTAAAGTCTTTTCTAAAGAGAAGTGAAAAAATGGTGCCGTGAAATGTATTGGTAAACACGTAGGTTGCGTACTTAAAGTAGCCGATCCATTCTTTTGGGCTGACTGAAACAAAGCTATGGTCAGCAATATCCCAAACATCCCCAATTGAGATAATTTTTAACGCTTTAGTTTTGGCAATATGTTGGATAGCCTCCTTTTGCACATTGCCCAACTTTTTGTGGTTATACACTAATAAATACTTGCTCTCTATCTTAGGTGGTGTGAGGACATCATCGTAATTCACTAAAAATGTAGGGTCGAGTACTTTTCTAGACGCTACACCACATTCCTTTTGGATGACGCTGGCGCTGTGGTGGTCTCGTACTGAGACATAATCAAATTCTTTGAGTAAGCTGCGAATGGTCTCTCTTTTTTCTCGAAAAGATTTTGTCTCACCGACGCTAGGGGCGTAGCTAACCTTTAGACAACCATCACTCGCGCGAAAGAAGTCAAGAAAGTAGGACGGATCAAACTTACGAAATCTTGTATCTAAACACCAAACCTGGTCGCTTCCGGTGATTACTGCATCATAGTTAGATGTCTTGAATATTTCGCTTAGCCCATGGGGTGAATAGCATTTTATCTGACTAAGGTTTAAGGACGAATGCAAAAACTTACGCATTCTAAACGCCTTAGCGATATGCCTATAGAAATCTCTGTTCCACTCAAGCCTTTTATTACGAATCGGTAGAAGTTGTCTGACGTAAAAACTAACAGCCCCTTTCGGTCTGTAATCAATGATTTCTACCGTATTTCCCCAGAGTTCTAATGCTCTGGATAAGGCATAGGCCTGTAGAGTCGCACCGTAGTTTGTTGTGTGATGGAATGTTATGATACCGATCTTCATTGATGGCTCCCTATCTTAAATGCTTGAGCTGATAGTTCAAATACGAGTTATTCAATAACAATGAGTTCCAGCTCGATTGTTTTACCTAAAAATGTATGCAATAGTTTTGCCAGTGAAATTAGGATTCTGATAGAAACCGTGTTTTCTGACTTGTTTAAAATCCAATTGGCTGTCTTTTTAGAAAAAGAGGTCTTACCAATACCGATTCCTTGAAGCTTTCGTAAGATTCTATAGTCAGCTAGCTTAAATACTGAGCCACAATTTGGGGCTGAATAGTCTTGAAAGTTCTTTGACCATTTTTTTCTTTCGACTATGGGGTCTGCCAACAACCGTATTGGCTCAAATTTAAACACCGCGTTTAGAATAAGCTTGTTTTGAGCACCTGTAAAAATAGTTTGTCTGTAGCCCTTAACTATTTCACTGGCTGTGCAGGTTTTAATCCTATTTTGTTCAAAATCAAAGAACGTAACCATCTCAACAAAATCATAGATGGTCATGTTTTGGTGACGACCACGCCCAGCGTTCATGGCCAATGCCCCACCAATTGTGGCTGGAACCGATGATAAATAGTAGAAAGACTCAAGGGACTGAGCGTTGCAATACTTCAACACCTCGATAATCTGTGCAGAAGATGAGATTTCAACCCTGCCGTCATTTAAAGGTTTGATCGTTTCTTTTAGTTTATTTTTGAGTATCAGTGAGCGAACTGTTTTTGATTTAAACAAAACGTTTGAGCCATTACCCAAAATATAGACACGTACCTTATTTGCGTGAGCCCATTGGCAGTATTGGATAAATTCCTCAACAGTCTCAAACTCTCCATATTTTTCAAAACAGTGTTTAGTTCTGTAGAACGAGAGTCGATCGGTGTTTCGTGAGCTTACAAGAGATGTCATTTTTCCAAAATCCTTATGGGGGCTACGAGCGATTGGTATTAGTTTCCTTTTTGCGACGTTTTTGGTAGTGAGGCTAGGGCAAGCTTATAGGTTTGATTAAATAGATTGGGAGACAACAGCATGATACTCAATAAATAAACAATCGCTCCTATCATGATGTATGTGGCGAGAGTCAGATATGAGCTTGACCAACTGCTGAATACTTGCTTGGCGCCTAAGATAAATACCATCATTAATAAGCTGCTGAGCAAGGGAGAGAGATATTGAAGAAAATATTTTTTCAAGTTAATGTTAATCAGCTTCTTAACTAAAAGCAAAAATACAGGTGAGAATGTGTACACACATATCGCATAGGAGATGGCTACTGCATTGATACCCCAACGAACTGCAATAAAGAAGCCGACAATATTACAAACGGTGATTAGAAAAACAACCCTTAGACGCCACAGCGGTTTGTTCATCGCCAAAAGCACAGTGCCTGCAAAATACTGTACTGATTGCAGAATCCCGATTACGGCCAGTATTCGCATTACCGGAACGCTGGGCAACCATTCCTCACCAAACAGAGTCTGTATAAGTTCTGGAGCAAGCGTAGCCATTCCTAAGAATGCAGGAAATGAAACCAAGCTGGTGTAGCGGGTGACGCGATAAAAGGCATCCCGCATTTTATCCGGCTCTTTTTGCAGCTTAGAGAACGTCGGTAATGCCACCTGAATAGTCACATTGGTTAACAGCTTGATCATGATCAGCAGTAACCGATAGGCAACGTTGTAATACCCTAAGGCAACGGCTCCTAAAAAATAACCAATCAATAAATCATCTGAACGGCGATTAAAAAAGTCTAAAAAGTTAAACCCAATGATATTGATGCCAAACGAAAAAAGCTCTCTAAAGTGTTGGGGAGAAAATCTAAATCCTGGTCTCCAGCTACTTGTACTCCAAAGCATTATGGCCCCTGTTGAGCCAAACACGATCTCTTTAATGACCAGACTCCAAACGCCTAACCCCATCAGGGCAGCGCCTATGCCTGCAACTCCACAGACAGCCGTAGCTACCAGAGAGCGGGCTGCAAAAATCTTAAACTGCATGTTGCGCTGCAAAATTGCAGACTGAACACTGCTTAATCCCGCTAACAAAAAGCTGATGGACATCCATCGGATAATGGGCGCTAGCTCAGGCTCGTTATAGATGTTTGCCACAACACCGGCACTGGCCAAAATAGTCAAGAGAAATAGTGCACCCATAAGCACACTCGTCCAAAAAGCGGTGTCTAGGTGTTCTGGCTCTAGCTCATCTTTTTGGATAATTGCCTGGGCAAAGCCTTGGTCCAAAAAGATCTGCATAAAGTACATAAATACATTGGCTAGAGCCACTAAGCCAAATGCTTCAGCACCCAGTAGTCGAGCTAACAACAGAAAAATAGCTGTTGAGACAAGCTGGGCACCCCATTTTTCAATGGCAGACCACATGGCTCCGCGAATTGCTTTCTGTCGCAAACTCATAAAATACTACTCGTAAATGAGGGACGATGGGGGTTATTTTTATATTTTGGCGACCTAATACGCTCCAAACCCAGTCACCACCTTAGGCACCGTTAGCAACAGCAGCTTTAGGTCCGCCTGAAACGTCCACTGTTGTAGATAGTCCAAATCCATTCGATTAACTGAGGTTAAATCACACCCATGGGAGCGGGTTGTTACTTGCCACATTCCTGTCATTCCAGGCAGCGCCCGCAGCCGTCTCTGTAGTAAGGGCTCTATACGTACCGCATCGTAAATAGCCCAGGGTCTTGGACCGACTAAACTCATCTCTCCGCGCAATACGTTTAAGAGTTGAGGTAGTTCATCTAGACTGAATTTTCGAAGCCAGCGTCCTACGCGTGTTACCCGTGGATCAATCTCAAGTTTGTGGAGCCCTGTTTGATTTTCCATAACTTTATGATGACGAGCTTCTGCATCCGTTTCCATACTGCGGAATTTGCAAATCTGAAAGAGTCTGCCTTGATAGCCCACTCGCCACTGACGAAATAAGACAGGTCCACGGGAATCTAATCGCACTCCTATGGCTAAAATACCCATCAATGGGCTCAGCAAAGTGCACAGTAAAAGAGCAACAAACCAGTCTGCCAGTCGTTTTACTCGCCAGAGTATCGGCTGACGTGTCTGTGGTAGGTCGGGGGCGGATGGTACTTTGAGATAAACTTTTTTGTTTGCGGCACTGCAAACATCTGCCCAGGCTTTAAATTTTGACGCTTCTAACTCTGGGTCAAGATACACTCTCTTAACAGGTGAATGTTGTAAACAATCACGCAGCCACGTTTCATTTCTAAGAGCAGGTATTTCAGGCTCTGCGTTAGATGTACGAGGGCTGATGATTAACGCATTTTGTTCCCAACTTAATAGACAGTTTTCAAATGGAGAAGACGCGTGATTAGTAGGTGGTACTTGAAAGATAATAGGTGCTTTTAGCAAAACTGTAGATGCAGTCATAAGTCTCTAAACTCTCTTGCTAATAAAAAACTTGGTTTAAGTCAGCCCGTTGCCTAAAATTGTCTTCTGGATAGATTTATAACAAATAAATCTCTAGGTGTAATGTTTGATTTACTACGGTTCTGCAAATTAATGGTTGATTTTGCTAGATCGAATAGCGTTTTTAGCTACGCCAGAGCATAACAGGCTCTTTAGAGATTTTTGCAGACCCATTACGGTCATACAGTCTCTCTGAGCGTGAACTCTCTCGATGGCCGTTGGCAACAATGCCGATAGTGTTCACCTGGTTGAGCATGGCCATGGCATGGGTTAAATCTGCCTGAGTAATTCGATCTAGACGGCTGACCATAATTGATGCGCTGCACATAGAGGCAAGCTGTAGACCATCGGCTAATCCTGATATGGCGGGAGCATCAACAATTACCAGGTCATAGGTTGTTTCGGCTTTCTCTAGCACCTGACGCATCTGCTGGGAACTGAGCAGCTGTATTGGATCTTCAGGGATGGCTCCTGCCAACAACACATCTACACTAGCACCTGAATGGGATAATGCAACAGGTGAAATCTTGGTTTTGTTCCATTTGGCTAGATTGGGATGTAACTGAGTTGACAAACCCTGCACGTTTAACAGCCCTAAATATTGGTGCAATGAGGGATTGCGGAAGTTGGCGTCGATCAGTAATACTCGCTGATGCGATCGCGCCGCACTAAGCGCTAAGCCAATGGATAATGTTGTCTTTCCTTCCTGTACCAGAGCCGATGTAACCAACAATGACGATAGCGATTGATTGGTGGTCAGCTGAATCGTTTTGTAGATCAAATCAACTGCATCTCGAAAGGGCTGACTTTGAGTGAGCGCAGGGGAGTCTACGGGGGCTCGCTCAGTATCAAGGATAGTAAATAGAGCATCTGCTTTTCTTGTTGGAATTTCTGGAATTACTCCCAAAAGCGGTAGAGCTGCCTGTTTGGTTAACTCATCTGAGGTGCGTACAACCGTATCTATGGCCTCTCGTCCAAAGGCCAGGGCTCCTCCCACAAAGACTCCTGCTATGATCCCTAGCAGCAAATTTTGCTTTGGTTGAGGTGAGATTTTTTCACCCAGCTGAGAAGGTTCAACAATATCCCAACTAAACCCACCTTGAGCGAGTTCATTGCTGAGTTCTTGGCGCAGCTGTAGTAGCTGTTCTAACGACTGCTGCTGTATTTGTGCTTCGGGTTGAATACGGTCATATTCTGCGATTAGACTTGGAAACTTATCTAGTTCAGTCTGTAGCTGTTGAGCCGCTTGCTCTAAGCCGGTTCTGCGTGCTGTCAAACTTTGTAGATTAACTGTTGCCTGTACTAAATTACTGACTAAATCTAGTTCAATGTCACTGAGCTGACCTTCGGTTAACAACTCAGTTTCATTTAAATCTAGCTGGTCTGGCACCTGACCCAGCACCCGTTCCACCTCTGCTTGTAAGAGTGAAACATTTCCCTGGCGCTGACTAATGAGATCTTGTACACCGGGATCTGCATCAGCATAGAGGGAACGTCGCTGCTCTAGGGCAAGCTCTGTTTCCTGTAGCGAATTTAACAATTGCTGATAGCGTGAAGACTGACTCAATCGAGACGCTACTAGCGCAGCCTGGGGATCTGCCGACAGCTGCTCCTGCAGGGCATTATACTGTGCTTGAACATCGAGAAATTCAGTTTCAACCTCGACTTTAGTCTGCTCAATTTGTCTGAGAGAGTCAGCCACCGTTAACGATTGCTGCTCTGGATCAATCAGGTTTTCCGATTCGCGAAACTGTTTTAAGGCTTGGCGAGACACTGCAAGACTTTGTTGAACGCTTTCAATCTGCTGGTTAACCAGGCCCAACCCCCGCTTTAGCCGCTGTTCTTGCTGTTCCTGGTTATAGCTTAAATAGACATCGCCTAATTTTTCTAGAAAGGATTGAACAATTGCTGGATCTTCACCCCTAAAGGTGGCCTTAAAGATGCCAGTTTTGGCATCTCCTTCAGTCACCTGGGAGAGAGTCAGTGCATTTTGAAGTCTATCAGCACAGTCCGACAGTGCCTGTGATGGAGCGCACAAGTCTGGATAATCAGTCTGTAGTTGCTCAACTGTTTGTTCAACAAATGATTTGCTCCGCATCAGATTAAGCTGGGTGGCATAGTCGGTTTGCGATGAGCGTCCGCCGTCCTGCTGGCCATCAGTAATATCAACAGTCTGGCGATAGTTGGGTTCCACCAATAGCTGCATTGAACTTTGATAAACCGGGTCTTCTCTGAGGGTTAATGCGATCGCAATACCCACTGTCCCGACAATGGCACCTCCAAACCAAAGTGATCGTCGAACTAAGATATTAAGTAACTGGCCATATCCAATTTCTGGTTTATCAATGGGGGGTGAGAATTGTGTTGTCCGCATATTAAATATCCTTATTCGCTATCAGATTTATCCAGCAGCGCGTCCCTGCCCCTATGCGGATGAGCTTTCTGCAACAGCTCGATGCTTGTCATAGGACTCTGCTACGATCTTCATCACTCGCTCAAAGAAAACCTCTTCTGTGAAATTCTTGAGGACATGTTCTCGAATCTGCCGATAGTTCCACTCCATGGTGTTAGCTTTAAGTAGTGCACGATGCACCGCTTCTGGAGACTGACGAGAAAAGAAGACCCCTGTTTTACCAGGAACTTGTGTGTCTAACACACCACCAGCGCCATAGGCAACAACGGGTGTGCCACTTACATTAGCTTCGATGGGTACCAATCCATAGTCTTCTAAGGCTGCTACGATTACGGCTTTTGCTCGTGACATTAAGCTTTTTCGCTGAGCGTCACTCACATGGCCAAGAAAAGAAATATTGGGCAGTGCCGCCAACTCTAACCGTTCTCGCTCTGGCCCGTCCCCCGTGATAATCAGTGGCCATCCTAACCAATTAAACGCTTCAACGACAATATCAACACGTTTATAACCCAATAGACGAGACGACATCAGATAAAAGTCATCTTTTTGATCAGAAAACTCAAACTGATTGACATCAATGGGATAGTTAATCGTAATGGCAGGCTGATTGTAAGTTTGCTGAATACGGTCGGTGACAATCGTTGAGTTGGAAATATATAGGTCTGGCTTTTGGGCATGAACCAGGTCAATTTCCCGCAGCTTTTGAAAAATTGGCTGAATTACGGGCAAAAATGCTTTGTAAGTCTTGTACTGGTCAATGTAGGTACGGGTATCCCATAGAAAGCGAGTAATGTTATGACAAAAACAAATGTGGTAGGCGTCGGGGTGCTTGACAACAGACTTAGCAAAGCTAGTAGTGCTGCTAATAATGAGATCGTACTGCTGTAGATCTAATGCCTCAAACGCTGGGAAATAGAAGGGTGCCAGTAATCTAAAATTCTGACTTGCCCCCGGAATCGCCTGCAGTTTGGTGGTGTGAACAAATCGATCTCCAACATTAATGGTGTCTTGAGGACTATATAGCGAAGTATAGATATCAGCGTCGGGAAACCGTCGACAAAGAAGCTCAAATACTCGCTCTGCACCCCCTTTTTGGGTAAGGTAATCATGCACCAAAGCAATTTTCATACTGAAATTACTCTCTAGATAGGATAGTGAGATATCAACAATCAGTGACAATCTAGAGGGAACTAAATGGGCTTTGCAGCCTTGTTGGTAGTCTTGAAAAAGAACTGTTTGAGTAGAAACCTGTCATTGTCTAAAGACCAAACAGACGAAGAATATTTAGACCAAAATTGAGAGGCGAAAAGACTGTCCCAAACACATCACCAGCACGGGCTAAACCAGAACGCTTTACAACTACAGTGTCATTGGGACGTAATGAGGGGTTTGTATCCTCACTAATCCCTTGAGAGAAATCAATCTCAATTTCTCTTTGGGAGACTGTTCCATTGAGGTTTAATCGCACCAGGCTGACAGTACCACGCCGTGCTCGATTATTAAATCCGCCTGCGGCCAATATTGCCTGATTTAGTGGAGTGTTAGGGGGAACACGAATATTGCCAGGTGTAGCTACTTCACCGACAACATTGATAGAAATCTCATCTGGAGAGAAACTGGCAGTTGCGATCTCAGCGATCTCATCGGAATTTAGATTGCTGGCAGTCGGAATTACAATTTGGTCGCCATCCTGCAACGCCAGGTCTTCGCTCAAATCTCCTTCCTTGAGAAGTTCCCAGAGGTTGACCGAAACAGTTTTAGCCTGGGCTGAAGCTGCGTTACTGCGTAAAGCTGTCATGTCAGGAGAGCGCGGTATCTGACGTTGGACCTGGATTTGACGAATATCGGCCAGCTGAGTGATCCCGCCTGCCAGTTCAATCGCCTGTGTCAGTGTGGGGGTTTCACCCGCTGTTTCATTAGCCTCATCAGAAAGTCGATAGGCTCCCGGTCGGTGAACTTCCCCCGCTATTGCTACTTGAATCGGGCGAGTTTCTAAGACACTTAAGGTGACAACAGGGCGTTGAACGTAAGACTGCAGACTAGCCTCAATCTGAGCTGCGGCTTGCTGTACCGATAGTCCTTCTACGGCAACAGACCCAACAATGGGAATATTTAGATAACCGCCCGACAACACCCGAAATTCACCACTATAGTCAGGGATATTAAAAACATCCACCCGTAGATAATCCCCTACTCCAAGGATATAGGTCTCTCCGACAATGGAATTTTCTGACTCAGATGGAGTTTGCGTAGGTAAAGACGGCTCAGCAGATTGAGCAACTGCACTCCCCTGATTTACCCCACTTCCCAACAATATGGCAACAACAGCCAGCCTGAGTAAATATGATTTTCTGGATGTATTCGCCAAGACAGTTGAAAAAGTTTCTTTCATAGCTACTGTCAATAAAATGTAGATGTCTAACCCGCTCTAGCAATAGGTGATCGATTCACCACATGGGTAAATCCATTACAAAAATCTCCCTTTTAAGGGGTTGAAAAGTGCTTTAAAGACTACCGGGCAACACAACGCTTGCTCATCGGCTAGTTCTTAGTTGGTCAAGTCTTGGTTGACTAAACCTTAGTTAGCTAAGGCTGTAGGAACTTTGTCAGAGTCTGAAATCTCTCTATCAGCAACCTGCTGCCTATAGAATGTAAACCCTGTAGGCTGTAAATCCTTGAGATGATTACATCTGCAAGTGTATGCATGTTGGACAGACTAAAACATCCTTCAAATCAGTAACGGTTTCCAGTGCATTGCTATCTAGCTAACTTAGCTTGGAAATACACGATTACCAACAGTCGTTAGAACCTAACAATACTGAAAAAGATGACAGAGAGATATCCTGCATTAAATTGCCTCTATTTAGGTGGACCCTAGCATGCATCACAGGCTCTAGATATTTTCTGGAACACGTACTCTATATGTAGAAACTAATCTTTGGAAAGCTCTAATACAGGGTAAAAATAATCTAGCCTAACCTATTCAGAGAGTGTGACTCGGAACTCGCCAGCGTTTGCCAGCGGATATTCAGCGGGTACAGGGCAACAGAACTGACACAAACATAATATTAAACTGTCACTTAGTCAAAAGAGTTTAAGGATGGTCAGTTTTTGTTTCGGTCACACATTATAGAGGCACTATCAGCTTTTGTGGGTCTGTCTAGAGATTAAAAGAACACCGACTAGCTTCAGCCGACCATTGGCCGCCTGATAGCTTATTATCTGAAATTTATTTATGGCTGTTGCTGATTTACAGGATGAACCGATCAGCAAAGAGGTGTAATTGACCCAGGGTTTATCGATGGAATCATAGTTTGGCTCAGCAACGCCCACTTATTAATTCTCTAGGAATTATCGGATGGGTATTGTCAGAACCCTATGGGACATCAATTATGGATGAGTGTAGATGATTGTTATAAAAACTACCTTGAGTAATGTTCAGAGCGCACTAACAACACCGATCTGAAGCACTAAGCGCTATTGGTTAAACTGCGTTGGTTGTGTCTAACATAACTTAAATTTTAAAAATGAACCATCTTTCCTTTACAGTCTCAGTATTCATAGATTCTCCAGATTTTTGGATAAACTGATCACAGATTGCTCTAACAACTATGAGGTTTGTTTATAGCTCTCAGCGATCGCTGCTGTTGTGAACTGCGAAAAGCTTAAATAATGAGCCTTCTCATAACGCTAGGGCTAGCCGTAGACATTTTTATAATAGGTCTGATATTCCTCAGAAAGTAGGGGGCGCCACCAGTCTTGATTTGCTAAATACCACCTTGCTGTAGCCCTGAGACCCTGGTCTAGAGATGTTTGTGCTCTCCAACCTAATTGAGTAGAGATTTTAGCACTATCAATGGCATAGCGTCGGTCGTGGCCGGGCCGGTCGCGAACAAACCGAATTAAGTTTCTAGCTGGAGAAACGGGTAATGTTGGCGCCAGCTGATCTAGCAGCTCACAAAGTTGTTCTACTAGATCAAGATTTTTGACTTCATTGTTGCCGCCAATATTGTAGATTTCACCGGGCTGACCCCGATGGAGCACAACATCTAACGCAGCGCAATGATCGCTGACATAGATCCAATCTCGAATATTTTGACCGTCTCCATATACTGGCAGCGGTTTTCCCAACAAAATGTTGATACACATCAGGGGAATTAGCTTTTCAGGAAAATGGTAAGGACCGTAGTTGTTGGCACAGTTCGTAATTACAACTGGTAACCCATAGGTGTGAAAGTAGGCTCTCGCCAGATGGTCGCTTCCGGCTTTGGATGCTGCATAGGGACTATTGGGCGCGTAGGGTGTTGTTTCTAAGAACGGCGGATCGTTGGGTCCTAAACTGCCATAGACTTCATCGGTGGAGACGTGCAAAAACCGATAGAACGATGGCCTATGGTTTGTTAACCAATGATGACGAAAGGCATCTAGCAGCGTGAAGGTACCCACGACATTTGTATGAATAAACGCATCTGGTGCAAGAATCGAGCGATCAACATGGGATTCTGCCGCCAGGTGCGCAATCATATTTATATTTTCTTGAGTTAGTAAGGTCTTGATTAGGGTGCGATCGCAAATATTCCCTTTCACAAACCGTAGATTAGCCGTTCCCTCTAATTCTGCTAAGTTTTGTCGATTCCCAGCATAGGTGAGGGCATCTAAGACGACAACGCGATCAGCAGGATATTGCCGGCACCAGTGGTGGACAAAATTAGAGCCAATAAACCCGGCCCCGCCGGTCACCAGTACAGTACGTGGTGCTCGGGTGCCTGATGAGCTAGTTGAATCAGTCACAAACGCTACCCAATGACGTTATAAACAACTCCGCTTAATCTGGCATCGAGCGGCCAGGGCCAATTCTACTAATCATATGTATGAGAATGTTCCTATTTTTTAACTGTCCTTGTGTAAAAGCTCAGGTACGGGAATAATTTTATGAACAAACACTTCGTAGAATTTTTTTGCATACATGGTCTAAATCCGAGCCAGCACCGTGAGTTTTCTTGTAAAACGTCCTAGTGCAGCTACGGAATAGACGCTATGCCAGAGGTCTTGAAGTCGCTTGGGGGGACTCTACCTATGCCGTTTTTGCAGCCCGTATGTTTTGACTATGGTATTCGTTAATACTCAACCCACACTACCCCGCTGGCTTTGCGAAAATATTTTGCTTGGAACACTGCCCTGGCAGCATAGCCAATGTCAGTCCTTTAGTCGTTTTAGCGAAGTTTACACACTGCACGACTCCTATTTATTAGGAGCCTATCAAAGTGCAGATACCAGCCAAGAAACGATTCTCTGTTTGCTGTGGGATGCGCTGTGGCTACCCGAAACCATTAGGTGCCAGACCAACGAACCGATCTTTTTGCTGATTAAAGCGACTAAAACCCTCAACCTCACTGTTTCAGAAGGAACGCTACCCAAACCCGACAGGCAGCGTATCCTCAAAGCAGAGCACGTGACTATGGACAATCAAACCGTTTTAGTCATTGACGATAAGCAGCACAATAGGCTGTCGGTCGTATTTTCGGGTCAGCTGCATTTTTTAGCTGTCGATAATAGACACCGGCTGCTTAATCTAGCGATGTAGCTCGGCATAGCCAGCTACACTAGGGTTAGGTTAACAAATGTAAACATGACCCCGTTGCCCCGTACATCTCAAAATTTATCCAAGGTTGCTGTTATTGGGGCGGGCATCGGTGGCTTGACGGCGGCGGCTTTGCTAGCCAAACGCGGCTATCGCGTGGCTGTATTTGAGCAGGCTATGGTGCCGGGGGGCTGTGCTTCTACATTTCGACGACGGGGCTTTACCTTTGATGTGGGCGCAACTCAGGTGGCAGGGTTAGAACCGGGTGGCATCCATCATCAGATTTTTTCAGAGTTAGAAATTGACCTACCCGCCGCTGAAAACTGTGACCCGGCCTGTGCTGTTTTTTTACCGGGGGAGACCCAACCCATTAACGTATGGCGCGACCCTCAACGCTGGCAAACCGAACGTCAGCAGCAGTTTCCAGGTAGTGAGCCCTTTTGGCAAAAGCTCAGCAATTTGTTTGACTACAGCTGGCGGTTTCAGGCCAGACAGCCGGTTTTGCCACCGCGCAACCTCTGGGATGTCTGGCAGCTGGGGAATTCGCTACGACCCGATACGCTGCTGACAGTACCCTACACATTCTCAACAGTCGGACAGCTACTAAAGGGCTATGGTCTCTATGAAAACCGACGGCTCAAGACATTTTTAGATCTGCAGCTAAAACTCTACTCTCAGGTTGGTGTCGATGAAACTGCTTTGCTCTATGCAGCCACAGCATTGGGAGTTTCCCAGGCACCCCAGGGGTTATTTCATTTGCAAGGCAGCATGCAGGTCCTGAGCAATGCGCTAGTTGATGCTATCAAAAAGTTTGGCGGTCAGGTCTTTTTAGGACACACCGTTGAGCAGATTCAGCTAGAAAATGATCGCCCCCGGTTTGTGCAGGTTCGCCAGCGTAAAACAGACGAAACCTGGTTAGAGCCCGCGGATCATGTGGTTGCCAATGTGACTGTGCAAAATCTAACAGAGCTGTTGGGGAAACAAACCCCCCAAGGGTATCAGCGACGGGTAGATAAGCTGATTCCTTCCTCGGGAGCCTTTGTGGTTTATCTCGGTGTGGACCAGGCGGCGATTCCTGATGATTGCCCGCCCCATCTGCAGTTTCTCTATGACTATGACGGCCCCATCGGTGAGAATAACTCGTTATTTGTGTCGGTTAGCCACCCCGGCGATGGTCGGGCACCTGAGGGTGAGGCAACCATTGTGGCGTCTTCGTTTACGGATGTACAGGCGTGGCAAAAGTGTAATGACTATGGGGCACTAAAGGCTGAGTATGAGCAGGGTGCGATCGCAAAGCTCAACCAATACTTTAACTTAGAGCCGCAGCACATTATCCATGCAGAATCAGGCACCCCTCGTACCTTTGAGCGCTACACAGCCCGGCACCAGGGTATGGTGGGCGGTATTGGTCAGCGGCTTTCGACATTTGGTCCCTTTGGCTTTGCTACCCGGACACCGGTTTCTAAACTATGGCTGGTGGGGGACTGCGTACATCCAGGGGAGGGCACTGCTGGTGTAAGCTATGCGGCATTAACAGCCGTCAGACAGATTGAGGCAATGGAGCGATAGGTTTGCCTTTAGTGGGAGAGGGTTGCCATGACTGTTCTGACAATCTCTCAATAAAAAAGAGAGCAAAGGCAGTTAGAACTATGAGTTCGACATGAGAATCTTTTCATACTCTGCACAATCAGACAATTAAAAGGGTATAACACCTTAGTAAGTGTCGGTTATGGGGTATACGTAGCCTCGCGCAGTTAACGACAGTGATGATCGCTAAAGGCTCTAGATAACAACAGCTATGTGCGGCGCAAACTGTTAAATGCAGCCAGCAGTTTGCTTTAAATTCAATGCCTATACGACATGCCTACCCCGTATAACAAAACAAATCATGCATCATGTCACGATTTACGTTGGCATTCGAGACTTCATACCATATCTGCAAGTATTGTCTGTTTGCTAAGCCTTTTGCCAAAGGCTGACGTCCATGCCGCTGAGACAGAGGCAATACTGTCAAGCTCTCACAAAGTCGACGGCAAAGACCTAACGACACAAGTTTTAGAGCTACCAGAAGATATTAACCCTGTTTTCCCATCTACAGCCCAGGAGATGATGACTTCTCCACAATTTAGTCATCCTCCATTCAGACGGTTTAGTCCCTCAATTCATAATGTAAGCCCTACCTCTCAAGCCATCGCTTCATCGATTGCTGATCGTGATACTCATGTCAGTGCCGACGTGCCAAACAACGGAGAGCTTGAACATAGCCCAACTGAAATAAAACTGTCAGAAGAGATTATTCTTGTTGATGAGTTAACTGATGTAGCCCCTGATGATTGGGGTGTGACTGTATTACAAAGATTCTCTGAGACCTATGGGTGTGCTCCACAGTTATTACAGGGGGCAGGTACAGCAACAATCTCTCGTTATGAGTTTGTTGTTTTTCTACAAAATTGTTTAGAGCAGGTGCAATCTCAAACCCATTCCCAATCTGCTCAAGTTAATACCGAAGCTTTAGAAGCACTAGAGCAGCTGAGTCAACGGTTCGCTACAGAGTTGGGCATGCTACAACAAGATCTAGAAGGGCTAGAAGATCTCACCCAAACAATTCAAGCTCTCGAGGAAAATCAATTTTCAACTACCACCACGCTACGGGGCGGTGTTCTTTTATCCTTAGCCACAGCCTTAGGTAATGAGCAAGCCGATACTGGCGACCCTATTGATAGCGATATCACCTTTGGCAGCCGTGTACGTCTAAATTTTGACACCAGCTTTAGTGGAGAGGACCGTCTCCGCATTCGTCTGCAGGCCCGTAATGTTCCTGAGCTAGATGATGTCACAGGAACTAACATGGCAAAACTTGGCTTTGATGGCGCCGATGGCACTCAAGTGGAAATTTCAGATGTTACGTATCGTCTACCTCTAGGCTGGCAGGGTGAACTTACATTGGCACCTGTGGGGGGCAGCTTGGGCGATTTCGTTCCCAGCATTAACGGGTACTTTAGCAGCAGCAGCAACCATGCGCTGTCTGAATTTGGTACTTCCAATCCAGTTCTCAGTCAGGGGAGCGGAACCGGTGTTGGACTTTCCTACGACCTCAACAATGCACTTAATCTATCGATTGGATATGCGGCTCGTGACACCAGTGATGCTAATCGTGGATTTGGCAATCGATATGGGGTAGTTGCGCAGATTACGGCTCAACCGGTGGACCCATTAACCCTGGGGTTATCCTATGTTCACTCGTTTAACCAGTTTGATACTGGCACGGGCAGTGCCCTGGCAAATGATCCCTTTGATGATCGTGCAGATGCGATCAGGGCTAACTCTTTAGGACTAGAAGCCTCACTAGATCTAGGTCCTGGAGCAACTTTGGGCGGCAGGGTTGGGTTTATGCAAGCCACGGCGGAAGATTTACCAGACAATCCAACAGCCAGTGTTTTAAATTGGTCCGCTATGCTGGCTTTTTCCGATTTAGGAGGAGACGGCAACTTAGGAGGCTTTTTTATCGGACAGCCCCCCAGGGTAACCAGCAATGACTTAGACAATATGACCGATCCCGATACATCACTGCATTTAGAACTTTTCTACCGATGGCAGCTCAATAGAAATATCAGTATAACGCCAGGCATTTTTGTGGTCACCAACCCAGAACATAATCAGACAAATTCTCCCATCTATGTCGGTGCTATTCGTACACACTTCAGGTTTTGATCTGCCTAAGCGTCGCCAACACACTCACACCGTACCTGCTAAATACTGTTGACGCTCTTGTTTTGTAAATTTCTCGATGGCATAGCGCAGCATCGTACGAGGCATTTTTTTGTAATGGATTTTCAAAAAAGCTTTTTCAACTACCACATCTTGTTTGCCAACTTCTCGCAGCATCCAGCCCACAGCTTTACGGATTAAGTCTTCTGTATCGTTTAGCAATAGCTCCGATAGCTGAAGCGTATCATCAAACTGCTGATTACGAATAAACTGAAATGTCGCCATAATGGCAATTCGTCTTTCCCAGAGGTTCTGAGACTGCGCTAACTGATATAGAATTTGCCGATCTCGTGTTTCCAGGTAAGCACCTACAATTTGATAGGCTGAGCTATCCACTAAGTCCCAGTTGTTGATGTACTCAGTATTATCTAGATATAGCTGATAAATCGTTGTTTTCTCTTCCTCACCACCTTTGCTAAACTTTCGCACCAAAAGTAACAGCGCAAATAAGCGTTCTTCATGGAAAGGGGACGTTAACAGCTTTTGGATTTCTGACAGTGGCATTAACTGATAATGTTTGACCTGCTCTCTAAGGATAGGAACACGAATGCCAAGAAACTGATCGCCTTCTCCATAGTCACCTTTGCCTGTCTTAAAAAAACGCTGTGAGTGTTCTGCTATGGCAGGATCAGCGAGATCTTTAAGAACCTTGCTAATTTCTTTTGCAGTCATATCCTAATTTCGATTAGTTAAACCAACACAGACTCCACCTACGTATAAGCGAGCAGCTATTGCTTCACCCGACTATGCTAGCCGAGAGTGGGCAGGTATCTGTTCTAACAGCTGAAGCACGCGTTCTAAAAGTTGCACGGTTAACTCTGGCCAGCGCGGGTCGCGATAGCGAAAGGGCGCAGGAGATAAAAAGAAAAGTCCTAGGGCTGTGTACAGAGAAAGTCGAGTGTCAGAATCAGGACCAACATTAGACTCAGAGGCCGTGTGATAGCCCGTGAGTAAATGTGATTGAATGTGTTCTATCTGGGCATAGGATAGCGCTCCTTGAAGACACTGACGCTCTAGATGAGCTTGAAAGTTACCCAAATCAACCATAGGATCTCCCTGGGTAGCCCGATCCAGATCGAGAATTGCGATCGCATCGCTCATTATCACTACCTGATCGGCGTAAAAATCACCATGAATTGCTTGATATAACCGAGGCATTTGGTGTAAGTGTTGAACCAAACGGTCGCCGATCTGATGAGCTAAATCTTTTACATCTGGCCATACAAAGCTCAACCAATTGACTAAGTCCAACACGGCTCTGATGTGAACCAAATTAGGATCGGTGTCTTGCTTCGGTAGGCTCTGCTGATGTAACTTGGCCAGGGCATTGCCCACTGCCTCCAGCTCAGAACGATGATTATCCGACTCAGTCAACAGTAATGCCAGGTCCTTTCCCGGTAACCACTCGTAGCTAATCAGACCATGCTCTCGAAATTGAGCTAAGGGCCGAGCTAATTTCAATCCATCACAGGAATGGAGACTGCGAATATTCCTGCTAGCAGTTTTAAAGCCTCTTGCAGCATAGGCTTTTACTAAAGCCTGGGGCTGTCCGTCCTCAACCCATTGGGCGACATAGCGTCGCTCAGTTTTGTAGCGCAATTGTAACAATCTACCCGATTGAGAACTGTTGGGGAAAAGGCGTCGATAGTCTTGCCAAGAATCTTTTAACCCGGTGAGATAGGCTAACCCTGGCAATTTGGCATCATTGGGAAATTCTGAGAGCTTTGTTGCCATTGATGGTAAAACTTGGCGACCCAAACCCAGAGGACCCACTAGACCAGGGCGTTGTTGCCATGTTTTTACTTGTGTCGTATGTTTCTGATGTAAGGCTTTGACATAAAACGTTAGCCGCTGGTTTTTTAGCTTTAGTCGGTAAGCCACTAGACAATTTGTGCCTAACTTATAACGCAGATAAGTTGGGCACAAATTGTCTAACGATGTGTCAGGCAACAGCTGTTGTAGAGATGAGCGTAGACGGTCAGGATTGAGAACCATCTCTAACCCAGGAATGGCTGTATCACGGGCAATCAAGCTTTTTTCAGCAGCTAAATACATGACATGTTTTAGAGCGTTTCCATACAGACTTTTGTTTGGATGTCAAAGATTCTTAACTATTTGAATTATCAGCAAGCCTATTTTAGCGGACTTTTCCCATAGGGGTTGGTCTCTTTTTGGCGGGCATAAACTTAAACGAGAAAAATCTGTTGCACTTTACGCCTAGACTAGAGTTAGATTTAACGTTTTTCAGGGACAACTAAATAACGCTGATATATCTCTTGAGCAACTTGTTTACTGGCACTGGCGACATATCGAAAGTTGTAAGTGCGCAGAGCTTTGAGTCCGCCTAGGGCTTGAAACACATCTGGGCATTCGGTAAAGTCTTGCCCCGTTACATCAATCAGTGCGCCTCCTTTTTGTTTGAGAAATGCGATCGCACCACACACATCCCAAAAAGATCCCTTCCCCATCAAGGCAAAGTCGAGTCGTGGACGGGGGCGATGTCGAGAGTCACAGCACCACATCAGGGTGGGTACCGCCGCCCCTAACTGACGTCGCTTGAGGGTTAGCCCCTCTAAGGGAACGTTTTCAAACGTACTGTCGATGCCGTAAAACTGAGCGGCTGATACGGTTTTTAGCGGCTGTGTGATCGGCACCCCATCGGTGCTGCAAAAGGTTTCACCAGTAAACGGTAATGAGATAATGCCGCTGTCTACAACACCATGCTTCACCAGGCCAATAGAAATGGCCCACAGAGGAATGCCCGCCTTAAAGTTAGCGGTACCATCTAGGGGGTCGACCAAAAACCACGTACCATCCTGGGATGGTTTATCTTGACCGACTTCTTCTGCCACAATGCCGGAGGCAGGAAAATATCGTTCAATGGCAGATAAAATCATGCGTTGCGATCGCAC
>JBCDIX010000013.1:0-108086 GCA_038748405.1 Cyanobacteria bacterium P01_H01_bin.21 | reverse complement strand
GGTCAGACGCATGGCTGGATTGAACCCTTCATTTACAGGGCTCAAGGCACTATTTGAGAAATTCTGCGCACTGGAGCTCTTTGATTTTCCCAAAATGCACATGTATGGAACATTCTCACCAATCAAGTAGGAATGCTATAGGTAACTTAAAATCAACTTAGTGCAGACATCATGGCTTGTTGAGCAACGCTTTGATAGAGGCTGGTGAAATGCCCACTGAGAATTTGAGCATCGCTGGCGGGTAGAGGCATTGGCCCTAACAAATCCAATACCGTTTGGTCTGCTGGTGTAATCACCACTAGTGATGAATCTAGGGCATCGTCATACTGCCAAAAGTTTTCTAAATCTAGGGTTTGAGATTTAGATTCTGGTGCAACAACAACTTCTTCAGTATCTTCAGTAAGGGCTTCTACAGGATTTTCATCTACCTGTTGTTTTCGTTTTTCACGGATGGCGTCAATAATCTGTTCCTTAGTGCGACCACGCAGCTGAAAAAGAACAAATGGTTCTTCTCGAAATGCATCTACTAGCTGATAGTAAACCGCAGCAATATGCTTACAAGGATTTTTAGGGTCAGGACAGTTACATTTTGAATGTACGTCCGCCAGGGTAAAGGGAAACAGACTGAGGCCATTAGCTGTGAACACGCTCTCAATATCAGCAGGCATTTCACCAGCCAGTAGCTGTGCTGAGTAGATCGCTTTTTGCGATAGGGTATCCACGACAAAATCCCAGTCTTCATCGGCAAAGCGATCAATCCAGATGGACAGCTTGTAAGGTTCATCTGCCGTACCTTGTACCGAAGCGTGCACCTTAGACTCAGTGAAATCTAATCGTAGAATGTGGCCTTCACGGGCATAGCGGCGACCGCGCTCTAAGCGCTTTTTGAAACGGTAAGAGTTGAGCAGGTCCACCCACTGCTGTACCCACCAGGCTTCAGATTCGATTTCGTAAGGATTGGTTGGAGCTTGGTATGAGGTCATAAACGGTGGTCGTTATGGTTTTACAGAGAGATGGGAAAAGTTTTGAGTGTTAGATTTTGAGTTTTTAGGCAATGCTCAAACCGATAACCTATCCCCTCCTGGGAGGGGATTATTCGGGGATTTTGCTCATTTTCTCCAAATCAAGCACTTCATTTAGTTTATCTTCGGGCATTAGTTTTTTTTCTAACACAAGCTGACGTAAGGGTTTGCCAGTTTCTAAGGATTCTTTAGCAATGGCGGCAGCATTGAGATAGCCAATGTGGGTGTTGAGGGCTGTTACCAGGGCCAAACTCCCTTCGGCAAAGTCGTGGCAGCGCTCAGGACGGGCGGTGATGCCAGCTAGACAGCGTTTATCAAGGGCGCTGATGGTATTGCCCAGGATTTCGATACTGTGGATTAGATCGTAGGCAATCAACGGCATCATCACGTTTAGTTCTAGCTGACCAGCCTGGGCAGCGCAGGCGATGGCCTGATCGTAGCCCATGACTTGAAAGCACACCATAGAGGTCATTTCGGCCATTACGGGGTTATATTTGCCCGGCATAATGGATGAACCTGGCTGCACTGGCGGCAGCTGAATTTCTTTAAGGCCGGTTTTAGGGCCGGAATCGAGTAAGCGCAAATCGTGGGAAATTTTAACCAGGTCTTGAGCGAGATTGCGTAGGGCACTAGAGACAGCAACAAAGGGAGCCATGCTTTGCATAGCGGCCATCAGGTGCGGTGCACTGGTGAGGGGCTGCCCCGTAAAGCTTGCTAACAGCTCAGCAACGCGATAGCGATATTGGGGATGGGTATTAAGGCCAGTGCCAGTGGCGCTACCGCCGAGGCCCAGCACGCAGAGATCTTGAGCCGCTGTGCGCAGACGCCGCAGATGATCGGTCAGAATGACTTGCCAGGCACGGAAGCTTTCACCAAGACGGATAGGAACAGCGTCCTGCATGTGGGTGCGGCCTGAGCGGACAATATCCTGGAATTCGCTGGCTTTGGCTTGGAGCGTTGCGATCGCACCCTCCAGACTTGGATATAGCGTATGCTCTAGCGCCAGCAATCCACCAATCCGAATTGCTGTGGGAATGACATCATTGGTCGACTGCCCATAGTTCACATGATCGTTAGGGCTGACGCGCTTGTAGTTGCCCTTTTTATCTCCTAGTAACTCCAGCGCCCGATTTGCCAGCACCTCATTGATATTCATGTGGTGCGATGTACCCGCCCCAGCCTGATACACATCCACAATAAACTGGTCGCGCAACGCCCCCTTTAGAATTTCATCTGCAGCAGTGACGATCACCTGGGATAGCTCTGTGGGGATACAGCCCAGCTCACCATTTGCGATCGCAGCTGCTTTTTTAATCAGCAAACAGGCATCTACATAGGTGGGTAGCGGCTTTAGACCACTGATAGAAAAATTCTCCACCGCCCGCAGAGTTTGAATACCGTAGTAGGCTGCCGAGGGAATTTCCTTTTCCCCCATGGAGTCTTTTTCAACGCGGTGATTGGTGGAAGTGGTCATTTTAGAAGGTGCGATCGCGATTGGTGGTGTAGTTCTGGGTGTTTAGTATTGAATGCTTAGTTTTGAGTTTGTGTGGCAACGCTCATCTGAAAAAAGATTTTTACTGCGTAAACTCAAAATTCAAAACCGACAAACTCCCTGAAAAATAGTAGCGGTAGAGCGAACCTTTGCCTATCTCTACGGTAGCAATTGTGGTGGCGGCTCACAGGTGAGCGTCATAGCCTCCCCTGTAGGGTGAATAAATGAAAGTTGATGGGCATGGAGCCAGTAGCCACAGTCACTGGGAACTGCTGTGCTGTCTGGATGCGGTCGCCCGCCAGCCACATAAAGCGGATCCCCCAGCAATGGATAGCCCATCGTAGCTAGATGAATACGAATCTGGTGGGGTCTGCCAGTAAGAATAGTGACATCTAGCAGCGTGGCATCAGGACGACGCTGAACCACAGTACAGTTACTCTGGGCCTTGAGACCGTCTGGATTTGCCGCAAAGATATCGCCCAGATGGGGGTAGGGGAGCTTGCCAATGGGATGGGTGATGATGAAATGGTCAGGCAGGTTCGTTGGGCCAATTAGAGCACGATAGGTTTTACCCAAGCGACGCTGACGCATTTGCTGGCTGAGGTGAGCACGGGCAGCTTTAGTTTTGGCCAGCAGCATAATGCCCGAGGTGCCTCGCCCGAGCCGATGGATGGGGGCGGTCGTTGGGTAGCGCTGGCGAAGCTGCCATAGAAGGGTGTGCTGTAAAAAACTGCCACCGGGCAAAACGGGTAAACCTGACGGTTTCTTGACGACTAGCAGCACATCATCTTCGTAAATAGTGGCAATATATAGTGGAACTGGGGGTTCTTGCCACGGGGGGCGATGGTAGCTAAGGCATTGCCCAGGGTTGAGATGAGCATCAGGCGTTGTGGGCTGGTTGTTGAGGAAGACCTGGCCTGATGCAATGCGGGTTTGCCAGGTGGCGCGGTCTGAGTGACGGTAGTGGTGGGTGTAATAGTCGAGAACGGTGACCGGCTGCTGGGAAATGCAGTTTAGTAGGTTGGGGGTTGTGCGATCGCAATATACCCAGCCCTCATTAAAAGCCGGAGGGCAGGCATTGCCTATCCTCCGGGGAATAACAGACTGTATCTGGCTTTGCGTTTCGTCCAATTGGCTATCGCTTAAATAGACCCGAGACACTATTTTTTAACCCATTAGCAATGGCCTGCACGCCACCTGCAACACCGGGCTTCGGTGGCACTGCTACGGTAATCGGCTCATCCTTAAACTCTTTTACCCGATAGCCGTACTCCAGATTAGTCTTATTCTTTCGCAGAATAGGGTAAATCCGAAATGCCCCCTGTAGCAGGTCTTCTTCGCTTGCAAAGATGGCTCGGGAAATATCAGATGAACGCTTTACAGCAATCACCCCTACCGGATACCACTGCTTTTTATCCTTAATGCGGATGTGCACCTCAAATTCAGGATCGCCTGAGGCCCGCCGCTTATCCATTTCGCTAGAGGCTTCCTGACGGCGTTTGGTGCGCTCAGACACCTTGGGTTTAGGTTTAGCTTTGCCAAATCCAGTGGCCATAGGAATACCTCTTAAGAGTGATACTTTGTAAAAGTTTACATCTTTTTAATTATTTGTAGAACCCTATCAATGGTGTCGATGGTGGTCAAAATAGCTAACTGCTAGTGTTAGGTGCGCTTTTGAACGCTGTTTACTCAGGCGCAAGTTGCATCGTCTACCAGGTTCAATCTGTGAATACAAAAACTGGTCCGCTCTATGCCATTCTTGCCTATGGTTCTTGGGGACTACTCCCCATTTACTGGAAGTTTTTTAGCTCAGCTTCGCCACTTGAGGTACTGAGTCATCGCATGCTGTGGTCGCTTGTATTTTTAGGCATAATCTTGACTCTGCAGCAACGATTGTCAGAGTTACGTAAGCTGCCCCGCCGCCAGGTATTTGGGCTATTGGCAACAGCCTTGTTACTGAGTGTTAACTGGGGGCTCTATATTTACGGTGTGAATACGGATCGGGTAGTAGAGACCAGTCTGGGATATTTCATCAATCCGTTAGTGTCGGTGATGCTGGGGTTTGTTGTATTACGAGAGAGACTTTATCGAGGGCAACAAATAGCTGTGGCACTAGCAGCTATTGGGGTGACCTATTTTATCTGGCAGTTTGGTGCAGTTCCATGGATTGCCTTGGCGTTAGCAGGCACCTTTGCGCTGTATGGATTATTGCGTAAGATTGTGGCAGTCTCACCAATGGTGGGGCTAGCTGTAGAAACAGCGCTAATGACGCCTGTCGCACTGTTAATGATTTTTTACTGGAGTGCTACGGGTACCGGCAGTTTTGGCAACGGTCCTGGACTAACGTTGTTGTTTATCGGTGCTGGAGTAGCGACATCAATGCCGCTGCTTTGGTTCAACAATGCAGCAAAACGGCTATCGCTAGCCACGTTAGGCTTTTGTCAGTACCTTGCTCCATCAATTCAGCTAATGCTAGGGGTATTTCTATATCAGGAACCCTTTACGCAAACTCATTTGGTAAGTTTTAGCTGCATTTGGGCCGCATTGTTAATTTATTCGAGCACATCCTTATTCCGAACAAAGAAGGTATCCCAAAAGCTACAGTAATTAATAGAGAAACAAGATTTTTTAGTTCACCAACTCATGTTTTGCCACATCTACCACCTTAGATGGACTGATCGGCTTAACTATCGAGGTGGTTGCACCTTCGGTTTTGGCCTAAGCCTGTTCCATAAAGCTACCGTTGTCTAACAAGATAATAATAGGCGTGTTGTAAAATACCTCGGCGCAGCTTCTAAGTTGCCCATCCAGAGGAAAAGCCAACGTATCTAGCTATATTGATTTATTCACAGAGACTTTACGAATTAGTTCAGTGCCAGACATGACACCAAAAATTTTGTCGGCATAGTGGAGCAGTTCTTCATTTCTAATAAGCGCTAGAAAACGCTCATCCTCTGCAAACGTCTGCCAGCGACTGGTCACATTCATGGTTTGGGCATTGCCGCTCATACCCTGCTCATCAAATGAACTACCGCCACCGTAGCTGCTGACATAGTCTAGACCGGCATCAGAGAAATCAAGGTCCAGGGCAGCGGCAATCTCTTGACGATAGTCGGCCTCTGAAAACCAGCGATTGTAGTTGATGACTACTTTTTGATTTGTCAGATAGTTTGTTTCTCCAAGATATTCTTTGGCATGTTCAATCCACATATCCACCAGAGAGAAATCATCAGTTTTTACATCTAAGTATCCTTTTTTTAGACGACTGGCTAAAAGATTAAAAGGATCTCTAAGTACTAAAACGTCATATCTGGCTTGGGTTTTACCCACGTAGAGGTTGTGTCTTGTTTCGGTACGTGAGCTTGCGATCGCAGCTAGGCTATAGTCTTCGTAGCTATAGATAAAGCAGTCTTTGGGCTGAAATTTACCCCAGGCTTCATCGTGGAATCCTTTGTTGGGAAAATGCAGATGGTAATGTCGAAACGGACTGGTGTCTACTGAGACATTATTGAGAAACTTGGCGTTGGGTATCTGGGCGCGAATCCAATGCAGGACTGCGTGGTTGCCGCTACGTCGCAATCCAGTAAAGCGGATTTCTTTTTGGTTGATGACTTTTTCGAGTTCCTGTCGCTGGGTTAGTACGCGCCACAGGTCATAGGCATCATAGGCCAGGTCTCGTTTTAGCTTTCGCAACGAGTTGAGCTGCCCGTTGATTGTGTTAGATAGCTGGTCGGCTGGCTTCATTTAGACTGTTTGGAATGGCATGGTGCTGATCCTATCCTGCTCGCAACAGTGATGGAATGGGTCTGGATAATTGATTGAGGGTGCGATCGCACCCTCAATCAATTATCTAAGCCCCGCAGGTTGCTACGGTAAAACATAAGTCACAGCCTCATTTATTAGTTACTGATACCTGGTTAACGTTCACCAAGCCTTTAAATTTCTCAACAGTCCATGGGAGGTCTTGAAAAAATAGGCCATAGTCTTATGCATGGTGATGTTAGTCAGAGTCAATAGGACAAACCATGGGATTAAACCTGGGTCGTTTTTTTCGAGCATGTAACCCAAGCAAAACGCTCAATCTGACATCACCCGACGATGGCAAGTATTACATCGACTTTTCTGAAGTGCGGGGTAGCGACCTGGTGAGGGAGCTCAAGCGCACCATTACCTTTTCCGACCAGGAGCCCACCTGTCAGCTGTTTACCGGTCACATTGGCTGTGGCAAGTCCACTGAGCTATCTCGCCTACGACAGGAACTGGAGAATGATGGCTACCATGTGGTCTATTTTGAGTCCACCGACGACCTGGATATGGGGGATGTCGATATCAGCGATATCCTGTTAGCGATTGCTAAGCAGGTGAGCAAAAGCCTGGAAACCGCCCGATTGCGTCTACAGCCGAATAAGTTTCAAAAATTGCTCAAGAGCACTGCCGATTTACTTAACTCAGAAGTGACGGGACTAAAAGTCAATATTCCTGAGGTCGCTGGCTTTAAGGCAGGCGAGACAGTCGGACTCAGTGCTGAGGAGGGCAGTTACTCTTTGGCGTTTGGTATTGGTGAGCTCACCACCAAGGCTAAGGACAGTAAGGATGTGCGATCGCTACTGCGTCAGCATCTAGAACCCAGGGTCAACTCTATCCTAGAAGCCATCAACAGCGAGCTAATTGATGCCGCTAACCAGCAGCTGAGAGACCAAGGTAAGGCTGGGTTAGTGGTGATTGTGGACAATCTGGATCGCATTGACAACAAGCAACGGTTCCAGGGGCGTCGTCAGCCAGAGTATTTATTTGTGGATCGTGGCGATCAGCTCAAAAAGCTACGCTGCCATGTGGTTTACACCGTACCGCTGGTTTTGTCTTTTTCCAATGAGCAAGAAAACCTGACCAATCGGTTTGGCAGCGCGCCTCAAGTATTGCCCATGGTGCGCACTCAAAACCGAGATGGCAGCCCCTGTGAAGCAGGCGTTAGCGCTCTACGGCAGATGTTACTGGCCCGTGCATTTCCAGAGCTAACAGCGCAGGAGCGGCTGGCCAGGGTGGGAGAGCTATTTGACTCCTTAGAAACCTTAGATCATCTGTGTATAGCCAGCGGCGGTCATGTGCGTAATTTGCTGGTGCTGATCAATTACTGCCTTAAAAAGGCAGATCCGCCTTTTACAGACCAATTGCTCAACCGAGTAGTGAGCTTACGCCTGAGTGATTTGACTAAAGCTATCGATATTGAGGAGTGGGACCTGCTTCGGGAAGTTAATCGTACCAAAACTGTAAGGGGGGAAGGAGAATATCAGTCTCTCTTACGTAGCTTGTTTGTGTTTGAGTATCGAGATGCTGGTCAAACCTGGTTTGCGCTTAACCCGGTTTTGCTAGAGGCTAAGGAACTCAAAGGCGATGTCTGAGGTGCCACTGCCCCATAAACAAGAATCTTTGGCAGAATTTTGTCGTCTGCTGCGATTTTCTCAAGGTGAGTTTGCGCTAATTTTAGCGATATGTAACTCCACCCAGCATCGACAGGAACTTGTGAATCAGTTGCGGCAGCAGTGCCCTATTCCATTTGATGAAATCACCCTTTCGCCAACGGCGACCACTCTTTTTACAACCGTAAATGCCTATATTAGCAGCGCTAATCCTGATGCTTTGATGGTGTACGGCCTCAATGAGGTAAACAATTCTGAGCAGTTGCTTACAGCCACCAATCAGATTCGTGAAGAGTTTCGTGAGTTCTCATTTCCTCTAGTGTTATGGCTAACTGACAGCGACTTAAAACATATTATTCGCACAGCACCAGACTTTTATACCTGGGCGAATCTGATTACGTTTGAGACGCCCTCATCGTTTTTTCTAGACTTTATTGATAGTTTTATTCAAAGCATATGGCAACGGGTGACATGCTCCCAAGAGCACCGCTTTCTCTCAACCCACGATCTAGGTCTCACAACGGCTTCAGCAAACTACCAAGAACTAGAAAAGAGCCTAGATGCGTTAGCCGCTCGCAGCATTCAGCTTTCTCCACATCAGATCGCCGACTTAGCCTTTGTGCGCGGACGGATTACGAATAACAACAGTGATACTGCTCGAGAACAGTATGAATCAAGCCTAAAGCAATGGCAAACGCTCACTGCTGACAAAGATACTGACCCTCAGTGGCAAGAGAAAATAGGCCACATTCAGTTTTATTTGGGAATATGGTGGCGCACCTATGCTGAACGTCATCGTCCTCAAGTTGAGTCTGCTTTGACCAATGCCTGCAGCTACTTTGCGGCAGCGGTCGATACTTGTGAGTCTGTTCAGCGCTTAGATTTAGCCGCTAAGTATATTAACTATTTAGCAGAGTCTGTACATCGGTTAGAGCAGTGGTCAGAGCTAGAAATAGTGGCTACCAAAGCTAAAACACTACATCAGCAGCAACAAAACCCGTTTCGGGTAGCGCGTGCTAAAGGGTTTCTGGCTGAAGTTGCCTTATCTAGAGAAGACTGGTCTACGGCGCAGCGCTATGCAGAATCTGCACTAAACTTGATTCAAGCTGCAGATACTCTACCCAAAGATAAGCAAGATATCGATTTCTATAGCTGGGTCAACAGCTTTCATCGCAGCTGGTATCTGTTTTCGTTAGGCAAAGCTCAGTTCCAGCAACAGGAAATTAATGCAGCCGTTGCCACTCTGGAAAAAGCTCGGAGTATCGCCCATCCTGATTATGATCCTCAGCTTTACAGTCTAGTGCTGGGGCAACTACAAAAGGGGTATTTTCAGCAAGGGCTATACCTACCCGCTTTTGAAACTCGTCGTCAGAAAGATGCCATTGAGAGCCGATTTAACTATCGTGCATTTGTGGGAGCTGGACGACTACAGCCCAAACAACAGATTGCGAATCCAGCGTTACCCTCTGAAGAGATCTTTAGAGATATCATTGTTGCCTCTGGCCGTAAACAAGATGTCAAAAAGCTGGTGAAACGGCTGTCTCAAGATGAGTATGTGCTGACTATCGTTTATGGTCCTTCGGGTGTGGGTAAAAGTTCTCTAATTGAAGCAGGGTTAGTGCCAGCATTAGAGCAAGAACGAATAGAAACCCGTCGGATCGTACCGGTTTATCTACGACGATATCGTAACTGGGTAGAAGACTTAGTCCAAACCCTGACGGCAATTGACTCTAGAGGCTCTACCTACAGTTCTGGCATTTTTAGTGACATTCCAGCGGACTCAACAGATATCGTAAAATCCTCAGCAACAGGCTCAGCACCACCTGATAAAGTGCTGCGTCGACTCAAACATCACGCTCAGCAGCATCAGGTACTGGTGTTAGTTTTTGACCAGTTTGAAGAGTTCTTTTTTGAATTTGAGAAAACGGCCGATCGGCGTCCGTTTTATGATTTTTTACGGGCTTGCTTGATGATGCCCTATATCAAGGTGCTGCTGTCACTGCGAGAAGATTATATTCATTATTTATTAGAGTGCGATCGCATCACCAAGTTAGATATTATTGACAACAACATTCTTGATAAAAAATGGCTCTACTACGTCGGTAATTTTAGCTTAGAAGAGACTCAAGCTGTCTTCAAAGACCTGACCTATCCTACGCCTTACAACCCTGAGGACGAGCTCATAGAGCAAGTGGTCAAAGACTTAGCAGCAGGGGCAGGAGAAGTGCGTCCCATTGAGCTACAAATTGTAGGGGCACAGCTGCAGACAGAAAACATAACCACAAAAAAGGAATACCACAATTGGGGTGATCCCACACTGCCCACCAAAGAGCTGCTAGTGCAGAAATACCTAAACGATGTTTTATGTGAGTGTGGTCCTGAAGAAAACCAGCAGATAGCTGAGCTAACTCTATATTTGTTGACCGCTGAGAAAGGCATCCGCCCTTTAAGAACTGAATCTGACTTAGTAGATGACTTACAAAATTATGGCGAACAAAAATCAATCAATCGAAAAACAGTCAGCCTTATTCTCAAAATTTTAATCAAGTCAGGGTTGGTTGTAGAAGTCCCTGAACTGCCCCAAGAACGCTACCAGCTAGTGCATGACTATCTCGCTAGCTTTATGCGAGAACAAAAACAGTCACTCAAAATAGAAAAGCTGCTGACAGATTTAGCCAAGGAGAAAAAAGAAAGAGCCCGAATTGAGAGCAGGCATTTTCGAGTCTTGCAGGGCGTTGGCATTGTATCTGCTTTAATTAGTATTGTTTTAGCCGCCCTTTTAGTAGAGACACGCTCATTAACTCGTCTCACCAAAGAAAACTCAATCATCAGACTTCTAGAAATTTCCAAAACCCTTCATGAGTCAGATAAAGGGCAGCTCATTGAGCCATTACTTAATTCAGTAGAAGCGGCCGGACTGTTCCAAAACGAAGAATTGGATAAACCCATGCTTAAATCTCGCATAGCGGTCGAGCTGCAAAAATCTTTGAGTGAGATTCGAGAGACCAATCGTTTTGGTGGCCACTCCAGGTCTGTTCTTGATGTGGTCTATAGCGATGACGGCACAATGATTGCGTCGGCTGGAGATGATGGCACTATTAACATTCGCCAAAAAGATGGTCGTTTGCTCATTAGCCTAGCGGCAGCTCACACAGAGGGAATTCGCAGTATTGCGTTTAGCCCTGACAATAAATTACTAGCATCAGCGAGCGATGACCACACAGTCAAGATCTGGAACTTAAATGGCACATTATTAAAAACATTGGTAGGCCATACCAACAATGTCAATGATGTTGCGTTTAGTCCAGATGGTCAGACCCTTGCATCAGCCAGTGCCGATCGAACCATCCGACTCTGGAGTGTTAGCAATGGTCGTGAGCTACTCATCATGCAAGGACATACCTCATGGGTAAACAGCGTTAATTTTAGCCACGACGGCCAGCTAATTGTCTCAGCCAGTAGTGATAAAACAATTCGTCTATGGGCTTCAGATGGCCAAGATTTAGGGGTCATAGCGGCCCATGATACTTCAGTAAATCAAGCGACATTTAGCCCAGATGACCAGCTAGTGGCATCTGCAAGTACTGGTGGAACCATCCGACTTTGGACAACGGCAGGGACGCTTGTTGAGACTTTGGAGCAGCACCAAAATAAAGTTTGGGATGTGGGCTTTAGCCCAGATGGTGAGTATCTAGTATCTGCCAGCAGTGATAAAACTCTAAAACTTTGGAGCATAGATGGAGAACTGATTGATAGCTATCGCTCCAGTGATTCTCAAGCAACCTTTTTTAGTGTGAGCTTTAGCCCGACTGAACAAGTATTTGTTTCGGCTAGTGCTGATGAACGGGTTAGCCTATGGGAGTTTAGAGGACAAGATAGAGCCGTGATTAGTCGTACCGAAAGACAGGCAACAGGGATTGCATCGGCGACTAGTAATGATACGTTTGTTGTGGGTTATGGCGATGGCAAACTCAAGTTTTGGGATGACGGTGGAAACTCAAGTAGTCTGATTCAAGCCCATACTGGAGCTATTTCTGACCTTAGCTACAGTTTTAGAGGAGATTTTCTGGCCTCCGCTAGCGATACTGGAGCAGTAAAGCTGTGGCGCAGTAACGGTGAACTAATTAGAGAACTTGAAGGCCATACTGCGTCTGTCTCTAGTATCAGCTTTAACCCAAAAGATGACTCACTGGTCTCAGCAGACCAGCAGGGGGGCCTTAAACTATGGGACAGCAGTGGGAACCTCACCTACGAGTTTGGAAATAACAACCGCTCTATTTCCAGCATGAGCTACAGCCCCAGCGGCAAAGTATTCGCCACGGGCAATAAAAACGGCTTCATTGATCTATGGAATAGACAAGGGCATAAGCTTAGAAGCTTCAAACACCACCAGTATCCCATCTCTGCTATTCAATTTAGCCCCAACGGTAATCACATGGCTGCTGCCGATGTTAATGGTACCGTCACAGTGTGGAGTACCCGTAGCGGTCGACGTCTAAATACGACTGCCTTTCTTGGACAGCTAACGGCTCTTGTTTACGGTGAAACTGACGAGTTAATTGTTATAGCATCAACAGAAGGGAATATTCACTTTTGGTATACTCCGACTGACCAAACAGTTTCAACCCTGGCTCTTCACCGCAGTGGTTCAACTATTTTGCTAGATTTTGATACCGATAACAATACATTGCTATCTCTAGGCGCTGACGGTAGACTTTATTCTTGGAGTTTAGACGTTGATACGCTGATGCGCTCAAGCTGTAGTTTGCTAAAAAACTATCTCGCTCTCGACCAGGAGAGTCTAGCTAAGAAAAATCAGCGGCGTCAGTCTCAGTTTTGTCGTCCGTTCAACCCCTAATAGTCTTCTGGATTTTCTCCATAAAGAATTTGTCGGATTAGCAAATCTCGAGTATCCATATCACCACAATATATACGCAGATGCTGAGGAACCGATTCGTAGGCTAGCTGTAATTCGGCTCGGTTGGTTTTGTTCGGGTTTTGATCATAGGCTTGATGTGCGTCCATACAGCGCTGGATTGAGCCTTTTTGGCCGCTTGCGATCGCACCTAAATCTTGCACTTCCCGCACCCGCTCATCGGGCTCAATCGACCAGCTCCCCTTAGCTGTCTGAAACCGCCCCAGCCCTGGCACACTTATCCAGACCCCATCGGGTACAGATGTTGTCACCTGACCGTTAGCAATCATTGTTTGCACATCATCCACAGCCATTAACCCCGTACCGTAGCCCAGCTCACACTGCTGATCTGCATAAACAAACCAGCGAGTCAGTACATAGTCATTGTCTTGTTTTAGAAATATGGGGACTTGCGCACCAACAATCTCATGCCGGCTGGCATCATGTCGATAAGGAGTTTTGTCGGCAACCCCCAGTTTGGCATAGCGACAGCCATCACGGATTTCTGTGGCGCTACCTTCCATATCGATTAACCCCACCCCGTCAGGATTTAGCTGACGGAGCGTATGGTCCACCTGGGCGGCTAGGTCTTGGCAGGTGATGCACCATTGGGCAGCGGCGACAGAAACACGGCCTAAACTATAGATACCAATGACAGCACCCAGCGGAGGTTGAGTGGCAATCCATCCCTTTGAGAGTTTGCCATCCAACAGTGCACGATCAACAAATCCCCAACAATCTATTGCACCATCTGCATAAACATCAACCGTTGAGAGATAATAGCTACCGTTGTGAATAAATGCTGGCAATGC
Organism: Cyanobacteria bacterium P01_H01_bin.21; assembly: GCA_038748405.1. GTDB lineage: Bacteria > Cyanobacteriota > Cyanobacteriia > Phormidesmidales > Phormidesmidaceae > Leptothoe. The sequence continues at coordinate 94,428 of JBCDIX010000013.1, read as the reverse complement.
TCGCCCATAGGTAAGATCAACGGGTCTGGTGCGCTTAATTTCCCAGGTTCCATTCCACATAGTTATACCGCTTAGAATATGTCAGCGCTACTAGATCACTCTTCAACAACATGAGAAAAAAGACACACCCTGCTTTATAACAAGACCCATGGCTATCTACACAGCCTTAAAAAGAGATTTCGTATAAGGGGTGGACAAAACTCAACCCGCGCGGGCTGTATATTTTTCTGTAGGGCTTGTTGGCACATCCCTTGATCCCCATACTTATATTCTCGACTAATGCACGCTGACTATCTCAAACGTATTCTAACTGCCCGTGTCTACGACGTTGCTCAAGAAACGGCTCTAGAAATTGCTCCAAATTTGTCTAAGCGTCTGGATAATCAGCTGCTGTTAAAGCGCGAAGATATGCAGTCCGTATTTTCTTTTAAGCTGCGGGGGGCTTATAACAAGATGGCCCAGCTCCCACCTGACAAGCTAGCGCGGGGTGTAATTGCGGCCTCTGCTGGTAACCACGCCCAGGGAGTCGCTCTCGGGGCAAGGCGGCTGTGTACCCGTGCCATTATTGTTATGCCCGAAACCACACCGGAGGTAAAAATAAATGCTGTCAGGGCGCGTGGTGGTGAAGTGGTGCTACATGGCGAAACCTTTGATGAGGCCCATGTCTATGCGCGTCAGCTAGAAGCAGAAAAAGAGATGACCTTTGTCCATCCGTTTGATGACCCGGATGTGATTGCGGGTCAGGGCACCATTGGTATGGAGATTTTGCGTCAGTATCAGCAGCCGATCCATGCCATTTTTGTCGCCATTGGTGGCGGGGGGCTAATTTCTGGCATTGCGGCTTATGTCAAGCGACTGCGACCGGAGATCAAAATAATTGGGGTAGAACCTGTCGATGCAGATGCCATGTATCAGTCTCTGAAGCTAGGGCAGCGGGTAAAGCTCCCCCAGGTAGGGCTGTTTGCGGATGGCGTGGCGGTGAGTCAAGTCGGTGAAGAAACCTTTTGGCTGTGTCAGCAATACGTAGATGACATTATTCGGGTGGGGACCGATGACACCTGCGCCGCAATTAAGGATGTATTTGAAGACACGCGCTCTATTGTAGAACCGGCTGGGGCTTTGGCCATTGCCGGTGCAAAAGCCTATGTCAAGCAAACGGGTATTCAGGGGGAAACATTGGTGGCGGTCGCCTGTGGTGCCAATATGAACTTTGATCGACTACGGTTTGTGGCAGAACGCGCCGAGCTAGGTGAACAGCGAGAGGCCATTTTTGCGGTCACCATTCCAGAACAGACAGGCAGTCTAAATCGATTCTGTGAGCAAATTGGTAAGCGTAACCTAACCGAGTTTAACTATCGCATTGCGGATCAGGCCGAGGCTCATATTTTTGTAGGTTTAGAAATTTGCGATCGCAAAGACGCTATTGCGATGAAAGAGCGGTTTGAAGCCAACGGCTTTAAGACCCTTGACCTCACCGATGACGAACTCACCAAAATGCACCTGCGTCATATGGTGGGTGGACACTCGGCACTCGCTAAAAACGAACGTCTCTACCGATTTGAATTTCCGGAACGGCCCGGTGCCCTGATGAAGTTTGTCAGCTCTATGAGCCCCAACTGGAACATTAGCCTATTTCACTACCGCAACAACGGCTCTGACTATGGCCGCATCGTCATCGGTATGCAGGTCCCCCCTGAGGAAATGACTGAATGGCAGGCCTTTTTAGAAACCCTGGGCTATCGCTACTGGGAGGAAAATGATAATCCGGCCTACCAGCTGTTTCTGGGATAGCGGCGAGATACGAGCAGTCCGACTAGGGCGACAGCCATCGCCAGAGCGGGCACCCAAATGGTCGGATTAGATTGATGCCGTTGGGCAATGGCCAGATCTGCCCAGATAAATACCAGGGCAAAGGGCAGGTCTCGCCGTTGCACAATGGCTAATGCGGCAACACCATTAGCAACCACCGTCATAATGGCTGTCCAAACAGCCCCCGACAGGCCCAGATCCTGTATGCCAGAGGCATAGATAGCCGATGCGATATTGACCACTGTTGCCACCGCAATCCAGGCTAGATAGATACTAATCGGACTGTTTACCCAAAGTCTGCGGCGTTTGTTGGGATGGTGTTGGCCCTCTTCTAGCTCGCTGTACGCCGCAATCAGGGCAAATAAAATAACGGCCATGGCGACCACCGAGAGCCAGTAAAGCTGCAGGGTAAATAGATAAATCCACGCTATCTGGGCAACACAGGCCAAAATCAAACAGTAGTTAATGCGTCTGATCAGCAGTTGCCCTCGGTTTTTGGGGCGAGCCTGATACCAGGCATAGGCAATTAGCCCGACGTAAATAACACCCCAGATAATAAAGGCATAATTAGCGGGGGTAATCAGTACACCCGCCAGGGGACCGTTGGCTAAATCGGCCACAGTATTGCCGTCAATCGGAAAAATATTGGACAGGGTATTAACCGCCAACGTACCAAGAATGGCAACCCAGGTTGAGATCGCGAGTCCTTTATCTCCAATTAGCCCCATCATGCTAACCGTGCACTTCTCAGTCATTGTGACGTCTAGCGCCAATGTTGACCAGGAAAATTTATAGAGCAGAGGGTGTATGAGGCATCAGTGCTCACGTTCAGTACGAACCCACGTATTCTCGGGGCCTGATAAAAACTTAAAGTACAGCGGTACCTTCCACAGCACATAAACTGGAATCGACACCAGCCTGTTTACAGGCATCTCCGGGCGTGCAAACCCGTACCAGGCCAGAAAAATAGCGACGACTAAACTTATGCCAGCTCCATAGACCACGGCTAACGGCAGCCAGTGCCCACCCAGGCTTAGATTACACAGAGTTACCAAGGTGGCACCGCCGACCCAAAGCATAACCAACAGTGAGAGAGGCGGCACACACATATCTAGCGCCAAGGCCACTAGCCCTACGCGTCGTTGTTTAAGACCTTCCCACAGCAACACAGGTACGGATGTGAGCAAGGTTTGCAAATGACCGTGTTCCCAACGGGTGCGCTGAGTCATCGCCACAGAAGATTGTTGCGGTTGTTCCCCAGTGACCAGAGCGTTAGAGCACATCAGCGGTAAATGGCCCGCGATTGCCAGGTCTAGCCCTAGCTTCATATCTTCAACAATGTTGCCATTAGCCAGATCAGCTTGCTGAATCACAGACCAAGGAAAGGCCATCCCCGTCCCTGTTAACAAACAAGGCTGCCCCAGCCCCTGCATCCCTAGCGGACGAACCAGATTTTTTACCTTAAAGGCAAAGGTGGAAACCATCTCTTTGGGGGATGGATTAGTCCCCTGATTTAGAAGATAGGTGGCCTGTACGGGACGATGGGTTTTGAGGGCTAGATTTGAGATCGCATCAATTGCCCCAGGTCGCACCTGACAGTCTGCGTCTATCATAATCACCACATCGGGGGCATCTTTGCTCAAATAGCGTAAGCCAAAATCTAGGGCATACCCCTTACCACGCTGCTGAACACTTTGTCGTTCGATGACTGTGGCACCTGCCTGACGGGCAATGTCTGCAGTGGCATCAGTGCAATTATCAGCAACCACCAACAGTCGATCAGATGGCTTTATCTGCGATACTAGCGTCGCCAGGGTCTCTTGAATCACAGCCGCTTCATTGTGGGCGGGCACTAAAATTGCTCGTCTTTCGCTACTCACAAAGGGCTGTGGACGCTTAAGCTTTTTGCCATTGCGTCTCACAAAGGCAACCAAGACTTCTATAAAAAAGACAAAGCAGGGCAGCACTAGAACTGCAGCCAGTATTACTCCTACAATCTGAACAATTGCAGTCATAGATATCCCCACAAAACATCCTCCAAAGTTGCTCACGTTTCTTTTTTTAAGCAGCATTAAATGCACTGATACCTGAGTAGCGCCAGGTCAGCGAATACACTCAAAAAATATTCTTTTATCAGCAAAGTGCACCATTGATAGCCAAGGCTATCTGTGAGGCATTGCAACAGTCTGCTTTAAGGCACCGACAGATACCGATTCAACTTGTTGGGTTTACAACAAAGCATCGGTGCAGTTTATCCCCTCTCTATGGCTTTGACTGTTGCCAGACAGTTGAGTTCCGACTCCCCGTAAGTTTTTTTTGTTAAGTATAAGAAAAATGGCCGTTTACGGCAGAAATCACTAGTTAAACGTAGTTCTAAACATCTCTTTAAGAATTATGATGCTTAATCCGATCTCATCCTTATTAAACAAAAGATATAGCGGCACTACAAAGCCTTTGCATTTTTAAAGAACAACATTTCTTGTTGTTATCCGAACTACTCGGCTTTAATCACTCTCACCTTTTGAGGACGGCAGGGAGAGCCTACACAAATATATTGAGCAGGCATATCTTTGAAAACACTACTGCGGGCTCCGATTAGGGCATTGGCTCCAATTCGTACACCCGGTGCAACAAAACAGTCTGTGGCTACCCAAGCTCCATTTTCAATCACGATTGGCGCTGTCATCAAGGCAAATCGTGGATCGCTGGGGTCGTGGCTACCGGTGCATAGATAAGACTTTTGGGAAACAACACAGTGCTGACCAAGCTTGATCGGTGCCAGGCTGTAAAAGGTAACATCTTCTCCAACCCAGCTGTAATCACCAATTTTCACCTTCCAAGGGTAGGTAAAACGAGCTGATGGCCGAATGATGACGTTTTTCCCAATTTTGGCACCAAAAAGCCTTAGTAAGGCGCACCGTGGGCCATGGGCCGTATGCAGCGTTAGGGGAAAAACGACAGCTTGTACCAACCACCAAAGCATGACGTACCACTTTGGTCGACCCACTTCAAACCCCGGCTGATAATAGCGACTGAGATCGACTAGGGCAGGTGAACCAAAGTCAGTAGCCGCCGCCTGGGAAGCTATGTTGGTCTGATTTGGCAAAGCTGTTGCTGGGGGAGATGGACTGTCAGCCATTAAACATCCCCGACTAAAGCAGCTTTGGGTGATTCTTTCGTTTCCTTTTTGTCCGATATATTGAGGCTGCCACCAAACCTAAGTTCGTATAGTTTGACGCCAATTTGATATTCGTACTGACTGAGCAGTCGGCCATAGACATAGCCAGGGTAGCCATCAAGAAACCCTAAACGAATAAAGTAGAACAATACAAATCTCAGCAGCGGTTTGAAGGGAAGACGTACCCAGATTTTTTTGAGAAATCGTTTGCGTTGGACGGAATCTCCAAATAGGTTTGCCCCAATCGTGCCGTCATCGTCCATCCCAGTAAGGATGTTGTAATAGACTCGAGCCTCCCAATTGGAATAGCGGTTGTGACGAGCTAACCAGTGAAATAAATCACGAAAGTCGATGTGAAGCATATCGTTTTGCAGATAGCCCACCTTATTTCCCTCAATAACGACATGCTCATGCACTTCGTTATCGCCGGTATTTTGAATTTCTTCGGTATTTAGATTTTCGTAGCGCCCCTTTGCATGGCGGAAAAAGCGCATATTCCAGTCAGGATATTTGCCGCCATGGCGAATCCACTTACCTAAAAAATAGACTCGTCGGTTGATATAGCAACCATCTACGCTATCGTCTTTGATGACATTGGCCATTTCTTCCCAAAGCTCGGGAGTGATCCGCTCGTCACAGTCAACAATGAGCACCCACTCATTGCGAAAAGGTAGGTTATCTAACGACCAGTTTTTTTTCTTGGGCCAGCGTCCATTGAAATCAAACTGAACCACGTTTGCTCCGTAGGATTCTGAAATTTCCACCGAGCGATCATTGCTGTGGGAATCTACCACAAATACCTCATCTGCCTGGGCAACACTTTCTAGACACGCAGGCAAGTTGGCTTCTTCGTTTTTGGCAGGAATCAATACAGAAACCGGAATTTTGATAGCAGCACTCATGGGTTAATAAGACGTTAAATAAACGGTAGATAGTGGGTTAACGAACGGGCGTTGCCCGGCTGTCGCGATTACCTGGTTTTTACCTCTGACTAGGGTGCGATTTTAGACGGATGACTTAGCTGACTTGTAGGGCTTTACCAAATACCGAAGCACGCTGCCCAAATACCCTAGCTGACCATAGGCATAGGTTAGGTTCTCAAAGCGCTGCGCTGGGTCGTTTACATATTTGACGGTTTTGTAAACGCCACGAACCAGCCGTTCCCCTCCCCATCGTAGTTGGGCCAGCCCCGCTCGCCCTGATACTTGTTCACGGTAGCATTCGCTAATGCCTTGCCACCAACTGCGGCTTAGAAACCAACCGGGCTTAAGCCTGGCCGGAGAAACATTGTGGGCCGCCAATGCATCTGGAACATACACCACCTGCCAGCCTTGTTTTAGGGCGAGCTGAGTCATGTGTAGCTCCTCGTTGGACAGCAGGTTTTTGCCGACACGTCCAAGGTTAACGTCAAATCCTCCGACGGCATCGAGAAATGTTTTACGTAGGGAGTAGTTAAGCCCACGCGGGGTTAGGTTAGGGCTTTTTATGTACTGCACTTGATCGCCCAGGTCATAGGCTCCTAACCCGCTGGCGAGGTCGTCAGAGAGCCAGGCAGGTGGATTAACAACGCCAGGGGGCCAGAGGAGGGTGACTTTACCGCCTGCGATCGCAACTTTGTCATTGGTTTGATAGACCGCTAAAAGCGAGGCCAGCCACTGGGGGCTCGCGACAGCATCATCATCTAAATAGGCCAAAATATCACCTGTGGCCATCTTGGCACCGGTATTACGCGCTGATGACAGCCCTAATGTGGGCTCATACACATACTGCAGTCGAGTATCCGATAGCCGCTGTTGGACTATTTCAGCCGTTGCATCGGTCGAGGCATTATCCACCACAATCACTTCAATATCTGTGAGGGTCTGGGCCAGCAAACTATCAATGGCCGCTCCAAGATACTGTTCACGATTGTGGGTGCAGATGATGGCAGAAATGGATAGCTCAGCCATAAAAAACTTGAATAAAAACGAAGTGTACTGAACGAGTAATACTATGACAGAGGTAAAACGCTGAACTGATAGTCTATGTAGCTTTTCCAGCGGTATGTAATACAACAAGCCAGCCGTATTGCCTAATCAAAAATTCCCGATTAACGATGGATGTACTCATTTAACTTTACTGAAAGTCCGCAATCGAGTCTTAGCTATCAAGTTCTGTTTATCCACTCTTCAAACGTTTAAAGTCTCCTATACGGGGTAATTGCTGCATTTTCCTTTCTGTACAAAGTCCATGAATCTTTCGGCTGACATTGACCTTGCTCCCTATATTGACCATTCGCTGTTGATGCCGACGGCCACCTTAGAACACGTAGATCACTGGTGTGCTGAGGCCAAAAAATATGGGTTTGCCAGCGTGTGTGTGTACCCTGTCCATGTCCAACGGGCAGCTGATAACTTGCATGAAAGCTCTATCCCGGTGGGTACCGTAATCGGGTTTCCAACCGGTGCAGAGACCTCAGCCAGCAAACTGTTTGCGGCTCAAGAAGCAACCGAGCACGGGGCTACTGAATTAGATGTCGTGATTAATCTTGGCTGGGTTAAAGCGGGCCAGCTAGAACAAATCCACACGGAACTGGCCCAGATCATTGAGGCTACTGGTCAATGTGTCAAGGCTATTTTGGAGATGGCGCTGTTAGACCCGGCTGAGCAACGGGCGGTCGCCGATATCTGCATGGATGCAGGGGTGAGCTTTCTCAAGACCAGTACCGGCTGGAACGGCGGTGCCACGGTGGACAATATTCGTTTGCTCAAGGAAGTTTCCCGTGGACGCGTTGGGATCAAAGCATCTGGTGGGATTCGCACTCCTGAACAAGCGCTGCAGCTAATTGAAGCCGGTGCGACACGACTGGGCACATCCAGGGGACCTGATATTTTGCGTCAGCGTTCTTCTGAGCGTCAAAATAAGGTCTAAACTTACAAGATGGCCCCCGCTCAGCCATGAGCTATCAAAAAAACTAGTTATTTTTTCTGGAAATCTGCCCCTAACGGTAACCATGTCGGGCACTATTAAGTAGCTGTAGCTTTCGTTACGACCCTATGACTTCCTCTGCAAATTCGGCAGACGGCAATGCACCGTCCCCCATCGCTGCTTTGGCTCTTAAGCTAGTGGGTGGCATCACCATTTTGGCTGCCCTAGTGGATTTTTTAGTGTTGCTTCTGCCACCAGATTTGCTTAACCGCACCTGGCAAATTACTACCACCACTCAACTGGTTGACCGAGGGATTGTGCCTCTCGTGGGTATTGCACTGTTATTTACTGGTTTCTGGATTGAAAGCTATGTGAGCGGCAAGCGCAGCGGCGGCAATCTGCTTCTCGACGCCCGCTTCTGGACCTGTATCTTAGCCTGTATTTTAGGTTTGCTCTTTGGTGTTTTGACGCCGGTTCACATGAACAATGTGCGTCTGCAAAGTCAAGATGCGCTGACACAGGTTTCTAGTGAAGCCGATGAAGCCACCAGCCAGCTAGACCAGCGTCTAACAGCAGAAGTGACTCAGCAACGCGATCGCATCAGTGGCTTGCTCAGCAATCCCGAACAAATTGACCAGCTAGTGGCCAGCGGTAACGTTACTGAAGAACAAGCGGCCCAAATCCGCCAGTTTGAAGCAAACCCAGAATCCTTAGATGAGTTTTTGTCGGGGCAAGCGTCTCAGCTGCGCACGCGTCTGGAGACAGAGATTGGCACCCGTCGTGAAGAAGCGGCCCAACGTGTCCGGTCTGAAGCTACCAAAGCCAGCATTCGTATTTCCCTCAGCAGCATTCTATTAGCGATTGGCTACGTCGTTATCGGCATCAGCGGCATTAGACGCCTGTTGGCCATCTAAAGTAGATATTGGCTTGGGAAATTCTTAATTTTGAGGTTTGAATTGCCCAACTCAAAATTCAAACCTCATGCCTTTCAAACTGCAAACGGTTGCTGAATTTTTGCTAACAGGTTGTAAAACGGCTGCCAGTTGTCCTCAGCAACAATCGGTTCCCAAATGGCTTCGATCTCGGGTCGCAGCAGCACAACGGTCGGATTGCTCTGTTGTAAACACTTGGCCACCCCGTCTATTTCAGCCGCTGATAGGGTGGTTAAACAGGTGTGATAGTGCATTCGCCAGAGCTGTAGCAGAGCAACTGCGTCATCATCAGAGTTCTTGACCGTAGTCTCTAAAATTTGCTCTGGCTCCTCACTCCATTTGGATGAAAATTGCCTAGTTAACCCCATAAAAAAGTCGTGGTATCCCACACGGGTATTTTCCAAAAGTTCTAGTGTTAGCCGTAAGAGTTCATCGCCTAGCTCTGGTAAAAGCTCCCTAAACCCTAATTTTGCCAACATTCTCTGTTTGTAGACAGTGTAGTAAAGGTCGCGATACGAGGCCAGCCCAGTCTCTAGATCTTCTAGCGACATAATCAGCGCCAGCGGTTTCTGTAGCATTTGCAGATTCCACTCACACACCCGTGGCTGATTGCCATATCGGTAGCGTCCCATATAGTCAAAATAGGCTGCCGTAAACCGTGGATTAAATTCATCCATAAAGGCATAGGGGCCATAGTCAAAGCTCTCGCCCGTAATGGACATGTTGTCGGTATTTAAGACGGCATGGCAAAAGCCCACCGACATCCATTGAGCTGCCAGATACGCCACTCGCTTGACTAGCTCAGCATAGAATCGGGCATAGCGTTCTTGCGGGTCTTGTATTGCCAACAAATGGCTGTAGTAAATCTCAATAACATGATCTAGCAACGGAGCCATTAGATCAGCGCGACTCAGATAGTGCAGTCGCTCAAAGGTGCCAAACCGAATGTGAGATTGGCTAAAGCGCACCATAACCGATGACCGAGTGGGCGATGGCTCATCTCCACGCCACAGCTGTTCGCCTGTTTCGATCAGGCTTAGGCACCGGGAGGTATTTACACCAAGCGCGTGTAGAGCCTCAGCTGCTAGCACTTCCCGCACACCGCCTTTTAGGGTTAAGCGTCCGTCACCGTTGCGTGAATAGGGTGTGGTTCCAGAGCCTTTAGTGCCAAAGTCATAGAGCACTCCATCATTACCTCGGACTTGACCGTGTAGAAACCCGCGTCCGTCCCCCAGCATGGAGTTGTAGTCACCAAACTGATAGCCGTGATAGCGCAGGGCCAGTAGCGGTGAACGCTGTTGAAACTGCCCAAACGCCTCGATAAAGTCAAAGTCACCAACGGTGTCTGGCTGCAGACCTAACCTGGGTAATAAGTCATCGTTACGAAACCGCAAAATATGCTGAGGAAAGTTAGCAGCGGCAACAATGTCGTAATAGTCGTCTCCTAACGCCTCCAGGGCAGGCTCATAGGTCAGATTTATAAATGGATTCTCGGTCACAGAGAGCACAAGTAATAGGCTTTACTTAGTATCTCTTAAAGCCATAACTTGCTGGTTAAACCATTGTGCTGCAGTGATGTTGCTATCACTTTCTAGTTTGGCAATAGTTTGCTCCAACAGTTCTACGGGTAATCCTTTTAAGGCTTGCGAGGTTTTGGTGAGCTGATATTTACCATCAGCTGCGAGCAAAAAGGCAAATACGCGGCTACCTCGCACATCAATCACCCAATATTCAGGGATCTCAAGCGCTGCATAGAGCTGTTTCTTTTCATCTAAATCACTGGCCAGGGTGGTATCTGAAATTTCACCAACCAAATCGGGTGCCCGCCATTGGGTTAGATCAATTCTTCGGGGTGCACCGGGTTCCCAACGTGGGTAGTTATCACCAAGATAGAGAACTAAATCGGGGGCACCTGCGGTTTCTGAATCTTTTTCAATTAGACATCGCCCTAGAGAGCTGGCTATTTGCTCAGAATTGATGCTGAACCAAAACCCCAGAAGAATTGTGAACAAGTCACAAATCGTAGCGTGATTAATACCTTCCCAACCCATTTCAGTGATGAGTAGATAGCCTTGATGAAAAAATAGGCGATACTGCTCAGCGGGTAAGCTGTCACGGCAATTTGCATAGTCTTCCCATTTGGCTTGTTGCCAAGTTGCCCAGCAAAGTTGCTCTTTGACAGTTAAAACAGCAGACATTGTATTACCTTTGCCACATCCGGCCCCGTCTACAAAGACCTCAGTCAGTCTTTAGTTTCTGAACCGCGTTTCTAAAGCCTAGCACTACCAAAATATTAGAGAGCGTGAGAAAAAGCTCGGCGCTACCGTGGAGCCAGTCAATATTGGCCAGTTCTGCACCGTAGACCTGTTTGGCATAAATACCAGCTGGAATAGTCACCGCTACAAATATCAGCAGCACGTAAAACCCAACCAAGGCCAGTCTGGGTGTTTGACCCGACTTAGTCATGAAGTAGAGAAACCCCAGATAGGGAAACAGAGAAACAGCAAACAAGGTTTCTTTAGACACGGGCCTGCCTCCAGATGTACCAGGCAGCGGCGCAGACAGTACAGTTGCCCGCCACAGTCATAGCGGCTTGCAGAATCACGAGCCAGCTAAGGCTAGGGGAATTGTCAAAAAAGTGCCACGTACATGCACACATGGCGCTCACTAGGGCTGGCAGCATGCCAAAGGATAGCCATTTCCAGGCAGGCCAGCCGCTGATATCAGCAAACTGCCAAATAAAATAAATAGCGGCAATCCATTCAATCACACTGGAGATGTGAACCATCCAGGTGGGTATCGAGAGGACGTTCATAACAAGGGAAATGGGCAAACGTTCGCGATAATCTTAACAGGACGCTAGGGGAACAGTGGCATGCGGGCAGTGTTGTGTGGCTACTATGGCATGGGTAATGGTGGAGATGAGGCACTTTTGGCAACGCTGCTGCAGTTGTTGCCTAAGTCTGTAACGCCGATTGTTCTCTCGGGCAACCCCCAGGAAACAGCACAGCGCTATAACGTCGAAGCGGTACCCCGTAAATCACTATTGGCTGTGTGGTCGGCTCTACGACGCTCCCAAGCGTTTATCTGGGGGGGCGGCAGTCTGATGCAGGATGCCACTAGTGCTGTCAATCCGTTGTATTACGGGGGGCTGATGAAGCTGGCTCAATGGATGGGGCTGCGCACTCTGGCTTGGGGCCAGGGCATCGGTCCGCTGCAGCGAGGCAGCAGCCAGTGGGTGACTCGTTGGGCACTTAAAAACTGTGATGCAGTCAGTGTGCGCGATGGTGCCTCAGCTCAGCTTTTGACAGATTGGGGAATTGGCTGCAAGCTGGCCCCAGACCCGGTATGGGCCCTCAGGTCTAAGAACTTACGAGGGTTTGCGGATTTACCCGCTCCGCGCGTCGCCGTTGTATTACGGGAACATCCTCAGCTCACGTCTGAGCGACTGGTAAATCTCACAAAGGCGATCGCAGATTTTCAGACGGCGACTCAGACCTATGTTGTCCTGCTGCCGTTTCAGCCGATGAAAGATGGCGCGATCGCAACCCATATTGCTCAGCATCTCAGCGGTCCCTATAAAATCATTCAAGTCGCTGATCCGGTGCAGCTCAAGGGCATTTTTCGCGGCATTGAAATGACCATTGCAATGCGATTTCACGGTGTGGTGATGGCGGCAGCTGAAGGGTGCCGCTGCTTTGCCATTAGCTATGACCCAAAAGTCACCCAGATTATGCAGGAACTCTCACTGCCGGGCTGGGGCCTTTCACCAAACGAGCCGCTGCCCCTCATCCCCGAGAGCGCCCACGCAATGACCCAGCAGTGGTTAGAGCACTATGCCAATGGCGATGGCTTAAGCGATGTACAGGTGCGATCTCATGTTGACCGAGCCCTCATCCACGGCACCATCCTTCAGCAGGTGCTGGAGCCAATTAGCCGTGACGACACATGAACGGACATATTATTTGAACTTTTAATACATTTTAACGATTGAGACATTGCCTACGCGGGCTGGGTTATCAGCAATTTTTGACAAAAAACCATTGTCAATCAAATTTTGTATGTTAACACTGTGAGGAGATTGGCGTAAGATGCCATCGTCTCCGCTGTTCGATTGCGGTGTTCAAAATAATGTTTAATCCAGCTAGATCAGACGATAAATTTACCGATAGTGAGAACATGTCCCAAAGTACTTCGTCACATGGCGCACAGTTACCTATCAAAAAATCGGATAACACTGGCTGGCAGACCGTGCAATTTCCAGGTACGGTCTCTATTGATGATATTTCGGGAAATTCCCCTAAACTGCAGCCTAACGCTATGGATTCTTCTAGCACACACAGCAACAGCACGTTTGAGCCCACAGAGCAAACGACTAGCCAGCGTGAGACCGAACTACTCAACTTAGTTAGAGATCTAAATGAGTGTAACGATGTGCTGCTAGCCAAAGTATCTCAGTTAGAAGACTCTTTAGAACGTTCTCAGACAGCCCTCCAGGCTGAGATCGACCGCTGTGGTGGTGATCGGGAAATTGTTCAGCTAGTTACAGAGTTAGAACAAAGTAACCAGGCCCTACAGCACCACAAAATGCTTAGTGAGAGCTTACAAACGGAGCTATCGGCGTCACAAAAACGGGCCACCCAGCTAGAGACCGAACACGCAATCCTATTGCGTCAAACCACCGAGCAGTCCCAAGAGCTTTTGCAGGCAAATGCCGACCGTCGCGATTTGAGAGCCCGTCTGCAAAGACAGCAGCGCTATACCCTTCAGTTCAAAGCGGCCCTCGAAAAGTGCCTAACCATTTCACAAGAATCACCCGATAGTTCGACAGCAAATTTTGACATGTCAGGACTAACCATGCCAAAAGCCGATGAGATTCGGCCTTGGGTGTCTGCTTTGGGACAAGGCCGATTAGATCCTCAGCTCGAGTCCATGATTCGCGGCATTCAGAGCACTTCTCCAACCGAAACTCAGCTGACCGACAGCACGCTAGAAGCAGAAGCAGAAGATCAGCTGTGGCACGATCTTGCTCGGGTGGTAGATGCTGAAGAAGTCGTGCCTGACCTGGAAGCCCCTCAGGCTTCTAGCGCAGAGGAAGAGTCTCCTCAGTTTACCGAGCCTTCTCCTTGGGGTGCTGAGCCCACCAAATTTGATAGCGCTTTAGAAACCGCCGAAACAGCGCCCGCTGCTGAAGCAACGGACGCTACCTCTCAGCTTTCTCCTCAAGCGGCTGAGATTCTGGCTCGAATTCAATCAGCCAAAGGGCATGCCGTAGATACCTATCTTCCAGCAATGTCTGCTCAAGGTAGTCCATCTCCTCTGGTTAAACCGTTAAGACCCCAAAAGCGCATCGGTTCTCTAGCGGCGATTGATTTACCAAACTTTCCTCGCTTAAAAAAGCAAGCTCCTAAAACTGAGGCTTGAGTGAAACTTTACGGCTAATTTCTCAAATTAGAAACTATTTCTTAGTCAACTTAGGTTAGACTTTGTTAACTTCTTGTCAATATGTTGAAGTAACAGGTATCTATCCCTTGCTGCTGCTAGTTTGCGGACGCATTTGGGATGAACTCATTCTGTAGGGTTGTCATACACTCCGATGAGTTTACCTGAACCCATCAATTGGAGATTGCATCTTACTAATTTCGTTAATATGAGTCCCTCATCTTTAAAAACTGTTTTAGAAAGCCCGTCCTCAGATAAATCTGTAAGCGAAGCCCACATTGCCACTGCTATTCTCCATGTCATTGAGACCGCTCGTTCTCAGGGACAAAGTTTAGATGATGTCATGACTGAGCTAATGACTGATGATGCCTTGTTAGATCCGAAAAGTCGTCATCTGCTTGGAGATATTTTGACTCAAGCATGGAATACGCTTTAACAGAGCGACCTAGCGCCAGAACTTCTTATAGATTTTGGCCAGTATAGACATAGGGCAAGGTAAGAGACGTCTTCCCCACAGCCGTATTCTCTAATTTCCAGATGTGCTCCCTAATTGAGCAGTCAGTATAGAACCATAAACCATAGGGGGAAGCTTCACAATGAAAAGCTTCCCCCTATGGTTTATGGGTTTGGGCCCATAGTTCACAATAGCGATGAGCGCGGCAAGCTTTATCAAGAACTAAGTCTAGACAAGGACAGACTTTAGCCATCTATATCGCTTACACCTACGGCCATTTGTAAGACCATTGGCTCTCCACCTGTTTGGTGATATTTGTCAGCCCATTTCCGTAGGAGTAAATCCAGCTCATCTAGAGCTTGCTGACGATTTTCTGCTGGAATGTCCAGAGATTCTAAAACCCGCATGGTGCCCTCTTTGCGGGCAACCCATTCACGCATGATTCGAAAATAACGTGCCGTATCTTCAATCATGGTATAAGTTCTTTCCGCATCATCTGTTGGAATATAAGACGCACGGGCTAGGGCATAAAAAGGCATACCCCATGGAGAATCAATACGAATAACAGTGCCCGAATAGAGCAATCGACGACGAATATGTTCTGCTAATGCTTCACTCAGCGGGAGTTGTCGACCGCTTGGAACAGATTCTTGCGAGCGAGCATGCAAAAACTCAATTAGCTCTGCAAACTGAAATGATGTGATTAGCTGAGCCTTAGGTAAATTGGGCGGCAGTTTTTGCTCGATTTGGGACTTTTCTTCTGATGTTAGATTGGTACCGACCAATCTAGAACGCCCAGATTCCCAAGGGTATTGTTCAAGCCAAACATAGGGAAACCCAATTAGATAGCGAGGCTCTTGTGCGCCCAGCATCTTAAGCAGCTTGCCTTCGCTCAAAGCCTGTCGCACCTCTTCTACGATTGCTTTGACACGTTTGGGCTCAATATGATGTAAGTGCCCCGTCATGCGCAGGTTTTGACCCTGCTCCATATAGGTTGTATAAATTGCACATTTGGCTGCAGTGGCTGCAGCGTCTAGAAACGCACCGTGGCGATGACCACCAGTGCGCATGGCACTGAATGCGAGGTACATCATGATCTGATCGATAGCACTGGGTTCTAGGCGCTTGATCAGATCTGCATCAGCAGTCATCGGTGATTGAACATTGGTCATGGACGCTTAGGGATAGATACACACTGACGAGGAAAATATTTCTTTTAGTGGAACTAGGCTACCGTATAGAAGCACCAATAATTCTTGATTTGTTCAAGCATATAGGGGCACCTAATAGTAATAGCTAATTTCCTTACTAGCTTGTAACGGTTAGAGTAAAACTTTTTCTGATCAATATCTATAGTGTTTTATTTGGCATTTTGCCGAAAAAATTCGTTTAGGGAACAATTAGAAATTTTTCTTAAGCAACTAAGCGACCGCTGCCGCGATAGGCTGGCTCATTTGTAAGGCGTCCACTGCCGCGATAGGCTTGGTCATTTGTAATACGTCCACTGCCACGATCAGCTTGCAGGTGAGTAATACGTCCGCTGCCGCGATAAGCTCGGTCATTGTCAAGGCGGCCGCTGCCGCGATCAGCTTGGTCATTGTCAAGGCGTCCACTGCCACGATCAGCTTGCAGGTAAGTAATACGTCCGCTGCCGCGATCGGCTTGCATGTGAGTGATACGGCCACTACCACGGTCAGTTAGTTGCACGCTTGAGGCATTAACAGTTAGCCCCAGCAAGCCAAAAACATTAAGGGCAGTAGCAATTGACAGTACTGATAGAGAAATTCTCATGGGTCAGAAAATGAGTAGTATTGCTACTTTCTGCATACATGAAATTGACAAATCACTCAGGACAAACTGTGTGAAAAAAGTGTGGGTGATGGTACAGGTTGTCAGTGCTGTGTGTTACATTCCATCAACTGCCCGTATATATTGGACTAAAATCCAGCAGCCACCAGCATTATAGGTTCCGCAAACTTCAACCATATGACCGTCGTTCACCTGTAATAACTGGTCTACAGCCTGGGGAGAAGTCGCGACAAGACTTATAGCTTTGACATCTGCCTGACACAGCAATTGATGACGGGTTCCCTCATCTAAACGGTACTGACCACAAAAAATAGAGATGTCAGGTGCCAAATTTGTAGGTGTCTTTCTTAAAGAGTTGGTGAAGCCGCTAATGGGGTAAGTGTCTGGATGGCGTAAATATGCTAGTTGCTGATCTAGCCAGAACTCATCGGTAAGCAATAGGTCAAAAAACGGTACAACGGCTGCAGGTGCTTGAGGATCGGTGAGGAGAGCGGTCTGTAGGTCTTGCACGGAAAGATCGCGTGGCTGCTGTGGCTGCTGCACACATAGGGCAGCGGCAGCCCCGGCAGCTTGGCCAATATTGAGTACTACAGGCTGCAGACGGGTGGCGCCGTTAGCAATGTGGGATACGGAGATATTTTTATCGCAGACCAATAGACCATCAATATTGGCTGGAATTATTGCGCGATAAGGTATGGTAAACGGGGTCCCCGTCCAACGACCTCCCCATTGGATGGCTTTGGGTTTGAGGGGCATGACAAAGCCAGGGTAGTGGTGATCGTTGGGGTAGTTGCCGATTGCAATCGCATCCACTATACCCGCATCATTGACCGGCAGCGATGCCACCTGCCCTCCAGGTACTGGCAAAATATCTTGCTCACTGACCGTCGTTACCCCTACCAGCCGTCGACTTTCACGATAGTAGGGGTAAAGGGCAAAACTCCCGCCGCCTGGGGTCCCCTCAATGTCAGGAAATACAGCCTCTGCCAACCCATAGCGTCGTCCCAGCTGCGCTTGAATAAAATGCGCAAATTGCTGACTGTGGTTCTTGGCCTCCTGCCAGTACTCATGGCGGGCTGATGCAGAGTTAATCAGACGATCGAGACCGACACCATAGTCATTTCCCTGTTGAGGCCAGTTGATCATAAAGCGGTTGCCAGGCAGCCGCCCATAGTTGAGAAACTGCTCTGGGCCGTAGCCTTCCCAAGCTTCATCAAAGGATGCTTGTGAGCCCGCTGACGTAATTAGCGGTACCGTTTCCCCAGCCCCATAGTCCTGCATGACCACAACCCAAGTAGGGGACTGCACCGGATAGTTTTCAATGGCCGGAAATAGCGGATCATTAGGGTCAGTTAAGGATTTGGGGGCGCTGGGTTCCTGCCACTGATCTTGGCTTTCCCAACCCCAGCGATAGGGAATGTCTCCAAGCGCCAGCAAGTCTCCTAACTCAGTACCATCAATAATGATTTGAGCAGAGACTGAAAATTGGTCAAAGGTAACTCCAGTAACCCGATTGCCTAGGCGAATAACGTCTTGGGGCCGATGGCCCCAGCGCCAGGTCAAGTTTGGTAGCGCGGCGACCCAGTCGGCAAAAATGCTGGCACCGACGGCTGGCTCATAGGTAAAGAAGCTGACCCAACCATGGTGCAATCCACCCGGCTGTCTTTGCTCTAGCTCTCGTAAAAATGCCCCCCACAGACCGGTCTGAAACGCCGCTAGCTCATTGCCGTCCGGTGCGGTTACCCCTGCAGCCGTTAGCATGCCGCCTAACCAGGGCCACTCGCTGACCAGCAATACCTGGACACCCATGCGGGCCGCCTGGATGGCTGCCGCTGTGCCGCCTGTACCACCACCGACGACCAGGACTTCGGTTATTAGCTTTTCCATTAAAGATAAGGGGTTACATCCTCACCCAGGTCATCTGCCAGGTGTGACAATGCACGAAACCTTAGCCCCACGAGCTGCTCATATAGGGGGTTGAGCTTACACATGGGGGGAATATGAACCACCTTTTTGCCAAACACGGTCACGTCTCGTTCAAACGGACATTGGGATGGGATCATTTTGCACACAAACCTGGCCAAACGAGGGTCCTGCACCTCTAGCTGGTCAAGCCACTCGCGCATGGGCTTTAGGGGATCGGGCCCGTCCTTGGGGGCTGGCGGCTGTAGTGGGCTGGCGGCAGCGGTAGTCTCTGCATCTTGGGTAGGAAGGCTGGTCCCAGGCTGAACTTCTTCCTGGATTTCTCGCAGATTGTATAGTGTGGACTCAAGAGACTGGAGAACCGTTGTGTCGAGGTTTAGAACCTGACAGAACTCCATCAAAATTCTGTCTTCGTCTGCAGAGTAAATACCGTCTGCGATCGCAACCATTACGGCCATGCGCAGAAAGTTTTCTGCCGCTATCGGGTTGGGCTCAAGTACGGCTGCCAGTTCCGCTGGCTGAATTGGCTCAAATGTCTCAAAATCCAAACTAGGCGCAAACTCTTCATCCATCATGGTGTGAATCAGCTCTTGCTCTTGAGCATCAAAATCACCATCGGCCCAGGCAATGGCCAGCAGACCTCGCAACCAGGCCTTAATTTGTTCTTCAGTGTAGAGAGGGTCCTTTATTGTAGATGTCATAGCCAGCCTTAAAAACATCAAACGTTCGCTGTTTGAGGATACAGCCCCAAACAACTATGGCAGGGTCGGCAGCCTAGATGACAGCTGAGCCAACTCAGATCCAGTTTTACCAGTAAACACCCACAAAATAGAACGACCTCCGTCACGTAAACTTCGAAGCCACGGTTCCGGCGGACGTTCAGAGGCCACGGGTAGCGGTTTGTAATGAATGCCACGACTGCCCAACACAATGGCGGCGATGGTATTTGCCCGTCGCATATGATAGTCCGACGTAATCAGATAGACACTCTTGATGCCGAGACGTTCAAAGTCATCCACCAACGTTGTGAAATTTGTAACAGTATCTACAGCTCGGTAATCCAGATGTAATCGTTCTAGAGGAACTTGGGATTCTTGAAATACCCAGGTGGAGTATTCAGGATTTGCCCCAGACGAAATCCACACATCCAGGTCCGGATGCTCAGTCGCAAATTGAGCAGCAAACTCTTCACGCTTTGCATCTCCGCCTAACACCAGCGCAGTGGTTGGTGACGACAGGCGACCACGCACATGCCACTGTCCTAGCCATAGCCCGGCTGTCAAAAGCACTAGGGAGGCTAGAGTCAAGCGACGATTTTTGTGACGGAGGTTGGGCACTGACGATTACCTCGAACAAAGGATGAGCTGAAACAGTAATACTGAACTGAGCAGATGGGGTTACCTGACGATTAACCATTTTAAGGAGGCTACCACGACCTTTTTCGAAAATGTGCGCTTGTTTTAACAATAAAAAAGCAAATGATCACCAATCGGTACATACTCATTGCCAGCCTAATGCGGCGAATATTAAAAATTAGGAATTTCGCAATTCTGCTGGCAGGGTAAATTCGCCTGACTCATCGTAGGTGTCTTCATACACCTGCTTTACAGCTGTCCAGGGTATCTGCCCATAGATATGGGGATATCGTTCTGTTCCACCTGAAGTATTCTCCACGCGCACCTCACAGCCAACCGCCACCGGGTCAATGCTAAACAGCACCAGTCCTTGCTGACCTGCGTAGTGACGACGGCTTACCCCCATTACCTGATGTAAAAACGAGCAATGGATAAAGCCCTCTGCAGCTAAGTCTGCTGACTCAAACCATCCCTGCGTTTTTGCTGTCTGTACATCAGCTGCCGGAGCAATACGATATAGCAGTTCCACTACAGTATCCTCACACAAAATCTTTAGTACAATTGTCTCAGTTCACAGTACCCCCATGTGTGGTCGCTATACCCAAACCCAATCGGGCCAAGACCTAGCCAGCGCTTTTCAGCTCACCACAGAGCCAGCACCTCCACCGCGCTATAACATTGCCCCATCTCAGCCTGTTTCTGCCATTATTGCTGGTCGGGACTATCGTATTTTTCAATGGGGGCTGGTGCCCTCTTGGGCCAAGGATTATAAAATTGGCTATCGGTTAATCAACGCCCGTTCAGAAACTGTGGCTGAGAAACCATCTTTTCGGGCTGCATTTAAGCGGCGACGGTGTTTAATTCCTGCCGATGGTTTTTATGAGTGGCAGCGTACGGCCAGCAATAAGAAGAAACAGCCTTTCTATATTCACCTTAAAGAAAGATCGCTGTTCGCCTTTGCTGGGCTGTGGGAGCAGTGGGAGAGTGGCGATGGCAGCTATCTGGAGACCTGTACGATTCTGACAACAGACCCGAATGAGCTGATGGAGCCTATTCACAACCGGATGCCAGTGATTATTCCTAAAGCTGACTATGATCGCTGGCTCATGGCGTCACCGGCCCAGGTGCAAGGTCTAATGAAGCCCTATGACGCTGACAAAATGGAAGCATATCCGGTTAGTACCTTAGTTAATAGCCCACAAAATGAGGGGTCGGACTGCATTGTTCCCCTTGAGAGCTAGCTTCGGCTCAGCTAGCGGCTGTTTTTTTAGATAGAGCATTGGTTAGGCTAGGCTGGCGTCCAAATAGAACACTGTGATAGCCCATCCTCTATCACCTGGGACTTTGTTTTTGTGCAGTCCCCCAATGTATTCAATAGATGAATTTCTTTTTTGAAATTGCAAAGTCGGTCTATTATGGCCTTCGTGTGTTCTGGTGCCGATAACAGCGAACACGTGACGAAACGAATGACTGTAAAGCGATCCCAGCGATTTCTAGCGATCTTTGTCAGTGTGGTGGTTTGCACATTGTTTTTAGTCCCTATTGCCTGGGGGCAGAGTCAAAACAATGCACCAATTGAACAGCTTCAGCAGCAGCGAGAAAATATTGAACAACAGCAGCAAGATTTAGAAGCAGAACAAAATCGGCTACAAAATCTAGAAAGACAGGCGGCTAATCAACTAGATGGCCTGCAAGACAGTATTACAGTTACCAACCTCAAAATTGAGGACACAGAATTTCAGATCGCTCAGGCTCAAGAGCGTTTGAAGCGATTAGAAAACAGGCTAACCATGGCCCAGGATGAGCATGAAACAGTGCGACTAGGCGCAGTACGAAGACTGCAGTTTATGCAACGACAAAAAGATGCAGAGGGCTGGGCTGTGTTGCTCAAAAGTGAAAACCTCAATGAATTCTTAGAGCGTCGCTTTTTGCTGAGCAAAATTTATCAGGCCGACAGCGATTTTATGGCCGAGCTGCAGGAAAAGGCTAACCTGATTGTGCGGCAGCAGCAGGGGGTGGAAGCGCAGAAAAACTCGATTGCGTTATTACGACAGCAACTGCTGGCTCGTCGCGATCAGTATGAAGCTCAGGCTACTCAGCAAACTCAGCTGATTGGACGACTTAAGGACAACCGCAGTGCTCTAGAAGCGGCCCAAGCTCAACTGGTGCGTGATTCTGAAAGTTTGGCAAATTTAATTCGTCAACGGATTGCGGCTGCCAACGGCATTGTGCTGGGTACTGGGCAAATGGGTATTCCAACATCAGGACAGATTACCAGTCGGTTTGGATCGCGTGTGCATCCTGTGCTGGGCTATCGACGGTTTCATGCGGGTATAGATTTTGGTGCACCCTACGGAACGCGGATCACAGCGGCTGACTCAGGTAAGGTCATTTTTTCGGGTTGGTATGGTGGCTATGGTAATTCGGTCATCATTGACCACGGGGGGGGTTTGACAACGCTGTATGCCCATGCCAGTCGACTCAGCGTTCGTGAAGGGCAATCTGTCTTAAAAGGGCAGTCTATAGCAGCGGTAGGATCAACGGGGCTTTCGACCGGGCCACACTTACATTTTGAGATACGTCGTAATGGGAATCCGGTGGACCCGATGGGATTTTTGTAGAACTATAGGCCACCAATCTACTCAAATAGAAGGAACGGACACATATGGGCTGGATAAATCATGGCTGATGTCTACAGCAAGATCAGCCGATTCTTCATCCTGGTTATTATTGGATGCTTATTTCCTGTTAAAGCGGCTCTAGCAGACTCCCCATCCCAGCAGCAGCTAGATAGTGAACTAGAACTACCGCCGGGCACGGTAAACAGCAGCCCTGTGCTACAGGAATGGTTAAAGACAACTCCCGATGTGTTAAACACAATTCGAAATGAGCCCAGCTTTCCATCACGGCTGCAGATGAGCTACGCCCTATTCCCATCTAGCCGCGACGAGCGGGGTCTGGCCATTGGTGTTGAAGATGTGTTTGTGGGTGACCTGCCTGTAACGGTCAATGCCGACTATGCTACGAATTTTGATGATGAGGATACCAACCGCGAAGCTTACGGAGCACATTTGCGATATTATTTGCTGCCACTAGGGGGGTATGTAAATTTGGCTCCGATTGTGGGCTATCGCCATGTGGAGGCGGTGGACTATAGCGAAAGTGGCGTGCAGGTCGGGTTTCAGGTAAAGCTGATCCCGTCGCGGGGGGGTGGGGCAGATTTTGCCTATACGCAATCTTGGGTAAGCCCGACAGAGGATGACGCGGTAATGATTACGCAGCTGGAGTTTGGCTATGGTTTGACAGAGCAACTGCGGCTAGCAACAGATGTAGAGTGGCAGTTTGCGCCGGGGGCGACAGACAGTCGGTTGGGAATAGGGTTGGAATGGATGCTGTAGAGGGGGAGACGTTACATGTAACGTCTGTACGAAATGGGGTGGAGACGTTACATGTAACGTCTGTACAAGGGGTTAGGGAGACGTTGCAGGCAACGTCTGTACAGGGGGAATTAAAATTCTCCTTCTTCTGTAGTGGTTAGCTTTGACGCTAGTTTGGCAGCGAGAAGGGCGGCTTGGGTGCGATCGCGAACTCCCAATCTTCCTAACAACCTAGTCACATGGTTCTTGACCGTCCCTTCTGACAAAAATAATGTCTCAGCAATTTCTCGATTGTTGGCCCCGGTACCAATCAGACGCAGTACGTCTTTTTCGCGGGGTGTGAGTTCATCAAATCCTTCGGGGACTTCAAAATCAGGCTGTTGCTGTCCGGCGAGCATTTTTTCTAAAATGCCGGGACCAAACTGGCTATAGCCCTTGGCCACTGAGCGAATGGCCTGGGCTAGCTCTTCAGAAGGGGTGTCTTTGAGCAAATAGCCTTTAGCACCAACGGCCATGGCTTGGGTAATGAGATCATCATCGTCAAACGTGGTGAGGACCAGGACGTGAATAGAGGGATAGTGGGTTGCGATCGCACCTGTTGCAGCCACACCATCCATGACCGGCATACGCATATCCATTAGCACTACCGCCGGCAACTGGTTGGTCAGCTCTAGCTGAGCTAACATCGCCAGCGCTGTCTCACCATTGTCCGCATCACCCACAACAGCAATGTCGTCTTCTAGATCTAGCAGTGTCTTTAACCCCTGACGAATAATCTGCTGATCGTCTACCAGCATTACGGGAATACTGGTAGATGGTTTTGATTGGCTCATCGCTATGCTCCTAACTGTTGGGCTGGAATTGTTAACTGAAGCTCGCATCCTTTGCCGGGCTGGGTTTTGAGCGTCAGCTGACCACCAATCGCCTGGGCCCGTTCTCGCATCCCCTGCAGGCCAAATCCTGTGGACGTTTGACTCAGGTCAAAACCACGACCATTGTCTCGTAACAACAGTCTTATACCAGTTTTATTGGCCACCAGACCAAGCTCCACCGCCGTTGCTTGTGCATGCTTGACAATATTAGTAATCCCCTCTTGAGCAATGCGATAAAGTGTCATGTTGGTCGCTTCGGGGAGAGGTGTTAGCAGTTGAATATTGATATTTGGCGTAATTCCTGTACTGGTCTGTAACGTTTCTACCAAGGCATTTATCTTGTCGTAAAAAGACTCTTTAGATGGTGTATCCTCCCGTAATGTGGCCACAGACTGACGCACGTCTTGCAGTGCTACAGACCCTAGACGTTTTGCCTCAGTTAGCAAGGTTTGCGCTTTTTGAGGATCGCGCCGCGAGAGTTTAATCGCCCCTTCTAACTGAATATTGAGGGCCGTTAAAGAATGACCTAACGAATCATGAATCTCTCGGGCGATGCGGCTACGTTCCTGGGCAGTGGCTAGCTGTTTTACCTGAGTGGCCGATCGCTTTAGCTCCTCATTAGCCGTCTTTAGACGAGTTTGCACCGTTCTCTCATTGAGTAGTGCATTAACCAGCAGTAGCGTAAACACTAACGAGAGACCAAAGAAGACAACTAAATTCATCTGTAGATTACTGATTAAATGCCGAACAGATCGGGGTAGTCGTGCATCTAGCCCTCTAAATCGCAACCCAAGTGTGGTCATAAATAACAAAAATGCCAGGGATGTTACCATTACCCGACCCATCAGCCCCATCATCAAACAGCTGCGAATAACTAAAATCAGATAAGCAAATGGAAATAGTCTAGCTCCCCACAGCATAAGGCCAGATGTCACCACAATTAAGACAGTCTGTAGGGTAATATGCCCCAATCGTAGCCAAAAGCCTTTAGTAGGTAAATACAGCCCCAACAATCCAAAAATCAAAAGACACCCTATGGTGAACAACGGCCATTGGTCAAACAGGCGCGCTGGCACAGGCAACCCACCGCGCTGAGACAGCTCGCGTAGAGGGGGGGGTGGGGCAGTCAAAATTCCTGTTATTGCGACGGCTAACAGCCCCCACTCTAGATACAGTAAAAATCGAAATGGATGATTCTGAAATTGGATGGCGCGGCTCATCATGAGAGAAATTCTCAATCTTGAATTTTGGGTATTGAGGTCCAGATTAAACCTCAACAGTAAACTTTAGTTCCCTTCCACCCTAGCCGAAGTCTAATCACGACACAGTCCTCTTTTTCTGAGTGGTGACTAAAGTCATGCCTTAACCCGTGACCTCTGGCCCGCTTAGAAGATGACCCATGCTAGACGTCATCCTAACTATCCTCTGACTAGGATAAGGTCATTGTTAAGCACACAGTCCTATGAAGTTTCTAAAACACTATGTTGGTAGCGCGCTAATGCTAGCTGCCGTAATCGCAGGCCCCACTCTTCTTAAAATCGGCAGCGCCAATGCGCTTCCCCCCCAGGTGGCAGAAGAACTCAACATTACTCCTGAGCAACAGGCGGAGCTAGATGCCATTAAAGAGGGTGCTCAGACTCAGATTGGAGCAATTTTGACTGGGGAGCAGCGAGCCGCATTAGAAGGTACAACGGGTCGCGATCGCGCCCAGGCGATGCGTAGTCTCAACCTGAGCGAAGACCAGCGCACTCAGCTACAAGAAATCCGTGAAAGCTCACGCAACGCTGCAGAGACAGTTTTTACGGATGAGCAGCAAATACAGCTACAGGCTATGAGAACTGAGCGGATGGAAGGCAATAAGAATCGCCGTGAGGAGATAGCGGAGGAAATAAATCTGACCTCCGAACAACAGGCTGAACTAGAGGCCATTAAGGACAACGCACGCACCCAGGCTGAGGCTGTATTCACTGAAGAGCAGCGGGCGACGTTAGACGGCACAACCGGTCGTGAGCGGATGCAGGCAATACGTAGTCTCAACCTGAGTGAAGATCAGCGGGCGCAGCTACAGGAAATTCGTGAAGAGTCGCAAGCAGCAGCGGATGCAGTCTTTACGGATGAGCAGCAGGCCCAGCTACAAGAGATGCGAGAAACCCGAGGTCGCCAGCGTTAGGCCCATTAAGATTCATTGCTCAATTAGGGAACACTCCAGTCCGAGGGCACAACCTGCTCTTGGACTTTTCTTTTTGGCTGCTCCTATTGTCGACAAGTTTCAACAGTACAGAAATCACAGAGGGTGCACCATGCGGGCAAAATCAAGAAAGACATTTCTACGTTTAGGGCTTCTAATGCCGAAATGTGGTTAATGTTGCTTGAATAGAAATACTATGAGCAACTTACAAACCGAAATTTCGATCCAAGTTGGTAGTCTAGTCCTACTATCCGGCGCGCCCGGTGTTGGTAAATCGACGGCCTGTCAACACCTGCCGCCGGAGCTGGTACTCTCTAGCGATGGACTACGGCAAACCTTTTTTGGCACGGCTAAAACCGTCGTTGACGGACAAGTTACTGAACGCCCTCTGGCCACTGACGACCGGCTAATTTTCTCAACGATGGAAAGCGTTGTCCGCGCTCGCCTCAAGGCCGGACTGACTACCATTGTCGATGCCACCCTCATTAGCGATAAAGAACGTAAACCGTTTGCCACCATTGCCGATGAGCTGGGTGTGCCTGTCCAAGTAGTCATCTTGAACCCGCCACTAGAACAGGTACAGCAGCAAAATAAACAGCGACGTTGCATGGTCCCAGAAGCGGTTGTTGCTAAATTTTGCGATCGCATCCAGCTCGATTCCCAATGGCCCTTTACCATCACCACGGGCAATACCGTTCTATCTGTAGATATTCCGACCATTCCAGATGACACCACACTAGACGTCATTGGCGACATTCACGGTCTAGCAGACGCTCTCCAAACGATGCTGCTGCAGCTAGGTTACGACCAAACGTTACAGCATCCCGACGGACGACGGCTTTGTTTTTTAGGTGACTTGGTCGATCGCGGGCCTCAATCGTTAGAGGTGCTTAATCTGGTGATGCAGGCCGTTGAGCAGGGTCACTACTGTGTGCGCGGCAACCATGACAATAACCTGGCCCGCGGACTGCGCGGCGATGCGATCAAAAGCAAATCCACCCGGGAGACATTGCACAAAACCCTAAAGTGCGATCGCGACTACCAAGCCAAGGTTCGCGACTTTATCCAATCGTTGCCTACGTTTTATCGGTACCGCAACTACGTGCTGTGCCACGGCGATATCGAATGGTTTGATCCACTGCGGCAGCCCACCCACGAACAGGTTTACGGTCGCTGTCGCCGTCATGAAAATCATGATACCGACGGCATTTTTCGTCAGATTAGCAACCTAACGATTGTGCGGGGTCATATTCCCCTCACGTCTGAGGGGGAAGGCACCTATTCTCTAGAAACTGGAGCCGGATTTGGCGGACCACTCACGGCCATGCGTTTGCCTGAGCAAAAACAGCTGTCGGTTCCCTGCGCATTTGACTATAGCCAACGTCCGCCTCGCTTTGCCAAGCTGATGGAGCCGCTGGTGACTAAAAAGCTGGTTAAACAAGTGGTTGAGGGTAATCTCACCTTATTTAAGTACAGCTCTAAAGCCTTTTTTACACCATCCGCCTGGGATGACCATCCTGAGCTTAAACTAGCTCGGGGTGTGGTGGTTGGATTGAATGGTAACCCTGTCAGTCAGCCATTTCCACGCACGTTTAACTATCTAGAACGCAACACAACCCTGCCGCCTGATACAAACGTTATCGCCGTGGAAAAACTCAATGGCTTTTTAGTCAGCACGTTTTTGCATCCCTATGACCCCCATCAAGTTGTTGTTACCTGTTCAGGATCTTTTCGAGGAGACTATGTGGACTATGCTAAGTCTCTCCTATACAAAGACGGTCTCTATGGTCGCGTTTTAGCCTGGCTGCAGGAACATCGCGAGACTACATTACTATGGGAAGCTATCCACCCAGACGATCCTCATATTATTCAGTATGGTCCAGGCGACTATGGTCTGCATTTGATTGGGGCTGGGGTATTGGGTAATGGCTTTATAAGCGAGGACGGGTTGGATGCGATCGCAACAACTCTCCAGACACCCCGGCCTAGCTGGTTTCCCTGCACCTTTGCTGACGCCATTTCCAAAGCCCATCATGTGGAACATGAAGGCTTTATGATCCGCCTCGCTACCAACGGCACCTTTGCTCTAAAGCTAAAGAGTCCCTACTATCTCCGTACTAAGTTTTTAGCCCGACTCACGCTGAAAAAATCCAAGCTTATGTATGCTCAGCCCCAGCGCTTTAAACAAGAACTTGACGAAGCCTTTTGGCCCCTAATCGACGCAGTTACTAGTCAAGTCAGCCAAGACACCTGGCTTAGCTGGAGCGACGTCAAACGCCGCGATTTTGTCCAAACTTGGATGAACGAGGTATACAAATAGGCTTGCTATCTTTGGCCATGTTTTTGATAGGTGGTCTACGCCTGTTCTAAATTCAGCAGAAAGGTTTGCAAATCTGTCTTCAAAGCTTCCATGCACTCCCCTAATTTACTGGACAGCTCTTTAACCCGATCATGCTCTAAATCGAATGAATAATGACTGCGAACAACATGTCGAAAACGTCGCAATTCATCCAACAATGCTAGAACTTGTTGTGAAATCACCGCATCTCGGATTTCAGGTAAAGGTAATGTCATTTGCTCCAATAGTTCACTATGCCAGCTTTTACCGTTAGGAACATCTCCGTCAATGACTCGAGCAATATCGTATAAAATGTTCTCAGCACTGGTGTAAAAGCTCTGCATGTTTAGGCCACACGTGCTGATTAGAGCATCAATAATATCAGCATCATTATTTAGCTCCGCCTTCTGCAGCAGACGATTAGTGTGGACAACAGCTTGCTCCATTTGTGCTAGCTCATGGTGAATTCTAACGCGCAGCTTGTCTTGATTCATAATTCAAGACCTTGCAGTATAGATTCTTGAAGATGGGAAGGTGCTTTCTCAAATTCAATCAGGTCGACTTCAAAATCGCTAAATTTATCAATAGCGGCTCCAGCTTTGAAGATCAGCCGAGGTTCAAGTCCCCAGACTGCCAAATCAATATCCGAATGACAGGTCATATATTCGGGTTTCAGCAATGAACCAAATAAAACAACCTTCGTAACCGAAAACTCCTGTTTGAGACATGTAGCCATCTTGTGAGCTGCGTCCAGGCCACCTTGTTGACGTTTCTTCATCATTGCCAGGCGCTCTGTTTTCATTGCCCGTGCTGCCAGCACACGCTGTACAATTTGCTGCTGACGTTGCTCAGAAACGTAAACCATCGCACCATAAATGGCTGTTAGATCACATCGAGTCTAACACCGTACGCCGTTGCTGATTTGGGGGTACACTGAGCTGTCAAAAATATCCCATGCCCGCACGTTTACCCAGAAAACTAGCTTAATGCCCTATCAAAACGCCCCCTTTAAAACCGATAAACCAGTCCTTTCTTGGGCTAACCATGATCTTGGGTCAAAAGAGATCCAAATGGCTAAAAACGTTGCTTCTTTGCCTTTTGTTTATAAGCACGTTGCCCTTATGCCCGACGTTCATCTGGGCAAAGGAGCCCTCGTTGGCTCCGTCGTTGCCACCGAAGACGCCCTGGTTCCTGCGGCTGTCGGTGTTGATATTGGCTGTGGCATGTGCGCGATTCAAACACCTTACAAAGGTAAAAAACTAGAGGGCAAACTCAAAAAGATCCGCAAAGAAATCGAAGCTACTATCCCCACCGGCTTTGAAAGCAACAAGAAAGTTGAGAAGTCCGTCTATAATTGGCAGGGCTGGCGTAGCTTTAAGGACCTCCATAAAGGTGTCCAACATTTAGAAAAGAAAGCCCTCAGTCAGATGGGCTCTCTCGGTGGAGGCAATCACTTTATCGAAGTCTGCATTGACACCGAAGAAACTGTTTGGTTAATGCTTCATTCTGGTTCGCGCAACATTGGTAATATGCTGGCTAAAAATCACATAAGTACTGCCAAAAATCTACAGAAGTTAGCCGATCAAAAGCTACCCGATCTCGATCTCTCCTATTTTGTTGCTGGCACAGAAGAATTTCGTAGCTATTGGAACGATCTTCAATGGGCTCAAGCCTATGCCCTACAAAACCGAGAAGAGATGATGGCTCGCTTTAAGCACATCGTCGAAAAACATCTGGGCGGCGGCAAACCTTTTAAGCCGTTGCTAGCCGTAAACTGCCACCATAACTATGCCGAAAGGGAACAGCACTTTGGCAAAGATGTCTATGTCACCCGCAAAGGGGCGGTACGCGCCCGTACCACCGACTACGGGATTATTCCTGGTTCCATGGGCACCAAGTCTTATATTGTCAAAGGTAAAGGTAACCACGACAGCTATTGTTCCTGCAGCCATGGGGCCGGTCGTAGAATGTCACGCAGCAAAGCCAAAGACACCTACACCCTGGATGACCTGATTCAACAGACAGCTGGTGTGGAATGTCGCAAAGATAAGGGAGTTATTGACGAGATTCCCGCCGCCTATAAACCCATTGATGAGGTGATGGCTAACCAGCAAGATTTGGTAGAGGTTGTGGCTACGCTTAAGCAGGTTATCTGCGTAAAAGGATAGGCCCTAAATCTCTTCTAAATCGCTCGGGCGCTGTTGCTGTCTTAAACCAAAGTTGAGTTCATTGCTAGAGTAAGAGGTGCCAAAGGTTTCAGCCAGGCTCACCACTTGCCGTAGGGCTGAGCGAAAGTTATCGTCTTGCAAGGTGCTCAAGGGATGCACATAAACCGCAACCACGGCACCGTCGGTGACGGCATAACGAGCGTCTAACGCTGTGTGAAAATTGGCTGCTAGCATTGACTGCACTTGCTGGGCTGTCAGGTCTTCTACCGGTACTACCGGACTAAACACCCGCATCCGATCATTGGTCGCATCTGCTAGAACTAGAACTGTGCGATCGCTCACGCTAAATTGCCACTGACCATTTCCCCCTTGGACATTTCCAACTTCTGATTGCAAAATTTGATCTAGCCGTTCTACCGTCATCCTCTGCATCTGCGTCTGGGCACAGGCAGCCGTTGTCACTAGCGGCATCGAAGCAGTCATTACACTAGCGGTGATGAAAGCAGCCGTACGGGGTAGTAAAGTCATGAACTCAGGGGATGAGGATTAGCGTTATGCTAATTAGCTAACATGAGTTCATCCTGAGAACATCTTGAAAGTTACAGAAGCAACTACATAACGATCGATATGCTCAGCACAGGTCTGCTACTGGTTATTGGTCTGGTAGCTTACATGCTTTATAAAGCAGGCACCGCTAAGAAAGACGCCATGCCCATCATCACGCCAGCACAGTGGCAAACTACCACCGGAGGAGCCGTTATTGAGCCCACCATTGAGACATGCATCGATGCGCTAATGGCCTCAATGACCCTCGAGGAAATGGTAGGACAGACGATTCAGGCAGATATTAACGATGTTACTCCTGACGACGTGCGGCGCTATCGTTTGGGCTCAGTTCTAAACGGTGGCAACTCTGCACCTGGTGGTGATGTTCGGGCTGCAGCCGAAAAGTGGCTAACCTTGGCCGATGAATTTTACGCTGCATCCATGGATACAACCCAGGACCGTAAGGCAATTCCTGTATTGTGGGGGACTGATGCTATCCACGGCCACAACAAAATTGTGGGGGCCACTATCTTTCCCCATAACATTGGTCTAGGTGCAGCTCATAATCCGGACCTGATGCAACAAATTGGCAGAATTACAGCGCGAGAAGTTATTGTTACCGGCATGGATTGGACCTTTGCCCCTACACTGGCTGTGGTACGCGACAGTCGCTGGGGCCGCACCTATGAGAGTTACTCCGAAGATCCACAAATTGTCGCTCAGTATGCAACCGCAGTTGTAGCGGGTCTGCAGGGAGCGTTAGATACAGACGATTTTCTCAGTGATCAGCACGTTGTTGCCACTGCCAAACACTTTATCGGAGATGGCGGCACCCAAAAAGGCAAAGACCAAGGTAACAACATCGATAGTGAAACTGACCTGCGAGACTATCATGGTGCAGGTTACCCACCGGCTATTGAGGCCGGTGTACAGACGGTTATGGCATCTTTCTCAGCCTGGCATGGTGAGCGCATGCACGGTCACAAACCCTTACTGACTGATGTGCTTAAAACACGCATGGGGTTTAACGGCTTTGTTGTTGGTGACTGGAATGGTCATGCTCAACTGCCAGGATGCTCGACTAAAAGTTGCCCTACTGCGTTTAATGCAGGTATCGATATGTTTATGGCTCCAGACAGCTGGCGTCCGCTGCTCAAAAATACCGTAGCTCAGGTAAAGTCTGGAGAGATTTCCCGCAGTCGTTTAGAAGATGCCGTTCGTCGTATTCTGCGAGTGAAATTCCGACTGGGGCTGTTTAACAAACCCAAACCCTCGGAGCGTCCTTTGGCTGGCAACTACGCTCTTTTGGGCCATCCCGAGCACCGCGCCGTAGCTCGGCAGGCTGTTCGTGAGTCTTTAGTGTTGCTTAAAAACCAAGATAATCTCTTGCCGCTGCAGGCTAATCAAACCATATTGGTCACCGGGGATGGTGCCGACAATATTGGCAAACAGTGTGGCGGCTGGACCCTCTCCTGGCAAGGCACTGGCAATACCAATGAGCATTTTCCCAATGGAACATCAATTTGGGAAGGTATACGCAACGCCGTTGCAACCAGCGGTGGCAAAGCAATTTTGAGTCCTGATGGCAGCTATGAGCAATCTCCTAATGTAGCGATCGTAGTGTTCGGAGAAGTGCCCTACGCTGAATTCAAAGGAGATCTGGACAATCTAAAATTTCCATCAGACAGTGGCTTAAAACTACTGCGGTCATTTCAAACAGCCGATATTCCAACGGTGGCTATTTTTCTATCGGGCAGGCCACTGTGGGTAACTCCTGAAATTAATGCTGCAACTGCATTTGTTGCAGCCTGGCTACCGGGTAGCGAAGGTGCAGGCATCGCAGATGTGGTAATTCGTAAGCCAAACGGTGACATTAACGTTGATTTTACCGGCAAACTCTCCTTTTCATGGCCGCGCACAGCCACACAAATCAATGCTAATCGAGGGGATAACAACTATGAGCCGCTGTTCCCTTTTGGTTATGGTCTTACGTATAAAGACCGTATCAGTCTACCTCAGCTACCTGAGGTGTCTGGCTTAGACGGTAGCGAAGAAACCACTGGCGCCTTCTTTGCTTTTGGTCAATCCATGGCTCCATGGAGTTTACAGGCTACTGTAGGCGAGGCATCAAGCACCGTTATAGATGCACGCGTGCAGCTTAAGGACGCACTCGTTATTCGCTCAGTTGATCGAGCAGCGCAGGAAGACGCCAAGCAGTTTACCTGGAGCGGCAAACAGAAAGCGGCAATTGCTATTGTTGGTCCTGCAACTGACTATACAGCGGCTTCACACTATGACGGCATGACACTGGTAATACAGTATCGGGTAGATGTTATCCCAAAAGGCTCAGTTACGCTATTTGTCGAATGCGGTGATAACTGCCGAGCTGACTTGGATATGACTCAGCTGTTTACAGATGCCCCTCTAGGGGAATGGACCAAGATATCAGTCGCTTTGAATCGCCTAGTAGACGCTGGTGCAGAGATATCGAAGTTAACAGCTTTAGGCTTTGAGACAACAGCACCATTTTCACTTAGTCTATCAGACATGCGTTTGGTACCGAGAGACTAATGGTTCATGGCCGTTTCGTTTTTTGCAACGTAGCAGGCATTTAGAATTAATATCAGCCATACTAGCGGCCACAGTGGTCTATATCGAAGGCGACCTATGGCTATCTCAAAGATACAAGCCCGACTTAGCGTTTTCAAAGACGCACGGGATTATCAAATTCTGTGTTTAACGTTCTTTCTAGTATTAGGTCTAGCAGCCCGTGACTGGTCACTGCAGCCGATCATTGTGGCAACTGCAGTTTTCACAGCATTGGGTAGTCAGGGATTATTTGCTTGGTTAATGGCTCACAAACAACTGTCAGCAAAACTATCTCCAACTGAGTTTAACTGGCGTAGTCCGCTCATTACTGCTTTAGGGTTGAGTCTTCTTTTACGAACCGATCATATTGCAACAATGGTTTTGGCTGCTAGCATTGCGATCGCAAGCAAATTCTTCCTTAAGTTCAACAGCAAACATTTCTTTAACCCAGCCAATCTGGGTATTATTGCAGCACTCACCCTAACCAACGACGCCTGGGTATCTCCTGGTCAATGGGGTGAAGAGATTTGGTACGGATTTATTTTTATAGGTGCTGGGGGAATGGTGCTCAAGCGGGTAGGTCGCTGGGACACAAGCGGCATGTTTTTAGCCAGCTACGCTTTGTTGGAAGCGATGCGTAACGTCTATCTTGGTTGGACCTGGGATGTCTGGGGTCATCGCATGATGAGTGGTTCGCTACTGCTGTTTGCATTGTTTATGGTGACCGACCCGCGCTCGATTCCTAATGCGCGACCTGCGAGATTAATCTGGGCGTTAGCAATTGCCGCACTAACCTTTGTTTTACGTAATCAGTTCTATCTCCCAACAGCCGTGTTCTGGGCCTTGTTTGCGTTGTCTCCATTAACTGTTGTACTAGATCAGCTGTGGGAGTCTCCTAGATTTGAGTGGAAACAGTTTGGAAAAGTAGAGTTATCGTCTGCAAGATAGACAAAAAAGTCTCAACAGAACTCTTCTATTTTGTTCAAAAACATCTACCAGCATAAACTCCCCTCTCGGGAGGGGTGCCGCAGGCGGGGTGGGTTTCGATCACTAGCGCCAATGACCAACCCACCCCGCTGCCCCTCCCAGGAGGGGAGAAGATTTTGACTTCGTAATCAGAGACTGCATTAATTTCTGTTCTTTTGTTTTGAGTTAGGCAACCCTGTATGACTAATTTGTTGCGTCTCGGTATGGTGATCGTGATTGCGATCTCGGCCCTCATCCTTAACCCCCAACCCGCCCATGCTTTTTGCGGTTTTTATGTCGCTAAGGCAGACACTAATCTCTATAACAAAGCGTCTCAAGTGGCCATTGCCCGCGACGGCAATCATACGGTGCTCACCATGGGCAACGATTATCAGGGTGAGGTGAGCGATTTTGCACTGGTGGTACCTGTCCCCACAACAATTAATGAAGACCAGGTAGCCGTCGCTGAGTCGGTTGTCTTAGATCGCCTTGACGCCTTTAGCGCTCCGCGACTGGTGGAATATTTTGATAGCGACCCTTGTGAAATTATGTATGGGTTTGCCGAAGATGAGCTGGCTCAGCTTTCTAGAAATCGTGTTCCAGCCCCAGCATCCCCTGCCCCTGAGTCATCTATAGACCTGGGTGTCACCATTGAGGAACAGTTTTCGGTTGGCGAATATGACATTTTGATTCTCAGCGCGCTTGAATCGGATGGCTTAGAAACCTGGCTAAGACAAAATCAGTATCAGCTGCCTGACGGTGCCAGTCAGGTATTGGCTCCCTATATTCGACAGGGGATGAAGTTTTTTGTTGCCAGGGTCAATCTGGATGAGTTTGATAGCAGCGGTTATCAGTCGCTACGGCCTTTGCAAATCACCTACGACTCGCCCAAGTTTATGCTACCGATTCGGTTGGGGATGTTGAATGCAGATGGCGATCAGGATCTCATTATTTATCTGCTGTCACCCGAGGGACGTATCGAACTCACTAACTATCGCACGGTCAATATTCCCACTGACACTGACCTGCCGCTGTTTGTGCAAGACGACTTTGGCAATGTCTATCCAGAAATGTTTCAGCGTCGCTACGAACAAGAAAATAAAAATGTGGCTTTTCTGGAATATGCCTGGGATATGCGTAGCTGCGACCCCTGCTCAGCACCTGTATTGAGCCCATCTGAACTAGAAGCCGCAGGCGTCACCTGGCTAAATCAGCCGTCAAATCAGCGTCGCCCTAGCGCTGGGCGTCCGCCGTCAGGTCCTACGCCTATTTTTATCTCCCGACTGCATGTGCGCTACAGCCGCAGCAAGTTTCCTGAAGATCTAATATTCCAGACTACATCTAACCGTCAGTTTTTTCAGGGACGCTATGTCACCCGTCACGCTTTTACCGGTAGTCTTGACTGTCCGGCCCGCCTCCGTGAAGAGTATCCTAACGCTGAGGCTCGTCGTCAGCTAGAAGACTGGACCGGGCAAGAGTATCGCACCATTGTTGATGCAGCGGAGGATCGAGGACAGGCGTATTTACGCAGCCTGATGGCTCGCTTTGAACGCGAGGCACAAAATTTAGCACGTCTTACAGGACGCGATATCCAAACCATCCGTCAGCGGATTAGCGATGAGGTGCCACAGCCCACACCGTCTCCCTGGTTGATTCGCTATCCCAAAAACTCGTAGGGTCAGAGTGTAGCAATCAGCATGAGTCGCTAGAATAGCTAGAAATTGTGTCTGGCTGTTCTATGCGCGTTCGTCTATTTCGCAGGTGGTCTTATTGGCTGATGAGCTTGGTGATGGTGGTTGCGATCGCAAGCTGCTCCATTGACAATTTCAAAAACAGCGATATGGAGCGATCGCGACTGGTTTATAGCATCCTCAGCGACCCTAAAACCTTTAACTACGCATTAAATAGCGAACGACCGAACATTTTTCCTCTCACCTACAAAGGGCTGATTACAGAGAACTACGAAACTGGCGAAATTGAACCCGAGCTGGCCGAATCATGGGAGTTTTCCGACGATGGTCTGGCGCTAACCTACACCATGCGAGAAAATCTTAAATGGTCCGATGGTGAGCCATTGACTGCAGACGATGTCCTTTTTACCTACAACGACGTCTTCTTAAATGACACCATTCCGACTCAAATTCGCGACATTCTGCGCATTGGTGAAGAAGGCAAACTACCTACAGTTACCAAACTTAACGAGCGTCAGGTCAGATTTGAAGTCCCTGAACCCTTTGCCCCGTTTTTACGCAATACCGGGGTCAGCATTTTGCCTAAACACGCCCTAGCAGACACCATCACTCAAACAGATTCTGAGGGCAACCCACTATTTTTATCAACCTGGGGCACCAGTACCAACCCTAGCGACATTGTCTTCAATGGTCCCTATATGCTCAAGACATTTACCCCCGGTGAGCGGGTTGTGTTTGAGCGCAATCCTTACTATTGGCGTACCGACGATCAGGGACAGCCACAGCCCTACCTTCAAGAAATCATCTGGCAGGTAGTCGAATCCCAAGACAGTGAGCTAGTTCAGTTTCGATCGGGCGGACTAGACCTGACTGGTGTTAAACCCGATAACTTCTCATTGCTTAAGCGGGAAGAAGAACGTGGCGAATTTACCATCTATAACGGTGGTCCTGCCGCCAGCAGTCTGTTTATATCCTTTAACCTCAATAAGGGATCGCGCGATGGTAAACCGCTGGTTGATCCAATAAAGTCGCGCTGGTTTAACACCTTAGAATTTCGCCAGGCAGTTGCCCATGCCATCGACCGCCCCACGATGCTCAACAACATCTATCAAGGTCTAGGTGTGCTGCAAGATTCATCTATTTTTCCCCTAAGCCCTTACTCTGCTAGCCCCGAGGAGGATGGGATTAAGGCCTATGACTACAATCTGGAGACCGCCAAAAACTTATTACTGTCTGCTGGGTTTCAATACGATGCCAGCAACCAGCTGCTCGATGCCGAGGGCAACCAAGTGCGATTTACGTTGATTACCAATGCTGGCAATAAAGTGCGTGAAGCCATCGGGGCTCAAATCAAACAAGATCTGAGCAAAATCGGGATTACGGTAGACTTTAACCCCATTAGCTGGGGCTCGTTGGTTGAAAAACTAGGCGACAGCCTGGAGTGGGACTGTCACATGATTAGCCTTGGTGGGGGATTAGAACCCAACGGCGGCTCAAATGTGTGGAACCCAGACGGAGGATTGCACGCATTTAACCAAAAACCCTTACCAGGGCAAGACCCAATTGAAGGACGCGTGGTGGCAGACTGGGAACAACGAATTGGCGATCTATACATCAAAGGAGCCCAAGAACTCGATGAAGCCAAACGTCGTGAAATCTATGTAGAAGCCCAGCGCATCGTTCAAGAGCAGCTGCCATTCATCTATCTAATCAATCAATATTCCATGGCGGCGATTCGCGACAAGGTTGAGAATGTGAAATACTCTCCCCTGGGAGCATTATGGAATGTTTACGAACTTAGCTTGGCGGAACAATAGTTTTGTTACTAAATAGTCCTTTTTAATAAGGAATCGCAATGAAGCCTTAAAGGAATTGGAGGTTCTAAGGCAAGGCGTTAAAACGCTAGTCATAATCGGCGTAGATGCCCGATATAAAACTTTCACTTTCTCAGAAGTGCTTCAACCCTGATACAAAACCATTACAGACGTTCACTTGTTAACAAACCAGTTGATAGGCTTATTATTTTCAAGCATATTTAGACTGGCGATTGTACGGCAGCGCAACACTAGGGTGTTGTTTTGCTCAACTAGCCGTTCGTCACCGCTGTTATAACTCTACCTATGGACGATATCGCGAAAGCCTATACCGTACTGGAGTTAGAGCCCAATGCTTCACTCGCAGACGTGAACCAGGCTTATAAAGACCTTGTCTTTATCTGGCATCCGGATCGGATTCCAGCAGATAACACACGACTACGCGATAAAGCCCAAGACAAACTTAAACGCCTAAACGATGCTCGCAGTCGACTAAAGCAGCATCTACGCAACAAGGATAAGGATAGCTCTACAAGCAAATATAACCCTGAGCGCTACGGTAGCCACCGCTATCGGTCCTATAGCCAAAATCGATATACGCGTCCCTATGGAGCTAACGGCAATGGGGCTGCCAGCAATGGGACTGCATCGACCGCAACTGGCAGCGGGACTGGCACCTATTCTCAAAACGCTAGTCGCACCACCAATGGCTATCGCTCGACAAGCAGTTCTGCCAGCGGCTCGTCTGCCGACTCTGCCGCAAAACACGCTAATTCCTATCGGGACTCAGCTGCTAGCAGTAGTACCAACGGTTCTGCGGCTAAAAATGGCTCAGCAAACGGCTCCAGTAGTAATGCTGCGGCTAAAAATGGCAATGGCGCTAGTGCCAACGGAAATAGTTCGGCTTACAAAGCTCCCTATCGCCACGTTAGCGACAATAGCTATGCAGACTATATTTATCGAGCACCTCAGCCCAGCAGCTACTCTCCTCCCCAGCAAACATCGTCTCGTAGAAAACCCGATACCGATCTAGAAGGCACTGATTTTAAGGGAGCTAATCTAAAAGAAAAGGATTTCTCAGGCAGAAACCTCAGCAAATCAAATTTGGAAGGCGCCGACCTGAGCGATGCGTTTTTACACAAGGTCAACCTAAATCAGGCTAATTTACACAAGGCAAAACTTTTCCGGGCAAACTTGCTGCAGGCTAATCTGAGCCATGCCAATTTACGAGAATCTAACCTCATCGGTGCAGATCTTAGCGGCGCGGACCTCAGCGGCGCGGACCTCAGCGGCGCCATCATTGGCTATGGCGATAAAATTATGGTTAAACTGACCGCTGCTAGACTTACTGGGACCATCATGCCTAACGGCAACATCCATGAATGAGTCGAGCATCACCTAAGGTTAGGTGATGCTCGACTATCATCGGCCTATACAGACCGTTAGATGTTAGCTAGCCGCGTAGCCCCTACCAATCATCGGTTTGGGTCCATCGTGTTTCAATAAATTCACGCACGGCTTCACGATTGTCGGCATTACGCTTTGCCTGGAATTGATGCAGCAACGCTTTTTTTTGCGCA
Organism: Cyanobacteria bacterium P01_H01_bin.21; assembly: GCA_038748405.1. GTDB lineage: Bacteria > Cyanobacteriota > Cyanobacteriia > Phormidesmidales > Phormidesmidaceae > Leptothoe. The sequence continues at coordinate 54,490 of JBCDIX010000013.1, read as the reverse complement.
TGGGTTTGATTTCGTGGCTGTAGAGCAATCAGCGAATCAACCACCTCAAGAGCCTTTTTATCAGCGCCAAGGGCCATCAAAACATCGCTCAATAATACCAACGATGGAATATGACGGGGATTCTGCCGTCTGGCTTTTTGCAATAGTCTTGCCACTGAAGCCAGCATATCTTCACTGTCGTAAATGCTCAGACTCACAATTTTGGTCCATCGCGATCGCGCCTCCAAATAAAGATGATCGGCAGAACGATGGCCTCGATCAAATAACGCCAGCATATTTCAAACTCCGTAATCCTTTCACACAGAGATAAATTGAAGTGGGACGCCATCAGGCGCTTTCCAAATGACTCAAAAGCTCCTCATGGAAAGCGCCTGATGGCATTACACAAACATCACAGCAGATACAGTGACTGCTCCAAAATACTCTCTGAAAGCATTGTATTTAGTTACGTACAAAATGTGTGAAAAGATATCATTTAGTATTATTTAAGAAATGTTAAGTTACTTCTCCGCGTAACTCTACAACGTCCGTTTTGACAGTGTTAAGCATTGAAAAGCCTGGGAGATAGCCATAATTTCCCAGGCTTTTGGTCCAATAAGGACACGCTTATTTTGGGGAGTGTGTGTGGGATTGGTCTCTGATTAACGCGCTACAGCAGCTAACGGTCTGAGGCTAAATCCTCTAAGTTTCTGGCATCCCACTTAAGAACGGAAGCGTTTATCCCCTCCTCTTGCTTACGTTTAGAGTCTGCTTCAAACCAGGCGATAATCTGCGCTGTGGTCAGTTCATCAACAGAGGTATCAAGCTCCTTCGCAATAAATGCCAGCAGCTTGGCGGTCGAAAGGGTCAATCGGGTAAGAAATTTCTCCGGCGTCGTTAGCAGAGCTTTATCAACTTCAGCAGATTCTTCAGGCGTTAAAAACTGGAGGGTTTGATCAAACATAATGATTTATCGACACCATTTCTCATTGCGTAGAGACGTTCCATGGAACGTCTCTACGCGAATATTTATTTTTTTCGAATTCGATAGCCGCAAAGGTTTTCACCCCGAACTAACCAGTGGGTGCGCTCAACCTGGCAGTCGGGCAGGGCCACGGCAAACATGGCCAGCTCATGGCCACAGATACCCGGGTAGGATGCGGCTACTTGGGAAATCGCGCAGTTATATTCAGTGATGATGTAGGTGTCTTCGTCGTCACCGCTGTGCATCTCTGACATGTATCCCTCGGCCTGGCGCAGGTCTACTAAGTGCTTGACTCGCTCAGGTAGTGAGCCGTTGCCAAGAGTTTCGCAGTAGTGCTGGGCTTTACGCTGCCATTGCTGTCGCAAAATAACGCCCACCTGCTCTGCGCCAACAGTTTCTGTCAGGGTATCAAGCAGTGAAACCGCAAACTGATCGTACTGAGATGGAAACTGAGCCCGCCCTTTAGAGCTGAGCTGATACATATAGTTGGGACGCCCCATACCAGTCTGCATTGCCTGGTGCTCAACTAATTCTTCGGCCTGCAAATCCTTAAGATGACGTCGAATTGCTTGGGGACTGACGTGCAAATTTTCAGACAGGGTTTGGGCGGTCGCCTGACCTGATTTCAGAAGAAACTGAAGGATATCGTCCTTGGTGGATGGCTGCTGCAATGACGTCATCGGCTTTAATGTTGCGATCGCAATATTACAGACTGTAAACAGATAAGCTAACTCTACCTACTTTAACAACATACCTGTTGCTAAAGTCTGCTGGCTCTATTACTCTTTAAAAAGAGTTAAGCAACCTGTGTGTTGTTTAATTATAGAATCATCTGGTTGTCTCAGCACCCCCATTCACCCATGACCTTAAGCAAACCCACACAGGCCACCGATAAAAACCTTGAGCTGATGCGAAATTTCGCCCAGAGCTATGCCAAGCGCACCGGCACCTACTTTTGTGCCGATCTCGGTGTGACTTCGGTGGTGCTTGAGGGTCTAGCCAAGCACAAGGATGACTTTGGTGCAGCACTCTGCCCCTGTCGTCACTACGAGGACAAAGAGGCCGAAGTTAAAAGCGCCTACTGGAACTGTCCCTGTGTGCCCATGCAGGAGCGTAAAGAGTGCCACTGCATGCTGTTTTTAACAGAAGAAAACGATTTTGCGGGTAAAGATCAAGATATTTCCTTTGACCGTATCCGCAATGAGACTAACAAGTACTAGGTCGCCTATCGCCCCCTCTTAACCAGTTAGTCAGACACCCCTTCGCCTCCTCTATTCACCCATCTCAACCTTCTTGGTTAATCATGAGTACTAGCGTTCAATCCGTTGTTAGTCAGCCCTACAAGTACGGATTTGTTACTGATGTAAAGTCCGATGTCATCCCCCGTGGGCTAAGTGAAGACATCATTCGGCTGATCTCTGAGAAAAAAAATGAGCCGGAATTTATGCTGGACTTCCGGCTTAAGGCTTATCGCCAGTGGCTCAAGATGACAGAGCCTACGTGGCCCAACGTCAACTATACCCCCATCAATTATCAGGACATCATCTACTACTCTGCACCGAAGCAAAGTGAGAAGCTAAAGAGCTTAGATGAGGTGGACCCTGAGATCTTAGCCACATTTGAAAAGCTAGGTCTGCCGCTGTCAGAGCAAAAGCGGCTGAGCAACGTGGCTGTCGACGCCGTATTTGATAGTGTTTCTATTGCCACTACCTACAAAGAAGAGCTGGCAGAACACGGAATTATTTTCTGCTCGATTTCAGAGGCCGTTCAAGAGCATCCAGAACTGATTAAGAAGTACTTGGGTAGCGTTGTACCGTCCGCAGACAACTATTTCACCGCGCTAAATTCGGCTGTTTTTAGCGACGGCTCCTTTGTTTACATTCCTGAGAACACTCAGTGTCCGATGGATCTGTCCACTTATTTCCGTATTAATAACGGAGACTCGGGACAGTTTGAGCGCACCCTGGTGATTGCTGATAAGGGGAGTTCCGTCACCTATTTAGAAGGCTGTACTGCCCCCATGTATGACAGTAACCAGCTCCATGCTGCGGTAGTTGAGCTAGTGGCACTAGACGATGCCAAAATCGACTATTCCACTGTTCAAAACTGGTTTGCTGGTGATAAGGATGGCAAAGGCGGTATCTATAACTTTGTTACCAAGCGCGGTCTTTGCTCAGGAAAGAATTCTAAAATCTCTTGGACTCAAGTAGAAACTGGGTCAGCGATCACATGGAAGTATCCCAGCTGTGTACTAGTTGGAGATAATTCTGTCGGTGAATTTTACTCAGTGGCTCTGACTAACAATATGCAGCAGGCCGATACTGGGACAAAAATGGTCCATGTGGGTAAAAACACCCGCAGTACTATCATTTCTAAGGGTATTTCAGCGGGTAATTCTAAAAACAGCTATCGGGGCTTAGTTAAGGTTGGTCCTAAAGCTGAAAACGCTCGTAATTACTCCCAGTGTGACTCTATGCTGATTGGCGATACATCCAACGCCAATACTTACCCATACATCCAAGTGCAAAACAACACTGGACAGGTAGAACATGAGGCTTCCACATCCAAGATTGGGGAAGATCAGCTGTTTTACTTTGCCCAGCGCGGCATTTCCCCTGAAGATGCAGTCTCTATGATCATCAGCGGCTTCTGTCGCGATGTGTTTAATAAACTACCCATGGAATTTGCTGCCGAGGCCGACAAGCTACTGGCCCTTAAGTTAGAAAATTCTGTCGGCTAGCCCCACCCTTGAACTCCCATGATTAATCCAGACGCAAAAACAATTCTCTCCGTAAAGGATTTGTGGGCCAGCGTAGATGGTACCGAAATTCTTACAGGTCTTAACCTAGAAGTTAAAGCCGGTGAAGTTCACGCCGTTATGGGTCTTAATGGCTCCGGTAAAAGTACTTTTTCAAAAGTATTGGCGGGTCATCCAGACTATGAAGTCACTAGCGGCAGCATCGAATTTAACGGCAAAGATCTCTCTGAGTTAGAGCCCCACGAACGTGCTACTGCCGGTATTTTTCTCGCTTTTCAATATCCTCTAGAGATTCCCGGTGTGAGCAACCGTGAATTTCTGCGGGTAGCCTACAATGCTCACCGTAAAGCTCGTGGCGAAGATGAAGTTGATGTCTTTGACTTTGATGATCTAATTGAAGAAAAAACTGACATTGTCAAAATGGACGTTAGTTTTCTGGATCGCAGTGTCAATGAAGGCTTCTCTGGCGGTGAGAAAAAGCGTAATGAGATTCTTCAAATGGCTCTGCTAGAACCCACCTTAGCCATTTTGGATGAAACTGACTCCGGTCTAGATATTGATGCTCTAAAAACTGTGGCAGAAGGCGTGAACAAGCTGGCCACACCAAACAGTGCAAACTTAGTGATTACTCACTACCAGCGGCTGCTGAATTACATCGTGCCTGACTATGTCCATGTCATGTGCGGCGGGAAAATTATTAAAACCGGTAGCAGAGAACTGGCTCTAGCCCTTGAAGCTAAAGGCTATGAGTGGCTCTTAGAAGAACAGGCGGTGACCTCATGAGTAACGCTGTAGCCGTGCGCGATCGCTACTTAGAGACACTGCTCAATCAAGCCACGTTGGCGTCTCAAAACTCTTCTCTAGCTCTAGATACGTTACGAGCAGCGGCACGAGCCGTCGTTCAAGAACGCACCTTTCCCTCTAATCGGGATGAAAATTGGCGCTTTACCGATCTGTCTAGCTTGCTAGCAACAGACTTTCAAACCCCGGTGGGGCTAGATGAGTCGGTCTTGGCTCAGGCTAAGGAACAGCTGCACAATATCAGTCTGGATACTGGCGACAAACAGGTCGTATTTGTAAACGGAACTTTTGTAGACAGCCTTTCCCGTCTGGGGGACGGTGTTAATGTTCTTAGCCAGCTTGCTGTCCCCGACTGTCTGGCTCAGGTACATGGGAGCAACGAAGTCTTTACAGCCCTAAATACCGCTGGCTTTACTGATGCGGCTGTAATTCACATCAGCAAAAACACAGTTTTAGAGCACCCGGTTCAGATTGTATATCTAACTGTGGGAGATGCTTTATTGGTTCAGCCTCGCTGTCTAGTCATTGCCGAAGCCAGCAGTGCGCTCACGCTACTAGAAGAGTTTCATGGCACGGGCTCTAGCTTTACCAATAGCGTTACTGAGGTGTGGGTCCACGATAATGCTGAGGTCCATCACCTGCGGCTACAGCAAGAGTCTGGTGAGACCGTCCATATTGGCAAAACTGCTGTTTCTCAGGCTCGAGATAGTCGGTATCAAGCTACAGCAATTAACCTGGGGGCAAGTATTTCGCGCCATAACCTAGAGGTTTACCAGGCTGGGCCACAGACAGAGACCACACTTAACGGTCTGACCGCCATCGGCAATCAGCAGCTGGCTGATACCCACAGTTTAATTGCGCTGAGTCATCCCCACGGCAGCGCCGCTCAGCTTCAAAAAAATATTATGGATGACCGGGCTCATGGGGTGTTTAACGGCCAGGTATATGTGCCTAAACCGGCTCAGCTGACAAATGCCTCCCAGCTTAATCGTAATCTGCTGCTATCCCCCAAGGCTCGAATTGATACAAAGCCTGAGTTAGATATTGTGGCGGACAATGTAAAATGCGCCCACGGAGCCACCGTCAGCCAATTAGCGCCAGACGAGGTCTTCTATTTACAAAGTAGAGGGATTAATCGCGATCAGGCTCAGCGGCTTTTAGTTTACGCCTTTGCTATGGAAATTATCGAGCCGATTACTGTGGCTCCCCTGCGAGAGCGTATGACCCAGTACATTCAGCAATGGACAGTGTAGGCAATGACTCTAACAATGGCTAAACCCCTCGCCGATGAAGTCCGGTCGGATTTTCCGATCTTGGACCAGACGGTGAATGGTAAGCCGCTCGTCTATTTTGATAATGCGGCTACTTCACAAAAGCCTCAGGTCGTTCTCAACGCTCTGGTTGATTATTACAACCAAGACAATGCCAATGTCCATCGAGGTGTCCATACCCTGAGCGCTCGGGCAACGGCGGCCTATGAAGCAACTCGTGATAAGGTGGCGGCTTTTATCAGGGCTGCCAGCCGCGATGAGATTGTCTTTACCCGCAACGCTAGCGAAGCGATTAACTTGGTCGCCTACGCGTGGGGGTTAAACACCCTCAAACCAGGGGATGAGGTGATTTTGTCAGTGATGGAGCACCACAGCAATTTGGTACCCTGGCAGCTGGTTGCTCAGCGTACTGGTGCCGTGCTCAAACATGTGCAGCTGACGGAAACTCAGGAGTTTGATTTTGACCATTTCCAGGCACTGCTGTGCGATCGCACTAAACTCGTAGCCATTAATCATGTTTCTAACACCCTGGGCTGCATCAACCCGGTAGAAAAGGTGATCGAACTAGCCCACACCCATGGCGCAAAGGTATTGCTCGATGCCTGTCAGAGCGTTCCCCATATGCCAGTGGATGTGCAATCGTTGGATTGCGATTGGCTGGTCGCTTCTGGCCATAAAATGTGTGGGCCCACTGGCGCTGGTTTTTTATACGGTAAGCTCGATATTCTCAACGCCATGCCTCCTTTTCTTGGCGGTGGCGAGATGATTCAGGATGTTTACTTAGATCATTCCACCTATGCTGAGCTACCCCATAAATTTGAAGCGGGTACTCCGGCAATTGCTGAAGTGATTATGCTGGGTGCAGCGGTCGATTATTTAACCGGTGTTGGCATGGAGCGAATTGCTCAGTATGAGCACGATCTAACCCGCTACCTGTATGAGCGTTTGGCCGATGTGCCAAAGATTAAGCTCTATGGCCCAAGCCCCGAGGCCGATGGCAGCGGTCGAGCTGCCATCGCAACATTTACGGTTGAAAACCTCCACGCCCAAGATTTATCTACGTTTCTAGATCAAGCGGGCATCGCAATTCGCTCAGGTCATCACTGTACTCAGCCGCTACATAGGCTCTTAGACACTGATTCTACGGCTAGGGCAAGCCTGTATTTTTACAACACCTATGCCGAAATTGACAGCTTTATTGCTGCTCTCAAAGACACTATTGAGTTTTTTGGCAATATTTTTGACTAGCATTTAATGCCTAGCCGTCAAAATATCAGGTGATATTAGTTCTCCTGCAGTCTTCGGTCGATATAACCGGAGGCTGCTTTTTTGTCGTCTTATCCCATTAATTAGTTAAGACATGGCTATTCCGAGGAATCCTTATTAAATAGGTACCTGGTTGGGCCGTCTGACCTAACCCTGTCCTGCTCATTCTTAATTAATCGGGATGTCGCTTGCTTCTGAGCAATTTAGTCAACCATTAGTAACGTCTGTTTTTTTAGACGGTTATTCATCCAATAGCGCACTGTGTCAGGCCCTCCTAGAGCTAAGCCAGTCAAAGCTCATCCATGCTGGAGATGTGGATGCGGCAGCAGCTGCGATCGCATACTCAGTGGTTAAAAACCTAGGAACCAGCAGCTGTCAGATTTGGTTATATACCGACAATCGCACCAAATTCAGACAAATTGCCGACTACGGCACTATCAGTGCCGACACATCAGCTCCAATTATTACCCCAGCCGAGCATAAAAATTATTTTTCTGACCTAGCCCAGCGTAGATGGCTAGTGATGAATACCATCACTTCAAGTCAGACGGACCCTAGCAGCAATCAACACCTGCAGATGACGGAGGTGCCGCCATACCTAGAAAAGCAAAAACATCTCATAACCGCCCTGGTCGAAATTCCTATTTATCAGCAAGAGGAGATTATTGGCGCCATTTGCTGTACACAGCAACAGACACCACGAGTTTGGCAAGCGACAGAAACATCATTTTTGCTAACCGCCGCCTGTCTGGTTGAACTTGCCGTCAGCCATGCCCGCAACCAGCAAACAACAGCAACCCTCAACAAACAAAAACGTCAGCTCACCCTTGAAATGATTGAGCGACAGCAGGCAGAACAAGCCTGGCAAGAGAGTCAACGCTTTATTCGAGGCATGCTCGATGCCAGTACCAATATTCTCTATGTTAACGACTTTATCAGCGGGAAAAATTATTACGTCAACAGCTGTATGGAGGATACCTTGGGCTATTCTCCTACAGAGATTGGACAGTTTGGTGCCCAATTTTTAGAACAGATTTCTCATCCTGAGCATGTCACCGCTATTTATCAAGCCCGCCGCATACTGGCTCAGTCAAAAAGTGGAGATACTTGCGAAAATGAATATCGTCTACTTCATAAAAATGGCAGCTGGCGGTGGATGCTCTGTCGGGAGACAATTTTTCAATGGAATGAAGATGGTACTCCCCAGCAGCTACTGGGCACGGCAACCGACATTACCACCCACAAAGAAAATGCGGCTGCCCTAGAACAACAAAATGAAGCGCTCACAGCTCTAGCAATGGTGGATTCCCTGACCCAAATTGCTAACCGGCGAGCATTTGATGAATTTCTCGATAACGCTTGGACGACCCATAACCACAGTCCCCTAACATTAATTCTTTGCGATATTGATTATTTCAAACTCTATAACGATACCTACGGTCACCAAGCAGGAGATACATGTCTGAAAAATGTGGCCCATGCATTACAAACGGCGGTCAAACGTCAGCTTGATTTAGTAGCCCGCTATGGCGGTGAAGAGTTTGCTGTGGTGCTACCGAATACATCATCGGCTGGTGCCCAACATGTAGCCCAGTCTATTCAATCAGCCATAAGTGACCTAAAAATTGATCATAGCCTATCTAGCATTAGTAACTATCTAACCCTGAGTATGGGAGTCGCCAGTGTAGACTCAACCATTACAGGCTCTCCTAAAGAGCTGATTGTTGCGGCGGACCGGGGGCTTTATCAAGCCAAATCAGCAGGACGGGCCCGGTTTTCAGTTGGCCATGTAAAGAGCAGCGCGGCTGAAGCAAAATCCTGATTATCGTCAGCTAACATAGGGGCTCGGCCTTCAGAAACGTCCTATGAAAACCAATGCGGCCCGTCTGCTTGATACTCTGGGGATTGACTATGAAATACTCACCTACCCAGTGGACCCTGACAACTTGGTGGCCGTCACCACAGCAGATAAGTTAGGGCTACCCTACGAGCAGGTGTTTAAGACATTAGTTGTTCGGGGCGATCGCAACGGCATTTGTCTAGCTGTTCTGGCTGCCAATGCCCAACTCGACCTTAAAGCCTTGGCCAAGCTCACCCAAAATCGCAAACTGTTGCCCGTTGCCCTCAAAGAAGTACAGCCCCTCACGGGCTATATTCGAGGTGGCGTAACTGCCCTGGCCTGTAAAAAAGCCTATCCCACCTATGTTGACGAATGGATAGAAGCCCACAACCAAATTGCCGTATCAGCGGGTGTTCGCGGTGCAATGCTCTGGCTTAGTCCCAAAGACTACATCAAAGCTACCCAAGCAGTCGTGGGAGCCATCAGCCAATAAGAGCACTCAAACAAGCAGCATATATCCTCGCCCTTGAATTGTCATAATCCGCACTGTGCTGTTGCCGAGCTTAGTTCTCAGACGTGAAATATGAACATCCAGTGCCTTTGTTTCCAAATCAGTATCGGTGGTATATCCCCAAACCTGACGCAAAATTTCATCTCGCGCAAAAATTTGCCCCGGTGATTGAGCCAATAAATAGAGAATGTAAAACTCAATTTCCGTCAGACGGATGTAGTCATGTTGGTCATGCACTTTGCGATTTTGCGGAAATAGCCTCAGATCGCCGACAGATATTGCTGCCGCATCAATGATACGACTCGATGATCTTTCCCTAGACGCTGGAGACAATCGTCTTAATATCGAGCGAATTCGGGCAATCAGCTCTCGGCTAGAAAATGGTTTAACAATGTAGTCATTCGCTCCCAAATCTAACCCAACAACTCGATCAGCAGGACTCCCCAACACCGTTGCCATGATGATGGGCACATCTGATTCCTGCCGAATTAGCTGACATACCTGTAAGCCATCCAGCTTGGGCATAAGAACATCTAACACCACCAGGTCAACCGGGTAGTTTCTAAACTGCACCATGGTTTCTTCACCATCTGCCGCTAAGATGACCTCAAATCCAGCTTTAATTAGGTTGCGCTGCAGCGCGTTGCGGATATGTACTTCATCCTCAGCAATTAGGATGACAGTCTTATCGTTATCCACCTGACATAACCTCAATGCACAGCTCTGCAAAATGAGCCCTCACTGGGCGTTAATTTTGCTCATTCAGAGCATCGTGGAGGATAAATCGGCAATATAATTCAGACCTTAAGCATACAGCTAGCCAAAACAATCAGTGGATAGCCATAGAAATAGCCTATAAATACACTTGAGCAGTGCATTTAGTCATAGCTGTAGAACTTAAGGAAAAAGCTCTTCAAATAGAAATTAAAGCCGACTTAAATTATTTTGATTGAATTTAAGTTTCCTTAATTTTGCAAGATCTGTCAGTGTTGATGAAGTCTAACGTGTTAGCTACTTTAGCATTTGAAAGAACGATTTAAGGTCTGAAAGCTATTAGTTTAGACTAAGTTCTTAACAATTCGATACGATCTTAAACTAATGTGTCGCAGAATCGACGTTAAGCAGACACTGCAGTGTAATACGTCTATGAGTTCATGTGAGGTTCCAATCGGTTGCCCTATTCACTTATGTAATTTCTAGGATCAGGATTTGAGCTGTTTTTTTGATTCTATAAATATTCAGCACTTTATCGTTGATGCTAGGTAATACATTTTTGAATGTGGCTTAAGACATTTGTTAAAAGGGCCAGCCGCCATTATTCATTCTGCGTCTCAATCTATAAAGGCCCTAATGATTGACTCCTTAATTTTGCATACTTTACATGTGTTGATGTAAGTCTTGGAGTCATATTTTGAATAGCAAGGCAGGCTATCACAACCTTCTTTAATCGATAGTTTTTATAGTCTATGTTTTCAGCTTAACTTGAACTTAGCCCTCGCTTACATTCGTTGGCTATCAAAGCTAGCTTTGCCAATTATTAACCAGAATGTCAGACAGTGTGTTTGATATCTTTTTGTATTGTCAATTAGCTCTACAATTTGTGGATATTGGCAGTTTTCTTGTGTTTTAATGGTGCTTGGTTAGATGCTTTTGCATAGCTGCTGTAAGCGACTTTAGCTTGGAGGCTAGGTCAGCTTTGGTCAGTAGTAAATCTATTAGATGTAACTCTTTGCAGTCTGAGATGACTGATTTAGATCAGCTAATGTCGGCTGCTTTGTCCGCTTCTAATGTCTCACTGGCAGTTCAGGCAATCACACAAGCAATTTTAGTTGTTGCCAAACAGGGAAAGCCATTTCAAGATTTGGTCGATTGGCTGCCCCAAGCTGTTGTTAAAACCTTAGATTTACAAGGTTGTCATATAGAGCTGTACGACAGGCGTCAACAGACCGTCACACTGGCTGGAGGATTTGGTGTTGGTCAGTTGAGTCCATTGCATCAGTCTCATGCGATTAACAAAAGTGGAGATATCTATCAGTCTTTAACTCGAGGCAAGATAACACAGCTTAGCGCACACCCTGTGACTCCAGCCTCTACAGCACCGCTGACGTGGCTGGGGTGCCCTATGTTGTCTTGCGCCGAGCTGCTGGGCACAGTGTGGTTCACTCGCCCCGTGCAGGAGACCTTTGGCGAAAGCGAATCAGCCCAGCTGCAACAGATTGCTGATTGTGTTGCGATCGCACTGCATCAGTCTCAGCTACAGCAGACTATTAATACTCAAAAGACCAAAATCCAACAATTACAAAAAGCCAAAGAAGAACTTCTAAAGCTAATTTCCCACGAGCTGTTTATCCCCCTTGGTAGTATTCAACTGTCGGCGCAGACACTGGAAAAAATATTTAAGGATTCATCGTGGCGTCAGGTGCCGCAGCGTAGTACCGTTCTCAAAGTGCTAGGGCTGTTAAGCCAGGAATGTCGGCGACAAAAACAGTTTGTCGATACCCTGGTTACGCTGATGTTTCCTGAACATCAAAAAGCCCAAGAGCCAGTGTCAATGAACCTGAGCGATTGGCTACCGTCGCTGCTGCGTAGTTTTGAAACCCGGTTTGACCAAGAATCCTTAAAGCTCACCGCCAACATTCCCAAAAGCCCGTTGCTGATTGACTGCGATATCGTTCAGCTAGAGAGAGTGATTACAGAGCTCGTTAATAACGCCATCAAATATACTCCAGCTGATAAAACTGTCAAAGTTACAGTTAGCGCGACCGATACAGCCGTGGAGATTGCGATCGCAAATACCGGTGTGCAGATTCCGCCCAAGCATCAGCCCCACATTTTTGACAAGTTTTACCGCGTAACCGAACTAGACCAGCGGCAGTATGGCGGCAGCGGTCTAGGGTTAGCCCTAGTAAAACAGCTGGTCGCAAATTTAGAGGGAACGATTGACTTAAAAAGCACTAAGCAAAAAACGACATTTATAGTGAAGCTACCTAGGTAAGAGGAATTTTGAGTTGATGCTCTTCGTATGGTTCGAGCCTATCAACAGTCGCTAGCTCAAAACTAAGGAAACAAAATTAATTAGGCTCCACTATTGAATGTACAGACGTTGCATGCAACGTCTCTCCAGCATTAATTTTTGGATCTTATAAAATCCTTATTCCTAAGAACTCAAAATTCAAAACTCTGCCAAATTTTTCCCCAAGGCGACACCCTTCGCTCTAATAAACTAGACTGTGGTGAATGTTGTGAGAACTTGCTGAATTATGCGCCTGTCCCAGATGCTGTTTGTCACGCTGCGTGAAGATCCGGCTGAGGCGGAAATTCCCAGCCACAAGCTAATGCTTAGGGCGGGCTATATCCGACGGATTTCGAGCGGTGTATTTGCATATCTGCCCCTAATGCTGCGAGTGCTCGACAAGGTGTCGGCCATTGTGCGCGAAGAGATGAACGCCACCGGGGCTCAAGAATGCTTGCTGCCTCAGCTACAGCCCGCCGAGCTATGGCAAGAATCAGGCCGCTGGGACACTTACACCAAAGCAGAAGGGATCATGTTTGCCCTGACCGATCGGCGTCAGCAGAAAATGGCTCTGGGTCCCACCCATGAAGAGGTGATTACCATGGTAGCCCGCGATATGGTGCGGTCCTACCGACAGCTACCCACCCATCTGTATCAGATCCAGACCAAGTTCCGTGACGAGATCCGCTGCCGCTTTGGTCTGATGCGCGGTCGTGAGTTCATCATGAAAGATGGCTATTCATTCCATGCGGATGCTGATAGCCTTAAGGCCACCTATGACGACATGTATCAGGCCTACAGCAATATTCTGAGCCGCTGTGGTCTAGAGTTTCGGGCAGTGGAAGCTGACTCTGGTGCCATTGGTGGGGCTGGCTCCCATGAGTTTATGGTGCTGGCCGATGCGGGTGAAGACGAGGTGCTCTACACCGAGGATGGTAAATACGCCGCCAATGTGGAAAAAGCGGTATCCCTACCAGCAGATGCAGTTCCCTCAGGGTTTAATGAGTACAAAAAGCTAGAAACCCCCAACACTGCCACCATTGAGACCATGGCGAAGTTTCTAGACTGCTCGCCCACACAGATTGTTAAAAACGTGCTGTATCAGGCCGTTTATGACAATGACCAGACGGTACTGGTGCTGATTAATATTCGCGGTGACCAGGACGTCAACGAGACTAAGCTGCAAAACGCCCTGACGAACATGGCCAAAAAGTATGACGCATCCACCCTGCTGTCCTTAGAGGTGCCCGACTCTGAGGCTCAAGCTAAGTGGGCCGCAAAGCCCTTGCCTTTGGGATACATTGCCCCCGATATCGCCGATGACTACATTCAAAAGCAGAAAAATGTAGCTCCCACATTCTTGCGGCTGGTGGATAAAACCGCTGTGGATCTCAAGAACTTTGCCACCGGGGCCAATGAGAAGGGGTACCACGTGGTCGGTGCCAACTGGGGAGACCAGTTCACCCTGCCAAAAACAGTGGTGGATATCCGAGAAGCCACCGAGGGAGATCGCGCCGTCCATGACCCTAGCCAAATCATTCAAACCGCACGGGGTATTGAAATCGGCCATATCTTCCAGCTGGGTACCAAATATTCAGAGGCCATGGGCGCTACCTACACCGATGAAGGCGGCAAGTCTCAGCCCCTAGTAATGGGCTGCTATGGCATCGGCGTCTCCCGGTTAGCTCAGGCCGCTGTAGAGCAGTCCTACGACAAAAATGGCATTATCTGGCCGGTTGCGATCGCGCCTTACCATGCCGTTGTCGTTGTCCCTAATATCAACGACGCCGACCAAATGGCCGCCGCCGAAAAGCTTTATACAGACCTCAATGCCGCTGGTGTCGAAACCCTGCTGGACGACCGTAAAGAACGAGCCGGGGTGAAATTCAAAGATTCCGAACTAATCGGCATTCCTTTCCGGGTCGTGACTGGACGCTCGTTGAAAGAGGGTAAGGTAGAAGCGGTCAAACGGGCCGATGGCGAAGCGGTTGAACTCGCCCTAGATGAAGTGGTGAACACCGTTAAGCAATGGGTTGATGAGGCCGTTGCGGTCGCATGACCTTTTTCCCTAAGTGCAACTTCTGATGCTCACCACCAGCAACTCTCCCCTCCTGGGAGGGGCTCCGGGGTGGGTCCTCCGGGAGAGGCTCTGGAGTGGGTTCTCCGGAAATAGTTGCTGGGAAACAGATTCTTCTGCCTTGGACTTAACCCACCCCGCCCGTTGGGCACCCCTCCCAGGAGGGGAGACCCACCTCGTCCTTCAGACACCCCTCCCAGGAGGGGATGTGTCGCGTTTATGGCATGCTCCTGATGGAATTTATCTCGATTCTGCTATCTAGTCTTTTATTTATTGGCTCACCCATTGGGTTTGGTCTAGATACCCTCGCCGAAAATGCAATTCGGTCGCGGTTGGAGGGTGTGGAAGATATCCAGGTGCGGGTGGATAATGGGTCAAACTTAAACCTGCTAAAAGGCAAAATCAACCGGCTACAGGTGGGTGTGCGAGGCATGTATCCGATTGATGGGTTTCGGGTTGCGATCGCAGATCTCGATACTGACCCCATTGATCTAGACTTTAGCAATCTCAGACGGGGCAAGGTGGTTTTAGATGAGCCCCTCAACAGCGCCTTGCACATCGTCATTACCCCAGAAGACCTCAATCAATATTTACTGTCACCCGAATTCACCGAACGCCTCAACAACATTGAGATCAATCTGGGGAATGCAGCTCAGTCCCGTGAAATCAGCCGCTATCAGTTTAGTAACCCCAAAGCCACATTTTTACCCGACAACCGCCTGCAGCTAGAGCTAGACCTCTCTGAACCAAGCCTGGGTGAGGGACTAAAAATCAAAGCCCAGACTGGGTTTACCATCGAAAACGGTCACCGTCTGGTTTTAGTTAATCCGCAAGTATCGGTTAATGACAGCGAAGCCCCTGAGCAGCTGCTAGAAGCCTTTACCGAAAACCTTGGCGACCAGCTCAGTCTAAGACGTTTTGAAGAGTCTGGCATCACCACCCGCATTTTAGAGGCCTCCATCAGCCCTGAGCAATTTGACCTGGTGATGTGGGTCAGCATTGACCCGAGTTTTACACGGTAGGCAATTATCAATTGACAATTAAACCTAGCGGTATGTACGTACTTTCTTGTAAGGGTCCTGTTTGCGAATCCAGGCTAGAAATTTTTCCATATTCGGATGAGAACTTAACCGATCCACCGTATTTAACTCCTGGGCCAGTTCTTTATTAGAAAACAGCGTGTGGATTTGCTTATGGCAGGGTGCGCAGATATCGGTCGTGGGGCCAGGGTCTTGCTTTTTTCGCTTAGTCTGCTGACGTGGCACCAGGTGATGCTCGGTTAGCTTTGGGCAATCACGCTGGCAAAGTTCACATTGGGGCATAGAAGAAAAGCAATGACATAGGAATTATTCTTCATGGTAGTAATTTTTTTGGCATTGCTGCTCCTCACGCTGACTCTAAGGGGCCGTTCAACTGTGATGGACCTAGACCGGTTTATCAGCGATCTCATTTTTCTACCACCTAAGAGGGATATTTCAATTCCGCTCAGATATTTGCAAGTAGAATTCAGCCCTTTAGAATTAGGATTTCTCAACTTTGTAGCCACCAAAAAGTCAGGATTTCTCAAAACACCGTTTGCTACATAGGTTTTATATTTAGAAAATAAATATTAGCCGCGAGCCTACCATGCTTGATCGTCTAGTCCGTCCCCTGGTTCGTACACAGATTCAACTTTTGGCTCAGAATCAATCTGCCAATACCCGCCTAACTGGCATGGTATCTCAATGGCTAGGCTATTTGGGTGTGAAAGCAGATGTAACCGATCTCAACACCAATCAGGGCAGAATTCAGATCTCTCTGGCGGTGGGTAAACCTGAGCAGTGTAGCGAACGTGAGTGGGCTCAGATTCTCAACAACATTGAGCAAAATAGTGACGCGGCCCAAAATGGGATTGAGCTGACCTATGCTGACATGACCCAGGATCAGCAAAGTAAGGTTCATCGATTGCTAGCCGGTGTCATTCAAGCTGGGGATAAAAATGCGGCACAGTCGTGGAATAGTTTGCAGCCGCGTTTGGTGGCATTGGGAATGAATGAAGCAATGCTGGCCAACATTAAATCGGCCATTAAAGTCCCTGCCATGATGGATTCGCTACTGCAGGATTTAGAGCCCGAAGTGGCAGCCTATGTATTGTCAAAAGCCATCAGCATTGCCCTGATTGATAAAGAGATAACTCAGGATGAGGACAATGTTCTCAAGTCTATCTACAGCGCTATTGAGACTAAGGCAAAGGTTTAGGAAAACAAGATGACCTGTTGGCACGCGCGCTATCATTGCCGAAAACAAGACGTGCAATTTAGTGGTTAGAGATTTGTCGCCTTAAACCAATAGTTTTTATGAACAACAAGCTAATGCACACTGAAATTGTTGTGTTCAAAACTATGGTGAGAAGATCGAGACAAGAAATCATGTTCACCTGAGAAAATTTGGTCAGTGTTGGTGATCATAACAAGCACCCATCCCTACCAAACTATCTCAGAATCGATTTACATGTCCCGCTACTCACCTGGTCTTGAGCGCACAAGGGTTATAACAGCCCCTCTCAGAACGATTCCCAAAGTTATTGGTCAATCAGAACCGTAACTTCATACAGAGAAGTTCATAACTTCATACAGCCAGCGACTACCCACCACAGGTTTTGTTGACAAAATCACAGCCAAACACAAAGGGTTCTTGCCAGCTCAGCGGAATCTCTAGCAGATCTCGAGTACCCGTAATCCCTTGGCCAATAAATAACAGCAGCGCAATGCAGTTTAATGCAATGTGTACCTTACGCCATGCCTTTGATCTGTAAATCTCGGGCAAAATAGCCAAAGAAATAATCATTAATGTCACAGCTATCATGCCGTAGTAATAGTGCGATACCTGCCACTCATAGGTGCGACGAAATACACCGTCCTGACTGCCTAACGTCCATAGCCCCGCTGTCGATAGGGTGGCAAACACGCCCCGCCATAGCTTTTGGGGTGCCGTTGCGCGATATAAACACACGACTGAGCCAATGGTAAACACAAACATCAGAGCAATAAACGCTATTTTCCACTGAGGGACCGGGCTGTCGGTGGCTGCCTGTCGGAGGATATTTTTGAGAATCGGATTGCCGACACCAACCAGTGTTAGCCCGACAACAGCCGCTGTTAGCCAGCGGCCTAAGTTGACATGTTCTTTGCCGACAACGGGTGGAATCTTTGATTTTTCCTTTGACTCTACTTTTAGACGGCGCTGTCGCGTCTGGAGGGCGAAGTAGGTCACAACACCAATCAGCGGGAATACCACACTTACCGCCAGTATTGGATGCATGAGTCTAAGCCAATCATTGATGGTCATCGTTCTCTCGCTTTCTAGTTAATGTCTGCTGGGTAACAACTGTGCGATAGTTCAGGAGAACTATTTTTGTTCATCTTGTCATGACAGAACTACCGTAAACGGCTCGGAAACCCGCTGCATGATGCAAGTAAAAATAATAGCTGATGGTTAGCTGAAAAGTTTAACGGTGACAATTAACGGATATCTCAGCAAATTTTCAGGCTGTTATGCAACCAATGAAACAGTTGCATGGTTCCCTATCTGTGTAAGTTAAATCTGGAATACGTCCATATCCGTGCCTCATTCGTACCCTTATATAGACTTGACCATAGGAATGCGTGTTAACTCATGGAAGACTCGATGGTTCGGATCAGTAAAACTCAACTGCGACGACCGCTTTCAGTGCCCAGCGCTACGGTGGTGATGATAGCCGTTGTTGCGATCGCACTTGCCATTGCCTCTGCCTGGTTTACGGGCGAGGGGCAAATTAGCCGAATTTTTGCTCAGCTTAATCTGCTCCAGCAAACGCCGCCCCTGTGGCTAGAAGCACCTATGGTAGCAGGGCACTATTTGATTGTTCCTACCGTAGCTCTATTTTTGTTTGCGGTGGCGATTACGCGTATTTCGCCTCAGCCTAAACCTTGGTCACGCACCTTAGTGATTACGGTATTACTCATTTTGGTGGGGCGCTACGTTAGCTGGCGTAGTCTATCGACCCTAAATTTTGATGATGCCGTCAATGGCGTCGCCAGCACCGTGCTCTTTGTTATGGAAATGCTAGGGCTGCTGGTGAGCATTATCCAGCTGGTATTGCTGCTGCGGGTACGAGACCGCCATACCCAGGCTGACCAGATGCAGCTGGCGGTCATGGATAAAACATTTCTGCCCTCGGTGGCGGTGTTTATTCCCACCTATGATGAGCCGGAGTTTATCCTGCGGCGCACCATCATTGGCTGCCAGGCCATGGACTATCCAAATAAAACGGTCTATCTGCTGGACGATACCCGCCGTCCTGAAATTAAAAAATTGGCGGAAACTCTAGGCTGTGAATATGTGACTCGGCCCAATAATCTCCATGCAAAAGCAGGAAACTTAAATCATGCGATCGCAATTACCGATAGTGAATTAATTGCGTCGTTTGACGCTGATTTTGTTCCCACCCGCAACTTTTTGCTGCGTACCGTTGGCTTTTTTCAAGACCCAACCGTAGCCTTAGTGCAAACACCCCAAAGTTTTTACAATCCAGACCCCATTGCCCGCAACCTGGGTCTCGAAGATATTCTCACCCCCGAAGAAGAAGTCTTCTATCGACAGATTCAACCGATGCGCGATGGGGTGGGTAGTGTTGTTTGTTCTGGGACATCGTTTGTAACCCGTCGTAGTGCGCTAGAGTCCGCAGGTGGGTTTGTTACCGACTCTCTAAGTGAAGATTATTTTACAGCGGTTCGTTTAGCCTCAAAGGGGCACAAAATCATTTATCTAGATGAAAAGCTCAGTGCGGGTCTAGCGGCTGAAAATATTACAGCTCATGCCATTCAACGGATCCGCTGGGCTAGAGGCACGCTGCAGTCTTTCTTTATTGAAACCAATCCGCTAACGATTCCAGGTCTTAAGTTTATTCAGCGTTTAGGACATCTAGAAGGTATTTTGCACTGGTTCACCAGCATATCGCGCATCATTTTTCTGATTGCGCCGCTGTTCTATGTTTTTGGTGTGATTCCTATCCGCTCTACACCAGAAGATATTATTTATTTCTTCTTACCGTACTATTTTGTACAAGTTACCGTGTTTTCCTGGCTAAATCATCATTCTCGCTCAGCAATTTTATCGGATGTTTATTCACTGGTATTAGCATTTCCTCTGGCTGCAACTGTCATACAGGCGTTACTATCGCCCTTTGGTAGCGGGTTTAAGGTCACTCCCAAAGGGACATCGAGCCAGGGGTTTCGGTTCAACTGGAATTTGGCCTGGCCCTTAATGCTAATGTTTACGCTCACGGCCTGTAGCATCTGGCTCAACCTGGGAGAATGTCTGGCCCGAGGTAACTGGGCGCTGGAGGTAAACCCTGAAGCGACGGCCCATCTACGTGGTCTGGGCATTGGCTGGATTTGGAGTTTATATAACCTGATGATGCTAGGGGCCGCTTTGCTAGTGCTGCTAGATGTCCCCCGACCCAACCCTTACGATTGGTTTGACCTGCGTCGAGTCGTTCGTTTGCAAATTGGCGATCGCATCTGGTGGGGAACAACAACAGCAATTTCAGAGATTGGAGCCTCAGTGACCCTGACTCAAAGAGGGTTGCCCAAACTAGCCCCTGGTGAGACTCGTCCTGTACAACTTTCCATTAGCGAAGACCTCATTAACCTCCAGGGCATTTTGACCAAAGTGTGTAATGACGGCGAATTTCCTTGTGTTACGGTCCAATTTCAAACTGTGACACTAACAGAAACCCGTAAGCTGGTCGAGCTTCTATACTGTCGTCCTGGCCAATGGAAACGATGGAACACACCGGGTGAGCTAAAGTCTCTGTGGATTTTGATCAAAACCCTCTTTAGACCACGGGTATTAACTGGCGATGTGCGAGTTAAAGCCATGACCGTGGCCAAAGGATAGTAAAGAAGCCAGACAATAAGGTCAGGGGTAACGAAGCTGCAAGGGTTTTAGCTCGCTCGACGTAGCTTCGCTTTGGGTAAACACTTTGAGGATGTCTGACGTGCAGGAAGTCACTAGACTCAGCTCGTAGGGATTCAAATAGCTCAGGACCCTGTCAATTAATAGCTGAGTGCCGTGGACTGTCATCTCCCATGGAATACCCATTTGACCATAGACCAGTCGACAGATTACCACCAGTTCATGCTCAATTACTCTGGCATGCCCCTGTAAGAAACTTAGCCAGAGATAAACCTGAAACATATTAAAGTCTCGCAACGACGAGTGTCGCACCTCAGGGCTATCTAACCGCCCCCGACGAGTATAGTGATATGGGAAATCTTGACTCCATTGGGTATGAGCTGCCATAGAAATCGTTGAAATCATTGGCAACATACGCTCTACCAATCTAAAAACAGGACCCCCTGCTCTATGACTTGTCGCTGCCGCACACAGTCTTTGCCACGGCAGGGCAATATGTTCCTCAAGAAACCTAAAATAAGGGCCTACCAACGCCTGTTCCACTGGATCTAGCTCCTGGAATAATAAGGCATTTGTCAAGGAAATCTGTGTGGTCATAAAGCCCAGAGTTGTTCCGTTCTCTGAACGGCTACTTTGAACCTGAAACTCATCAATAAGAGGTCTCAGAAGACTCGCTAAATCTCTAATGTTGGGGGTCTTAAATAGCTGTCCCAGACGCTCTAGGGGAAAGTGTTCCAATTCCCACTCTGAAACCGTTAAAACAGCTGTATGTGATTGATAAAATTCCAGTAATTGTAAATAGATACAGCTCGATAACTGTGCCAGGGTGGTAATCTCTTTGAGATCTAAATCTTCAAAATCAACATAGATGTCTTTTGTCCTCACGGCTGCCAGCTTACAGGCATCTATCACTTTCTGTTGATTTAACTTTTCAGATATTGTATTAGCATCTGGGGCCTGTAGTAATTGATAAATCTCTCCAACAATTACAGACCGGGCACCCGCTTCTAATACAGAAAAGTCAGGACGGTAACGTGCAGCCCAAACATCAACTAAACGGCTAACAGTTTCTGCTTGAGGACGATGAGAACTATTTAGCATCTTAAATAATCTTTGGTACGTCGAATGTTTTCTTAAAAACCCAATCAAGTCAATATCTATAGATCAAACTGAAAGATCACTTATATTTGTCATATTTGATAAATATAAGATTCAGTGAGAGATTCTATCCCAAACGGCTATCGTCCTAGGATAAGAAGGTAGTCTGCCGCCAGCATTCAGCGGTTTGCGCCGCATATAGATGTTGTTACCTAGCACTTTCAGCGATCGCTGTGTAAACTATGGGCACAAAGCTATATTTCAAAATAGTGCGCTTAACGTCAAGAAACCGGTCTGTTTATTGAAAGTTAGTACAACTTTCGCTGTCCCTTTATCAAAAGGACAGGAGATAAATCAAGAATGATTGTTCCGATTTAAACAACCTTAAACAAACCCAGGAACAATCTATTTATTAGTTCAAAATGCGTCCAAATCAAATCACTAAAAGCAAGCAAATATTTAACCATTAAGTTTTTAAATAGCTGCCATTTTTTTGAACTTATCGGTTGAAGTATGCGTCGCCCGTCTCAAAGTTGCAATGCAGCTGTGGGTTTAAAGGTGCCGCAATGGCAGCTACTCCAATCGCCACAGCGGGTAATTCCCACCGGCTAACACTGTAGATTGACCAGTTTGAGATGCGATCGCATCCAGCAATTCTCCACTAGCATAGGCCACAAAATAGTCGCTATATCCGGTTGGAATATCCGGTACAGTTCCCGGCTTAAAGAGTACAAAATCAGTATCAGGGGTCACTTCGTAGCTCAATGAGATCATATTCCCCAGACCTGTTCCGTCAAGTTCAGCAATCACTAAGGGACTATCAGTTTGACGAATCATTTCTCCCATCGTGTTGT
Source organism: Cyanobacteria bacterium P01_H01_bin.21 (assembly GCA_038748405.1). Lineage (GTDB taxonomy): Bacteria > Cyanobacteriota > Cyanobacteriia > Phormidesmidales > Phormidesmidaceae > Leptothoe. The sequence continues at coordinate 32,100 of JBCDIX010000013.1, read as the reverse complement.
TGTGATAGCTAACATTTTTGTTCCACCAGGTAAAGGAGGCAGCGCTTAGAGTCCCAGACACCAGACCTACAGCCAATAACAACGCCAAAATACCCTGACCCCAAAACCGATAAACACCTCGATCCGAAAGCACTAGCTGTCGTAGCCAACCCGCCAAAATCAATATCACCATCAGCAAAGACGGAATAAAATAGCGGGTACTCACCGACAGCTGACCCCCGTTAATTAAATCTGGCAGTATTAGCCCTAATGCCGGTACCATCAGCGTCAGAATGCAAAAAGCCATCGTAGTTGGAGGCGCTACCATCAACAGCTGCCAAAGTGCCAACAACAGAGCGATTAAAACAACTGAGGGAACTAGATAGGTATACGAACTCTCCAGCGGTAGTCCCAAATCAATAACGGCTGAACTCAAATGCAGTCCCCAAAACTTGACGAGCTGTCCTAGGGGTTGTCGAAATGATGTCCATTCAGTCACAGAGTCTAGCTTAGCTCTGTTGTTGACAATGACAAACATCCAAGGAATAAACGTAAACGAGGCAGCACTCAGCGCTAGGGCGTATCGCTGCCAGTGTTGTCGTGATCCACTGATCAACACATATAAACTGTGGGCTATTACTACAAGCACACTCAGCAGCGTAGTATAGAGCATTAACATTACGCTCAAGCTGTATAGTCCCCAATGACGCAGCATCACTATGCGAGGAGAGCGTACTACAACAGCGCTGCTGGAATATCGGCTAGAAGAACGCATAGCCCCGAGTAAACAGCCGTTGGCCAACAAAACCAAACAGGCCCACAGACTATACGCGCGAGCCTCTTGGGCGTATAGCAGCTGCACTGGAGATAGGGCCATTAAACAGGCAGCTATGTATCCAGCCCAGCGATCTTGCCAAAGTTGCCAACAGCTCCAATAGGTCAACGGTAGTAGCGCCAGACCAAACACCACAGCGAGCGCCCGAAACGATGCGACTGATGGAGAGAAAACACCCACCCACAGACGCTCTAGTAAATAAAACAACGGCGGATGTTCAGGATGACGAGCAAGGGCCGACCAGGTGTCGCGCCATCGTCGTTGCTCGGGAAATTGCTGCAGTGCCTGTAGCTCAGAGGCAGATATAACAGGCTGACTCAGTACAGTTCTCTCAATGGTTTCACTCGAATGCCCCAACACCCGAATTGTTGTGTAAACCTCATCATGCCAATAGACTTTGTGGGCCGCATTTGTGCAGCGTAAACCAATGCCCACCAACAGACAGACAATTAAAAGAATTTGCAAACGCTTTTTGACTGCTGTAATTGAGCGAGAACTGACCACGGCTTATGCAATCGGCTATAACCATGAACTATTAAGTTATCCAGCATACGCTAATTTCTTAGCGCTCGCAGTTAGATGGCAACGCTAGATATATCTAAAGCAAGCTCAATTGCTCTAAATCCGAGGATTGTTTTGCTTTTCGCCGTCGGATTTTAGGGGGCGTAATGTTTACGTGGGCGACAAACCAAGTACGTAGGTCACGACTCTGCTGAACGTCCAAACTGTCTAGGTCCAGGGCTACTGGAAACAAATCTGATGGCTCAGCCGCCCACTGCACCTCGCTATCGTGACGCTCAGCCCCAAAGGGAGTCACGTTTTGAGGCATGCGCCCCAAATGGGGCAAGATATCATCGCGATGCAAAAAGTTACTCCGCTGCTGCTCTAGCTGTTTGACCCGGTGCGATCGCATCTGCCGATAGTTCAATATTGGCTCTGGATAGCCCTTAGTAGGTGGTGGGGTGCCCAGCTGATCTGGAGAGAGGTGGGCCAATTCTGGTACCCAGCGTTTAATAAATAGCCCTTCTGGGTCACAGCGGTCCACAGCCACTTGCTGAGGGTTGTAAATACGAGTCCAGGTTTTATCGACACAGTGAGTGACCCCAGACTGCATGGCCCACTGATAGTGGTCGATAGGGCAGTCGCCATCGATCAGATGACGCATAAAGTGCAGCGCCCCGTAGCGCCAGTCCATCCCCATGAGGTTGCTCAGAAAACTAGAATAAATAGCCCTGGTACGAAAGTTTAACGATAGATAGCCGCCCGTTGCCTGCAGACATCGCGCCGCCGCATCGACAATAGGAAAACCAGTCTGACCCTCTTGCCAGGCCCGATATAGGGCTTCATCAAAGTCCCAGCCGTCGTTGTCAAAAATGCTGTAGAGCGATCGCAGCTCTAGTTGAGGCAAATATCGAAACCGTTGAGTAAATCCGTTGCCCCAACGCAGCCGAGAAATCAGCTGATGATAGCTACGCTGAATCCGCCGATCACCCCGGTCATCGGCCCGCCGAATCGTCTGCACACACTCACGGACAGAAATCACGCCAAATTTAATATGAGGGCTCAGCCCTGTCGTAATTTCGGCACTGGGGTAGGACAGCTGCCAGTAGTAGCGATCGGACTTTTCAACCAAAAACTGCTGTAGCAGCTGACGGGCCGCCCGAGTGCTGCCTGTGGGCAATGGCTTACCATCGCTCTGGTGTCCCAGCTGTGCCAGCTCAGGCAGCTCATCGCTGTTAACCTCTGTGGGCACCTCCACCCGAGCGGGGGCAGGCACTACAGGAATCGCCATTTCTTGGTACCACCACTGACGATACTTAGGGTACGCCATTAAATCGTTACGACTTGCCGGTGGTTCAAACCAGCGAATCTTCATTTGCCGATCAGCCAGTGCCTGATTAAGTCGAGCATCTCGAACCCGACCATAGATCCGCTCACAGTCTGTGTAGCTATAAATGCCTTCAGCCTGCGTTTCTTCGATGAGCTGAGGCAGAATCTTGACCGGGTCGCCGCTGCGGACAATCAAACGCCCGCCCAGACGTCGTAAGTCTTCGTCCAGATGCCGCAGACAGTCCACCATAAAGGCAACCCGAGCAGAGCCTGTTTCCGGATGGTGCAGCAGGGCTCGGTCAAACACAAACACCGGAATCACAGCCCCCCGGCGCGCCGCACGATAAAGCGGCTCATGGTCATAAATTCGCAGGTCACGACGAAACCAGACCAGTGTCCGATTCATAACCGCTTCCCATCTGGGACAACTCTATCCATGGACCTGTTGCACTACATCTTTTCAAATCATAAAAACTTTTTCGATTTTAAGCTGCAGTCTAGATCATTTTAGTTCATATGTACTAATATTGATTTACAGCCAATAGAACGTTTGTCCTATGTCTCAGTCTAAACTATATGCTTCTCCCAACCGACCCTCTCCTGCGCCTCGGAGATACAGTCGCCGTCACCAAACTCGGTCTTCCCAATCTAGGGGCCACTCTAGGGGGCTCATCTTTGGCAGCCTTGTTTTGGCGGCCTTAGCGCTAGCGCCCCAAGATTTATGGACTCGCTTAACCGCTCCGCTTTCCGAGCAAACTGCCCAATCTCAGACTGTACAGCCCTGGCAATTTAACCAAGCAACCACCGCCCAGGCGTGTAAATCCATTCTCAATGCCGATCAGCGTCTTTCTCGCGACCAGCTCAGTCAGTTTCTGGCCCTGCCCAAAGAGTCGGCTCAGACAACCGTTCATCAAACCATTGCGCCGCCATACTGCACGCTTTCAAAAGCCCATCAGACTAAGCAAAGTGAGGCTTATCCGTTAGCGTTTGATCCAGACACCTGGTTTGTGGTGAATTACGAGCAGGGTAGTTACAAGGGGTATGACTTTGTTTTTCGACGATAGATTTTTTGGCGCTTGAAAGATCTATTCTTTCGGCACTTGAAAGCAAGATCCATTCTTTCGGCCTTGAAAGAAAGATCCATTCTTTCGACGCTTACTCAAACATCAAGCTCTTGCAGTAGACCGTTGCAAGCATCCATCAACAGATCGATTACATAGTCAAAGCCATCAGTGCCGCCATAATAAGGGTCTGGCACCTCGCGGTCTGGGTGTTGCTGACAAAAATCGCACATGCGCTTCACTTTTTGCCGATATTGCCCAGCCTTATCAAGGGCCAGGATATTGCGATAGTTGCTATCATCCATCGCTAAAATCAAGTCAAACTGCTCCAAATCATCCGCCGTAAACTGTCGGGCACTGCCCACTAGCTGAATGTCACGCTTCTTGGCAGCAGCCGTCATACGACTATCGGGAGGGCTACCGATGTGGTAGCTTGAGGTCCCTGCAGAATCGCAGCTAACCTTTGATGTTAGATCGCGCTGCTTCAGCAGGTGATTCATAATATTTTCTGCTGATGGGGAGCGACAAATATTCCCTAAACATACAAATAACAGTCGAGTTGTCATACTAAGCGCTCGATAAAAATTGAACATATCAAAAACGACTAGCGATAAGCCCGCTAGCCGTCTTTGGAAAAACCCTATCTAGGTAGCTTTACAGCCCCGGTAGTTGCAACCCGCCGGTCAACTCTTCCATACGCTCACGCATGGTCTCGGTTGACTTGAGATAAGCGTCACGCATAGCAGCTGACACTAGGTCAGAAAGCACCTCTGCCCCTTCATTCATTGCTTCAGGGGAGATCGAAACTCGTTTGGGTTCCTGATTCCCGCTAAGAATAACCTTAACCAGGCCACCACCCGACTCGCCTTCAATCTCCATCTGTTCAAGCTCTTCCTGGAGTTTTTTTGCTCCTTCTTGAACCTGCTGAGCCTTTTTGAAGGCTTCGCTCAGCTCTTTCATTTTTCCAAGACCGAAGCCAAAACCCTGCCCTTTGCTCATAATTGGCGGCCCGATTTTTACTAAATTAACTGTCAAACTATACGTCGCCTTGGCAGGAATTGCAATCTTGCCCCAAGTGCTAGTGCTGCCTAAACCGCTTGAAAGTCCCCTAAAATCTGAACTTCAGGTCTTAGCTGCAGCGACCACTGAGCATCGACAATATCTTGAATATGGCGGATCAGCTTAAAGATGTCGGTTGCCGTCGCACCGCCACAGTTCAGAATAAAGTTAGCGTGGCGCTCTGCCACCTGAGCCTGGCCAATCTTAAATCCTTTCAAGCCAGACTGCTCAATTAGCCAGCCTGCGCTCTTAGGCTTTGGATTACGAAATACACTGCCACAGCTAGGCAGATGGTACGGCTGAGTGGTGCGTCGCTGTTCTAAATCAACAGAGGTCTCTGCACGAACTACCTGCGGATCATAGCCAGGCTGTAGCTGAAATGTCGCTTTGGTAACGATCCTGGGGTCAGTCTGTAGAACAGAGGTTCGATACTTAAACTGCAGCTGATCGGGTGTGAGAATTTCTAAGGACCCGTCAGGATTAAGTACTTCGGTGTTGACTAAAATTGCCTGGGTATCGCTACCGTGGGCACCAGCATTCATGACGACCGCTCCACCGACTGTACCGGGAATACCCACGGTCCAGACCAACCCCTTCCAACCGCGTTTGGCAACTTTCCAAGCCAGGGGCGCCATCGGCACTCCGGCGGCTGCAGTGACTTGTCCACTCTCATCAAACTCCAGCTGCCGCAAGTAACGGGTACAGATTACTAAACCAGGTAGACCGCGATCGCTAATTAGCAAATTAGACCCGGCACCCAAACGGGTGATCGCTAAGCCTTCAGCGTTAGCCCACTGGACACAGGTCTGTAACTCGTCCACGCTGCGGGGGGCAGCAAACCACTCAGCCGGTCCACCTACCTTAAATGTCGTCAAGTCAGCGAGGGAAAACTGCGCTTTGACAATACAGCCCGTACTGGTTAGTTGCTTTTCAAGAGCCATGGGTAAATTTGATTCCCTTACTGCTAGGGCCCTTACACACTGGTTAGGGCAGTTTTCTCAGCCTGTTGAGCCTGATAATCCATTGCATCTGGTATGGCTTGATTTAAGTTGCCTGCTGTAAGAAATATAGCGAGATCGCCTGGTCGCAGTACCGATGCCAGCGTTGCTTTTACATCGTCCAGTGTGGCGGCGTAGCTAACCTGGCTGTGGTGTTCTCGAATGGTACTCGCAACATCTTCGCCAGTAATTCCTGACGCGTTTTTTTCTCCAGCACTATAAATGTCGGTAACAATGACGTGATCAGCGTCGCCAAAGGCAGTCGCAAACTCCTGTAGCAAGGTTGTAATGCGGCTATATCGATGGGGCTGAAATATCGCTACTACACGGCATTGGCTAACATCATTGAGGGCTTCTGTACTTTTCACTTTAGCCGCGGCCAAGGTGACTTTGATTTCGCTGGGGTGATGGGCATAGTCATCAATAAACAAGACATTGTTGTAAGCCCCCCGGTGGTCAAACCGCCGTTTTGCCCCTTCAAATGTCGCCATGATGGTGGCGATCGCATCAAACCCAATCCCTAGTCGTCTTGCCACAGCAATGGCAGCCAGTGCATTGCTCAAGTTGTGCCGTCCTAAAATGGGTAAATGCAGTTGCCCTAACCGGGTGCCGTGCTCCCAAATCTCTGCAGTTGTTTTTTGGGCTGTCTCACAAATCTCTGTGGCAATGTAGTCAGCCCCCGAGTCGGGTCGCAAACTGTAGGTCACCCCCGGTTGAATGCGCTTTAGCACGGTGGGGCAATCGGCACTGCCAATCACCACCCCACACTGGTCGGCAAAATGCTTAAAAATGCCAACAACCTCATCCAGGGTGCTGTAGTGGTCTGGGTGGTCTAGCTCAATGTTCGTAATCACCCCAATGGCCGCTGATAGCTTTACCAGAGAGCCATCTGACTCATCGGCTTCGGCCACCATGTAGTCGCTGGTGCCCACATAGGCATTGCCCTGCCATGCAGATACTTCGCCCCCAATCACAATAGACGGATCAATCCCGGCCTTAAGCAATAAATACCCCACCATGCTGCTGGTTGTGGTTTTACCGTGGGTGCCTGCGATCGCAATTCCCTGGGTCTCGTTCATCAAAGCCGCCAATATATCGGAGCGATGAAACATTGGACAACCCGCTTCCACAGCGGCTTTGTATTCAGGATTGCTAGGGCCAATGGCAGTCGAACAAACTACCTGAGGCAGCAAACCCTGAGCATTGGAGAGGATTTGAGTTGCCTGGGCAATATTCTCTGCCTCCTGGCTCCAAAAAATGTGAACACCTTGCTCTTGAAGACGACGAGTAATATGCGTCAAGCGGCAGTCGGACCCAGATACCGGTAGCTGACGCTTAGCCAATACATAGGCCAAAGCAGACATACCTATCCCACCAATGCCAATAAAGTGAAATGGTCTGCCATTAAAATCTACTGTCACTGGCATAAAACTCACCTCACAAACCACACACAGATATTTCAGGCGTATGATACCAGGAATCCACAGAATGACTACATATACGCCCCTTAGGGTTCGCCATTTCGCGTAATTTATCCAGTATCTATTTCCGCAATTTAGTATTACCCATGAGGCCACTCAGCCTCGAACGAACTTTGTCAGAACTTCACGCAGATTCTGAAGACTGACTTGTAAGCCAATACCGTGAGCAATTATACTTAATCTCAACATAGGACGATACTCCATTTGTTGGGTTCGGGAGCCAATTTATCCTACAGACTTGATTCAGACTTGACTGTAATATCTATGATCCCGAGCGGTTCAGACAATGAGATATCATTAGTTTTGCTAATGCAAACGCTATTTTGACGCAGTTGTACGACAGAGGGTAAGCGCAGTGATTAGAGTAGCTATCAACGGTTTTGGGCGCATTGGGCGCAACTTTTTACGCTGTTGGTTAACTAGAGAAAACTCGGGTCTAGATATTGTTGCAATCAACAACACATCTGATCCTAAGACGGCTTGTCATCTATTAAAGTATGACTCCTTACTAGGACGCTTGGACGAAGACGTTAGCTTTACTGATGACACAATTACCGTTGGTAATAAGACCATCAAGTGTTGTTCAGATCGTAATCCTAACAACTTGCCCTGGGGTGCCTGGGATATTGATCTTGTAATTGAATCGACCGGTGTTTTTGTTAGTGAAGAAGGCGCTCGTCGCCACCTAGAAGCAGGTGCTAAGCAAGTGCTGATCACAGCGCCTGGTAAGGGTGGAAATGTTGATACCTACGTTGTTGGTGTCAATGACAATGAGTATGTTCACGGCAAAAACCCCGTTATTAGCAACGCTAGCTGCACAACTAACTGTCTAGCTCCCGTGGTTAAGGTGGTTAACGACGCCTTTGGTATTATCAAAGGCACAATGACCACCACCCACAGCTACACAGGCGACCAGCGCATTCTGGACGCTAGCCACCGCGACCTGCGCCGGGCCCGTGCTGCTGCAATCAATATTGTGCCAACTTCAACCGGTGCTGCTAAAGCTGTGGCTTTGGTGATTCCTGATATGAAGGGTAAGCTCAACGGTATTGCAATGCGTGTGCCTACTCCTAACGTTTCTGTAGTTGACCTTGTTGTTCAAGTTGAGAAGAACACCATCAAGGAAGAGGTCAATGAGGCTATCAAAACAGCTGCAGCTGGTCACATGAAGGGCGTTTTGGGCTACACCGAAGAACCCCTGGTTTCTATTGACTATCGTAAGACTGATGAATCTTCAATTGTTGACTCCAGCCTTACTCTAGTAATGGATGGTGACATGGTGAAGGTTGTTGCCTGGTATGACAATGAGTGGGGCTACAGTCAGCGTGTTGTTGACCTAGCTGAAGTTGTTTCTACCAATTGGCAAGCATAAACAACTCTGACGATTGAAAACTAAGCCCTCCTGTTTTTTTGCATTCAGGAGGGCTTAGTGTATCTATGTTTTAGATAACAAACGGCTAGATGATACCGCCGTTTTATCTTTATGATGGGTCATAAGCACTAACGTCCCTATGAGCATTTATTTTGACCGCATCTGTCCTTGCTGCTGAGCGTTTACTATTTCAGCCTGCCGCCTCAAATTCCGATGCTATTCCCACCATATTTGCTTTTCCCAACGAATATTCTGTTGGGATTACGAGTTTGGGATATCAGGTAATTTGGGCAATGTTAGCCCAGCGCAGCGACCTAGCAGTGGGGCGTCTGTTTACAGATCTAACCAGCAATCTCCCGTCTAGACCAGAGCTTATGGGGTTTTCTGTGTCTTGGGAGCTGGACTATATCAATATCTTAAATTTACTTGAGCAACAGAAAATTCCCATTTGGAGTCGCGATCGCACCCGCGAGCATCCCCTAATCTTTGGTGGCGGTCCTGTTCTTACTGCCAATCCTGAACCCTTTGCCGACTTTTTTGACATTGTTTTACTGGGCGATGGGGAAGATCTAATTCCCACATTTATTGACACCTACAAGTCCGTTCGATCAGCCAGTCGCCTAGAGCAGCTAAAAACCCTGGCTCAGGTACCCGGCATCTATGTGCCCAGCCTCTATCAGCCCATATACACAGAGCCCACCGGTCCCATTAGCCACGTGGAGCCCGCAAGTGGCATTCCCCACATTGTCAAAAAACAAACCTACCGGGGCAATGTTTTACTGTCCTCAACTGTCGTTACCGAAAAGGCCGCCTGGGAAAACATTTTTATGGTGGAGGTGGTGCGTAGTTGCCCAGAAATGTGTCGGTTTTGTCTGGCCAGCTATCTGACGTTGCCCTTTCGTACCGCCAGCATTGACCAATCTCTAATTCCGGCCATTGAACGAGGTCTGGCTGTCACTAAACGGCTTGGACTTTTGGGAGCCTCGGTTACCCAGCATCCAGGATTTGAAGAACTGCTGGACTACATCAACCAGCCTGCCTATGATGACGTTCGGTTGAGCATTGCATCAGTGCGGACCAACACGGTGAATGCAAAACTGGCTAGCACTTTGGTAAACCACGGTACCAAGTCCATTACCATTGCTGTCGAAAGTGGTTCAGACCGGGTACGGCAGATTGTTAATAAAAAGCTAGAGACACCGGACATTGAGCGGGCCGTCGTCAATGCTAAAGAAGGCGGTCTTAGCAGCGTCAAGCTCTACAGTATGGCCGGTATTCCCGGTGAAACCGACAGCGATCTCGAAGCCACTGCCAGTATGATGCTGCAGCTTAAAAAGGCCGCAAAGGGGCTGCGTCTCACCCTTGGCTGCAGCACTTTTGTACCTAAATCCCACACCCCGTTTCAGTGGTACGGCGTTAATGCGAAAGCAGAGAAACGGTTAAAATTTTTGCAAAAAAAACTGCGATCGCAAGGCATTGACTTTAGACCCGAGAGCTACAACTGGTCAGTCATTCAAACTCTGATTTCCAGAGGCGACCGACGGGTTAGCCAGCTCTTAGAGCGCGTCCGTCACTATGGCGATTCATTAGGTAGCTACCGCCGCGCCTTTAAAGAACTCAAAGACCAGCTGCCTCCCTTAGATTTTTATGTCTATACAGATTGGTCAGTAGACCAGCCACTTCCCTGGGACCATCTAGAGGGGCCGCTACCAAAACCCACACTCGTCAAACATCTGCAAACGGCAGAAGCTTGTATGGATGCCCCTAGACTTGTGACAACAGCACCTGCAGAAGATCAGGCCCTCAGCCTTAACGCCTAGAGGTAGCTTATGGGGCTAAACCGGGCCTCAATATCTTTTAAACCAAAAAGAGACGATAGCTTTTTCCAAACAATAAAGGGGAGCGTCAGCGGCCACAGCAGCCCTGACATAAAAACAAACGACCAGTTGAGTACACTAGTCTTTGAGGCATTGGTATCTCTAAAAAACGCGTAGAGCGCTATTAAAAAGGTGAGCGTAGCCGGTAGTACATAGTACAGATAACTCATGGTTAATTAAACACTTCAAAGCAGGACACAACTGTGAGCGGCTAAGGGCACAAAATAGCAGTGCGTGACTAGTTTGAGGCTCCAAGTAATAGAGACTAACTGTGATACCAATCCCAATCTTTTACCTGACATCGTAAATAGCTAGCCGCCTGGGTAATCGACATGTTGGATACATCGACTGGGGGAATCTGTTTATTGCGGCGAACTAAATCATGACGGTAAGTACGATCATAATAAGTCAATATAATCGCCGCTGCTGAGGCGAGTTCACCCCTCTTAATGTGCTCAACTGCCTTCTGGGTTCGTAAACCTCCCAGACGCTTGCGTAAACGTTCAGTTGCCGCAATTAGCCCTTCTGGAGCAGCTTGACCATAGATACCCACCAAAATATCCAATCGTTCTGCCTCAGAGCGAATGACCTCAAGGGTATTCGCCGCTTCCATTTGGTCTACAATCTCGTCTGGAACTCGACAGGTGCCAACGCGGCGACTTTCGGCCTCAACCCATACCGGGCGCTGAGGGTCAAACTCCATCCACTGTTGGGCAATCAAATTCTCAAATTGTTCGGTGCTGGGCTGCGGTGGCAACATCAGCGCGCCATAGCTGCTGCCTCGGTGATTTGCGAGTCCTTCGAGATCTAAAACTTGTTCTCCTGAGTCTCTCAGAGCGTGGAGGATATCGGTTTTGCCCGTGCCAGTCATACCGCCCACCACCACTAGGGGTCGGGAGGTGGCCAATGTCGTCCGGACCCAACGCCGAAAGGTTTTATATCCCCCCGACAAGAGATTCACTTCCAGACCACTGGTTTCTAACAGCCAACCCACTGAGCTACTGCGCATGCCGCCACGCCAGCAATGCACCCGCACCTGGCGTTTGGGGGCTAATGCCTTAGCCTGTTTGACCAACCCTGCCATCTTAGGGCCGACCAATTCTAGCCCCAGCTCAATTGCTGTTTCTTTTCCCTTTTGTTTGTAACAAGTACCGACCTGAGCGCGTTCGTCATCTGAGAACAGCGGAAAGCTAACGGCACCAGGCAGATGCCCTTGGGTATACTCACCCGGACTACGGACATCCAAAATTGGGCCAGGGGCCTGCCAAAATTCAGTAATAGGGAGAAGCTCAGACACTAGATAACAACTTAAAAGCCAAGGGGAATGCCATGTATAACTACTCTTTGATTGTAAAAGGTGCTTGCCCCTCTACGGCAGAAACCACATCGCCAATATAGCGGCTATGGGTATATCCCTGTCGCTGTAAAGCCTCTAAGCAGTCACGTACACAGTCCTTTGGCACAGCCCCCAGTAGCCCCCCTGAAGTTTGAGGATCAAACAGCAGCGGGTAATTGGGCTGCTGGGGTTGAGGATTGTGTACGTGATGTTCAACCTGCTGATTACGTTTGTGCAGAGAGCTGAGATAGCCAGCCTCAAAACAGGCGTGCACTCCCGACAATATGGGCAGGGCATCTAAGGTTAAGTCAACGGCTAGACCCGGACGCAGCATTTCATAGAGATGCCCCAGCAAACCAAACCCGGTAATATCTGTACAGGCCACCACATCATAGTTTTGCAAACATTTGGCAGCCATCTGATTAGACTGCACCATGCTGGTTACAGCAGTCTCAATCCAGCGCCCTTTGGCCGCACGCTGCATGTCGGCCGCAAACAGCACACCGGTACCCAGAGCTTTTGTGAGTATCAGCCCCAGACCGGGGCGTAAATTTTGCTTGGTTAAAATCTGCTGGGGCGAGACCCAACCATTGCAGGCAAAGCCTAACGTCAGCTCAGGCCCTTCTGTGGTGTGCCCTCCCACCAGCCAGGTCTGGGAGGGCGCTAGGGCTCGGTATGTCCCAGCCATCAGCTGATACAGCGTCTCGGCTTGGACAGCATCTGTACCGTAGGGAAGGGTTGCCAGAGCTAACACCGTTTGAGGAGTCGCCCCCATGGCAAATAGATCGCTCAAACAATGGTTGACACAAATCTGCGCAAAGATATATGGATCATCCACAATCGCTCGAAACTGGTCCACCGTCTGTACCGACAGGGTGCCAGCAGGAATGGCAACTACGGCTGCATCATCAGGAGTGTCCAACCCCACCTTCACCGGGTTGGGCCAGCGGTCCATCTCAGGCAGGTCTGCCCTGGCTCGGGCGAGGACTCGACTCAAGACGGAGCTGCTGACTTTTGAACCACATCCGGCACAGTGGGCGGGCTCTTTGGGAATATCTGGATGTGATCGAGGCCGCTTATCAGCATCCATGGCTGGGAAGCGATCAAACAGCGCCATAAAGTTGCCATCGATTTGGTGTTTCCAACGGCGAAACCACACAGACTCTGCAGACCAGCCCCCACGCGATGCGATCGCACTGCCATTCCCAAGGTCGATAATATTGAGAAACTTACGCTGAGGTTTAAAGGGTTTTAGAGGTTGTCCAGCTAAATAACGCTGAAGATTTTTATATAGCGGTGGCCCCTGACGCACAGCAAACACACCGGCTTTAGGGCGGGGGTGATTTACCATAGTGGCAATATCCCCCACAGCAAATACATTGGGGTGAGAGAGCGTTTGCAAGGTGTCCTTAACCAGCAAAAATCCGGCTTTATCGGTGGTCAGCCCGGTCTGGGCAATCCAGGCAGCCGCACTGGCACTGGTCACCCAAAAGACACGATCGCACGCTACCGTTAACCCTGACTCACACCGCACTTGGGCAGCGTTCGCTACGGGCTCAACGGCACAGACCGATTCTGAGAGGTGGGTATGAATGTTGCGATCGCGAAAGATTTTTGTCAGCTGACGTTGGGTTGAGCGATTGCGACCTGTCGCTAAACGCGCTCCTCGATGAAATATATGTATATCCAGAGCAGACCCAACACTCTGCTGCAGACGCACCTGCATATTGAGAGCCAGCTCCACGCCCCCTACACCACCCCCGACAATACCAATGGTGGCCGACTGCCCTAGATTTTGCAGATAGTCATGCCAGGCCCGCAGCAAATTGGGTACAGGTTTTGCCGGAATCGCATACCTGTCAGCTCCAGGCACAGACAAGGTTCCAGGCGTGCTGCCAATATCAATAGACAGCACATCATAGGCCATAGGGGGATGGTTACGACAGTGAATTACCTGCTGGTCCGCATCAATGTTCACCACCTCATCCATGATTAATCGACAGTTGGCAAATCGAGTCAGCGGACGTAAATCGATATGGGACTGGTCAAAGTCATAAAGACCAGAAATATGACAGGGTAGCATCCCTGAATAGGGAGTATCCACCAGATTGGTAATCAGCGTCAGACGCACCCCAGCTGGCAAACCAGCCATGCCAATTTTTCGTAGCACAATGGCATGGGTATGGCCCCCGCCCACAAAATAAACATCGGTATGAAATGAAGTCGTTGCCTGCATGCCAGGAAAACAAATAGTAGAGCGCTCTGCGCCCACTATAGATAACAAAAGCAGAACAGCGCCTGAGTTTTTCCTGAAGAGTCTAAGCCGGATGACCTAACAGCGCTTGAAACTGCGGATCTTGTCTGAGCGGGTCAAAAACAGACTCTTTAGCCGCCATTTCAATCCACTGACCGGGGTTGAGGGTAAACGCCTTTTGCAACGCCAGCAGCGCCAGTTCATCAGCGTGCATTTTGGCATGGCAATAGGCCTTGAGATACCAGGCCAAATCTAAATCGGTTTTTAGGGCCACTGCTTGGTTAAAGTTTGCGATCGCAGGCTGAAAATCTTCTAGCAGCATCAGCGCCAGTCCTCGCCGTACCCAGGCTTCGTAATAATCAGCCTGAAGTTCAATAGCCTTGCTATAGCATGCGATCGCATTTTGAGATTGCCCTTGGCTATCAAATTCAACTCCCTGTTGATACCAATACCCCGGCCCATGCGGCTGTTCATTCATAATTTTCTATCCACCCCTGTCAGCGTTAGTAACTACAGCCCCGTCAAACCTTGAGATGCTTTTATTGTCACCATTAAAAAACTCTTTTAGATAAAGCCAAAAAAACTCGAAATACATATATGCAATTCAAAGAAATTGATGTACATTAGCGGGCAATGCTGCAAGCACGCTAACGACTGTGTCAATTAATGAGCCTTGATCACAACACCACGTTAGCAAAGCTCCTATGCCGGAGTTACTCGAGGTTAATACGGTTTTGCCGTTTCCTATTCTCTGATCGCTATAAAAATTCAGGGAAGGTCTAAAAAGCCAGTCGTTAGTTTCTGTAGACTTATATGAGATCGAGTTCTGTTAAATCCACTTCGATAAAAGGGTTTACCCAGACTCTCGTGGGTCGATTAAGACGATATATGCGCTCCCGGCGTTCGCGATTTTACGTTAGATTGCTGCTATTGAGCGTTCTGTCTCTGTGGGTGCTGACTGGGATAGTGATGCCGGCGCAGCGCAAATCTGCCGAAGCCGCCGAAGTTCAGCTAGCTAGGGCCACAAGTCCTTGGAGTTTTGCTTCATTTCCAGTAGAAAACTTTCAAGCCTACACATCACCTTTTGGCTACCGACAGTCACCCTTTGGCGGCGAACAATTTCACTACGGGCTAGACATAGCAGCTCCTCTGGGTAGCTATATTCGCAACTGGTGGGAAGGCCAGGTTGTTGAAGTTACCGATGACAGTGCCTGTGGCACTTCGGTTGTGATTGAATCAGGTGATTGGCTGCATATCTATTGCCATATGCAGGGCTATGTCACCCACGAAGGTGGCAGACGGGTAATGGTTGACCCAGACGGTAATCTTTACATTAAAGAAGGTGCCACCATCGGTACAGGTCAACCTATTGGGCGTGTTGGAATGACAGGACGCACAACCGGTCCTCATCTGCACTGGGGCCTCAAGTTTGAGAGTAGCTGGGTAGACCCAGCAATGGTGTTACGAGAGATGTATGACGACCAGCGAGCCGTCAGATAATAAACGCAGCCCTCGGCAATAACTCTGGGCTAACGTTCGGCTGTAAAGTCCCCTGTTTATGTGGGCTTTATAATTTGAACTCTTCGGTCTTTATGATCTGCAGCACAATCTATCAACCAGGCAAGATGCTATCGTCTAGCTAAGGCCATCCTTGCGAGTGGCTGGGTACATTACAGCTGTACCCCTGTTTGATAACCACCCAACTACCTATGACTGCTCCAATGTCTGAAGCTGAAAACACTCGCGCTGTTCTTCGCTCCCAAGAACCTGAGCTACAGTATGAACTTCCTTGGAATCGTGAAGGTGAGTTCGAAATAGAAGCACTCATCGTTAGTCAAAGTAAAAATGATCTGTTGGTTAAAGTGAAAACAGATCGTGGTGAAAACCACCTGACTATTCTAGGGTTTCTACCCGGTCGTGTATCGGGTCAGCGTTGGCGTTTAGAATGCCTACGTTCGTCTGGCCGCATTGAGCTTTTAGATGGTGAGCCTCTCGACTAGCCCTTAGCTCTGATAGATATTTGTTGGGTTTAATAGTTACGGTGCCCTTGTATCAATAAGGCACCGTAACCGCAAACAGTGTCTGAAAAAGCTAGCAGAGGGCTCTAGCTAGCAGAGGGCAAATCAACATATTCGCTGACGATGCCGCGAAACTCTTCACCATCAATGGTCTCTTTTTCCACCAGGCGGTCCACCAAACGATCTAGCAGCGAGCGGTTGTCTTTTAGCATAGAGCGGGCCTTCGTGTAGGCAGTTACCGCAATCTCACGCACTCGCTGGTCAATTTTAGCCGCCATTTCTTCAGAATATTCTGAGCGCTGCATCAAATCGCTACGCCCCAAGAATACGGCACTACTGGGGGCTTCCATGGCAAACGAGCCCAGTTCTGACATACCAAATCGGGTAATCATCTGACGGGCAATATTCGTTACCTGCTGAATGTCATTAGCTGCACCTTGGGTAACTTCATCTGGGCCAAAGACGATTTCCTCTGCCGCACGTCCACCAAGTGCCATGGTAATGCGGTCAATCAGCTCAGCATAGGAAATCAAACCGTCATCCACTCGGTCTTCTTTAGGTAGGTAACTGGCAAATCCACCAACACCGCCAGAGCGGGGGATAATGGTCACCTTTGCCAGGGGGTCCGAATGCTTTAGCATCGTGCTGACCAGGGCATGGCCGACTTCGTGATATGCAATCAGCCGTTTCTTTTTACTATCTAACAGCGGCGTCAGGGTCAGGCCGATAGTGAGTCGGTCAATGGCATCGTCAATTTCCTCCATGGTGACAGCGTCTTTGCGACGACGGGCTGTCAGAATCGCGGCTTCATTGAGTAAATTAGCGAGTTGGGCACCAGAAAAACCTGGAGTACGGCGGGCAATAGCGTCAAGATTCACGTCATCGGCTATTTTTTTATCCCGCGCATGCACATCCAAGATGCCTAAACGTCCGTTGTAACCGGGCAAATCAACCGTAATCTGTCGGTCAAATCGACCCGGTCGCAGTAGGGCGGCATCCAGGACATCAGGGCGGTTAGTGGCGGCAATTACGATGATGCCGCTATTGCCTTCAAACCCATCCATTTCAGTTAGTAGCTGATTGAGCGTTTGCTCGCGCTCATCATTACCACCCCCAATACCGGCACCGCGCTGACGGCCAACAGCATCGATCTCATCAATAAAGACAATACAGGGGGAGTTTTCCTTGGCTTTCTTAAACAGGTCGCGGACGCGAGAAGCCCCCACCCCCACAAACATTTCGACAAATTCAGAGCCCGAAATGCTAAAGAATGGAACACCTGCTTCACCAGCAATGGCTTTTGCGAGTAGCGTCTTACCAGTTCCAGGTTGACCAACTAGCAGTACGCCTTTGGGAATACGGGCACCAATGGCTGTGAATTTCTCAGGGTTTTTGAGAAAGGTCACCACTTCCTGTAGCTCTTCTTTGGCTTCTTCAATGCCGGCTACGTCATCAAACATCACCCCGGTCTTGGCTTCCATTTGAAACCGAGCACGAGAACGGCCAAAGTTCATGGCCCCGCTGGCAGAGTTAGCCGAGCGTCGCAGAATCATTAGCAAGGCAAAAACGACTATGAGCGCCAGCAAAGCATTGACGGCTAGCCCAGTGAGCGCGCTGTTGTCTGAGCGTTCTAAAACTTCGTATTCAACACCGCTGCTCCGTAGCTTTTGCAGCAGCTGCTGATTGTAAACGTCATTAGCAAATAGGGTGACCGGATATAGAGGTGCCTGTTCTTCATCACCCTTAAGACGGACATTGGCAACTCTGCGTAGGTTATCTAGCTCAACCCGCTCTACTTCGCCCTGGTCTAATTTCTCTAGTAGTTGACCATAGGTAATTTGAGTTTCTTCACTACCCTCTACTTGAGCGACAGCTGGCTGAGTTCCAATCAGAGGTGCTGCCAATAGAGTTTGTAGTAAAAACCATCCGGTAGCCAGGGTGCGCGTAGCACGGCGATTAAGTGAAAATTGGCGAGACCGGGGGGAGGTAGGTTGATTCATATAAAAATGTACGGCTAAATGTACGGCTCGACAGTTGGCCAGCGGTTTGACAAGGCTGCCAAACCAATATCCCCAGTTTAGCGTTCTAATCTAAAGCTTAACGGGCGATCGCAACGATGACATTTTGCCCCCCAAATCCAAAACTGCTGCAGAGTACATACTTTACAGCTGCAGCCCCCAAACCAGCACGCACAAAGTTAAGCGCGAACTCGGAGCGTTTTAGCCCGACACAGGGGGGCAAATATTGCTGCTGCAGACTGAGCAGACTAAACACAGTTCCGATTAACCCGGCTGCCCCCAGCGTATGGCCGGTTGCCCCTTTAGTGGAACTCACAGCGACGTTAGGAAATAGCTGCTGGATCATGTATGCCTCATTGGCATCATTAAGACGGGTGCCGGTGCCATGGGTATGGATGTAGTCAATGTCGTCTGGACTTAAGCCACTACGCTCTAAACACTGTCGAGCAACTGCAAGGGTGCCATCCCGACGGGATGAACTGATGTGATAGGCATCATTGCTCAGACCAAACCCTAACAGGCGGCCATAGATAGACGCGCTAGGCACAGCAGTCTTCCCTGCTTCTAACACTACAGCCGCAGCCCCTTCTCCCAGGACTAATCCATTGCGATCGCGATCAAAGGGGTAACAGCCATCCGTTGCCATCGCTTTCATCCGGCGAAACCCCGCCAAGGTTAACGGTGTGATCGGCGCATCCACCGCCGCCACCACCACCCGCTGACATTGCTCGGTCTGCAGCAGTAGATATCCCTGAAATAATGCCCAAAGCCCAGTAGCACAAGCAGCCATAGGGGCAAGCGTAGGGCCGCAGCTACCCACTATTTGAGCGACTTGACCCGACAGGCTAGCCGGTAATGCGGCCAGCCAGTCTTGAGACGATTGCTCGTCATGAGACGACGGCTCATCTCGCGCCATGGCTTCCCATCGATTTAAGTAACTGCGGCTTGAGCCCACCACCACCCCACAGTCTTCGAGGGGTGCCGTCAGCCCAGCATCAGCAAGCGCAGCCTTAACAGCTGCAGTCACAAGGCAATCTGGATCAATCGGATATTTGCCCACCATAGCCAACGGCATGGCAGGTAGTGACCTAAATGGTTGGCGCAGTGCGATCGCAGATTTGCCAGCCAGTAAATTAGCCCATGTTTCCTGGGTTGTTGTCCCCAAAGCAGTACGTAGACCAATACCGGTTACAACGACGTTAACCATTCAAGCCAATATTGCTGCCCTATCAGGCGTTCTCTACGCTACTCAGTAACCAGATTATCCAGCCCTTCGACAACAGTTGCCGACTCCAGCACATCTCCCTGCTGAATGGTATCGACAACATCCAAGCCCTCAGTTACATAACCAAAAACAGCATAGCTACCATCCAAGAACGGGAGATCCGCCAAGGCAAAGTAGAACTGGGAAGACGCTGAATCAGGGAACTGAGAACGAGCCATCGCCACTGCACCGTGGGTATGCTGCAAAGCTGGCTTAGCCGTTTCACCTGACGCTTCAAACGTCTGACCATAGAGCGGCTGATCAGACCCATCAGGTGTGATTTCTAGGGGAATAAGACGTTCCTCTTGAGTATCAGGGTCGATAAATCCACCAGTCCCCAGCTGCTGCACAGGAACAGAGGGGTCCTTACTTTGCGGATCGCCCCCTTGAACCACAAATGGCTGAGGCTCTCGCACCACTCGGTGAAAGACTGTGCCGTCATAAACACCACGCTCAACCAAATCTACAAAATTACCGGCAGTAACGGGCGCTTGAGCACCATCTACCTCAACTAGGATTCGCTCTCCATTAACCACAAACTCAACCGTAGCGGTTCCATCTAGCTGAGTTAATCCTTCAGGCACAGAGGGGGCAACAGCCACCTCAGCGGGCTCAGCAGGCTCAGCGGCCGGTGCCGCAGAAGACTCAGAGGATGGATCGGTTGCCCCAGCTGTGCAACTCACCATCAACAATGCCACGACTAAACCGATGGCCCATTGCATGCGGAAACCGAAAATCATGATTAATTCCTTTGTTGATTAGGGGCAACATATCTTGCCACAGGAAAACCTCCTTTTCAACCGAGAGGCTTCTCCTTATCTAATGCCATAAAAGCTACAGCCCTTCTAGGGGAATCTGCAGAAATCGCGCCAGCTCAGCGCCCTGGTTTTCCACCTCTGTCAGTGACATGGGTTGCCCCACCCGGGTCAGAGGGATATCTCCCTTACCTTTCACCTTGAGGTAAAGCGCTCGTTTAGGGTTTAACCCTTCTCGAATATCTACACGAACAGCCGTAATTGATGACAGGGGATATTTGAAGTCAATCTTACGATTCTTACCAGGAAACCCCCACCGAAAAATCTGCGCTTCCTGAGTCTCTTGATCAAATCGATTGTAGCCACCACCTACATTCCAGGCACAGATCAACCAGAGATAAGTCGAAAGAAGCAGCGCTGCTGTGCCATAGAAACACATCACAATTCCTTGTGGAATAAAGATTAGCTGTGTAGGGTCTGCAAACGGCAGCAAATTGATACCGGTGTAGCTAGAGACACCGGCAAGTAAAAATCCCGTACCCCCAACAGAAGTAACCAGAGCCCACCAATAGTTGCTCAAACGGCGAGACCCCAAAATTTTACGATGCAGGACACTATCTTTTTCGGTCGTGTCAGAAACAGTTGCCTTAGAAACAGCCATGTCGATATAGAAGAGGTATTGAAACGGAATTATTTAGAGTGATGGATGCTTTTATTGTCAGAGCATCGCTCTCGTCCAGAAATTATTTTTAGCTAAACAATGATTCAACCTATCTCAGTGTAAGGGCCAAGGTTAGCCAACAGCATGATTGGCCATTTTCAAAGTCGTTTGCCCATAGCAAATTACTAGAAACCATTTCATATTAGTAGCCCTCAACTAATCAACAGTAGACCAATCGCTAAAGGCTGTCGCACACATGCTGTTTCTTCTTACCTGAGCTACTACCAGGCTATCAACTATCGCCAGTAAACGGCATTTTTATTTGTACTTAATCGGGAATGAGAATACCCTCTGATCCAGTCTTCCAAAAGAATGCAGATTCTGATAGGATTGACCTTAACTTTTGCAACGTTCAAAACCCACTGCTGATACCCAACGGAGTCAAGAGTCCATAGACTCGTTGCTTGGTTTCACATAAATTTGTTAACTGTTTTCATAAGAGGACTCCATGACCAGTCAGCCCGACCGCGTGGTTTTAATTGGTGTCGCCGGTGATTCAGGATGTGGAAAGTCTACATTTCTGAAACGCCTTAGCGATCTTTTTGGCGAAGAGTTTATGACCGTCATCTGTTTGGATGATTATCATAGTCTAGATCGCAAGCAGCGTAAGCAAGCTGGGGTTACAGCCCTCAACCCCAAGGCGAATAATTTCGATCTGATGTACGAGCAAATCAAAGCTCTAAAGTCAGGTACCCCCATCGATAAGCCAATCTACAACCACGAAACTGGTTTTATTGATCCGCCCGAGCGGGTTGAGCCCAATCACGTTGTTGTTATTGAGGGTCTACACCCCCTCTATGACGAGCGAGTACGCGAGCTGCTAGACTTCAGCGTTTATCTTGACATCAGCGATGAAGTCAAGATTGCTTGGAAAATCCAGCGTGACATGGCAGAGCGGGGGCATACCTATGAGGATGTTTTAGCGTCTATTCAAGCGCGTAAACCTGATTTTGAAGCTTACATTGACATTCAGAGACAGTACGCCGATGTCGTTTTGCAAGTACTGCCAACCAACCTGATTAAGGACGACAAAGAGCGCAAAATTCTGCGCGTGCAGATGATTCAAAAAGAAGGGATAGAAGGCTTTGAGCCTGCCTATCTGTTTGATGAGGGCTCCACCATTAATTGGATTCCCTGTGGTCGTAAGCTGACCTGCTCATATCCAGGTATTCGTATGGCCTACGGTCCAGATACATACATGGGTAATGAGGTGTCTATCCTGGAAATTGATGGTCAGTTTGAGAAGCTAGAAGAGCTTATCTACGTAGAAGAGCATCTCAGCAATATTTCTACCCGCAGCTATGGTGAAATGACTGAGCTTTTACTTAAGCATCGGGAATATCCAGGCTCTAACAACGGTACTGGTCTGTTTCAAGTGCTTGTGGGATTAAAAATGAGAGCTACTTATGAGCGTTTGACTAGCACAGTGGCAAATGCTGCAGCGGCTGTAGTTGCATAATTTGACCTTCTTTTTCAAGTAGTCAATACTTTTTTGCCCTAGAGCAGTTTGCTCTAGGGTATTTTTTATATGAACAATACTGACAAATCAATAACTAAGTAGTGTAGGATATCTGCTGTCAGGTTTCAGTATTTGGCCGGGAATGCTATATTGGCTGCTATGCCTTCACACAGCTTGATGCAGCGACTATATGTAGTCCATAAAGTCTGTTTGCTTGTGTTATTTCAAGGCTGCAAAAAATCATCTACACAATGTGATCGCCCCATTGCACACAGATGAAGAGCAAGGGAGCGTCCTGAGAGCCTTGAATATTGACCGAATAATAAAAGGCAAGGAAATTATTGACGGCCTGATTTTTCTCTAAGATTTATCATTTGACAGTTAGTATGGCTTCAGGTTCTCATCTCAGCAGTATTCTCATAGTCGAGGATAGCCAGGGTCGACGGGAGATTGTCTTAGATAGCTCCGTCTATTCTGTGGGTCGCGATGCAAAGTGTGACATCCGGCTCGCCTCGCAGTTTGTCTCTAGGCACCACGCTACTTTGGTGCAACTCCCTAGGGATGATGAAACCTATTACTACCGGATAGTAGACGGGAATCTCAAAGGCAAACCCAGTGCCAATGGCATGCTAATAAATGGGCGAAAACTTCAGGCCCACGACCTAAAAAACGAAGATGAGATCGTTTTTGGTCCTCAAGCTCGAGCGATTTATTATCAGCTGAAGCGAGATACGACCTCAACCGTACCGCCAGACGAGTTTGACATTACCCTGATTAGCCCCAACATGATCGATGAAGATGAAGAGGGTTAACCGGTTTAGTAACGCTCATCAAAGCGCGCGTGAAATCAGCTTTGTACAAGAAGCCACCGGAGCTTGCGGACCTTGAGCAAGCTAGCTGGCTTTGCTTTCAATCGCCTGATTAACCTGCTGAAAAACCCTGTGGCAGTGGTTGTTGGTTTTTAAGGGCAACTCTTCGTTTTTTACCACTAGATTTACAGTCGCAGCAGGATCCTGGGTCTGAAACTCAGTTTTATCGGTTGAGCCAATTAACACCTCAACTGTCGCCAGCTTGCTGTAAGAAACCAGGCCTGGTCGCTCTTTCGCCATCATATAGTCGCCATCCTGATAAACCAGGTGAAGCCCGCAGGATTGCAGGACATCTGGAATAAACTCACGCAGGTTATTAGCGGGTAGGACGCTTACAAAAAGATTAGTATACCGAGCCATAAAAATTCTGGAGCTACTGCACAGTTTCAGAATCCAAAGTGTAGGTAAGCAACATGTTTAGACTAAACAAAAAGTCAAAAATCTGCAATTTTTACCTAGATATACTATCTCACTATATCTAGGTAAAAATTGCATTTAGTTTTACCCTTCGAGAGAACATTACGCTTTTCAGGATAAATATAGGTTAAGCTCATAGATTAGCTTTGCTGCGTTAGTGTTGATGATACCCTGCTGCTGAGGAAAAAATGCGCGGTAAACTCATTGTCTTTGAAGGAATCGAAGGAAGTGGCAAAACCACTCAGGTGCAGTACTTACGGCAGTGGTTAGAGCACAAACTCATCGATCATGGGGCATCTTCTCCAACGGGGGTGATCGTTACTCGACAGCCAGGGGGCACTAGTATTGGACAGCAAATTAGACAGCTCTTACTACAGCCAGCTGCAGCAACCGAACGGTTGTCTAGTACATCAGAGCTAATGCTCTATGCGGCCGATCGTGTTCAGCATGTGGAGCGAATCTTAATTCCAGCATTAGAAACTGGTCACCTAGTACTTTGCGATCGCTACATTGATTCCACGGTGGCCTATCAAGGCTATGGTCGCCAGCTAGACTTAGATTTAATCAAAACCCTCAACGCCATCGCCACCAAAGGACTAAACAGCGATCTCACCCTCTGGCTAAAGCTAGATGTAGCCCAGGGACTAAAGCGAGTAACCGCCCGTGGCGAAGCTGACCGCATTGAGCAGGCGGGCCTAGACTTTCATCGACGCGTCCATAAAGGATTTGCAGCCCAAGCAAATCGAGAAACATTCGTTACTGTGGATGCCAGTCCTAAGCAAGAAGCAGTCGCTGAGCAAATTCAGGCAATCGTTTCCACCTATTTACAGCAGTGGTATGCCTTCTGAACCATCGTCGGCCACCTTAGAGCAAAAACAGCAGCTGACCCAACCCTTTACCCATGTCATTGGTCAGTCCCAGGCCATTGACTTATTGGTGCAGGCTACTATTCGACAGCGGATTGCGCCTGGCTACCTGTTTGTCGGACCGACCGGAGTGGGTCGCAGCTTGGTGGCTACTGCATTTGCAGCGTTAATGCTAAGCCAGCCACATCGGCCCACCGATAACCTCTACCGTCGCATTCGCACTCGTAACCATCCCGACTTATTGTGGGTCGAGCCCACTTATCTGCATCAGGGCAAATTGCTGACAGTCAGCGAAGCACAAACCGCTGGCCTCAAGCGGCGGGGAAGACCCCAGGTACGCCTGGAACAGATTCGAGAAATTGCTCGGTTTTTAAGTCGCCCCCCGCTGGAATCTGCTAGAGCCGTCGTTGTGATTGAATCAGCTGAGCTGATTGCTGAAGCCGCTGCCAATGGGCTCTTAAAGACGTTAGAAGAACCTGGTAAAGCCACATTGATATTGATTGCTCCTGATCAGCAGACGTTGCTACCCACATTAATTTCACGGTGTCAGACCATTCCGTTTCGGCGGTTAAGCTCGACCCACATGACTCAGGTGCTAACCCAGATTAATTACCCAGAAATTTTGGACCATCCAGAACTGCTCTCGCTTGCCCAAGGAAGCCCAGGGAGTGCGATCGCAAGCTGGCAGCAGCTACAAACCATTCCTGCCGAATTAATCCAGCAGCTAAATCAGCCAATTCTAGCGATTCGGGGTGCGTTAGAACTCGCTCGTCAGATAGTACAAGTATTAGAAATAGACTCTCAGCTTTGGCTTTTAGACTATCTGCAGCAGAGTCGCTGGCATCGAGGACAGGGACAGGGGATGCTGGAATTAGAACTGGCTCGCAAACAGCTGCTCAGCTACGTGCAGCCCCGTTTGGTTTGGGAGGTTACATTAATGGCTTTAATTGAACCGGCCTGAGCAAAGCTCAGTATCATTCTCTACAAAAAATTAAACTAAACTGTACAGTTACCTAAATTGTGTTTAGAACGCGCACCATAGAGAAAGCGTTCAACGATCCCGATGGTTCCACAGTCTGTTCAACATCCCCTAAGAAAAACCAGCTTCTGGATTGGGATGGGGATACTTCTATTGATGGGTAGTGCATCATTGCTGGCACTTCGTTCCGTCAGTCAGTCTCGCCAAGCGGCTCTTGAGGAAGCGGCTAAACCACCCCCAGAGCGTGTGGATGTAGCCGCTCTGGGTCGGATTGAACCCAAAAGTGAGGTGATCGATGTCGCTGCACCAGAAACAGGGATTTTAGGTAAATTGCTGGTTGATGAAGGGGTTCAAGTCGAATCTGGCCAGGTTTTAGCCGAGCTGGATATGTATGAAATTCGTAAAGCGGAACGGGACTATGCGGCCAGTCAGCTGGTAGAAGCCCGTCAAACCCTAGAAGCTGAGAGTGGTTTGGGAGCAGCTCGGATTGCTGAAGCGAATACTCAGGCAGACCAAATCGACCAGCCTCAGATTCAGGCCATTGAGGCCCAGGCCG
The DNA here is from genome assembly GCA_038748405.1 of Cyanobacteria bacterium P01_H01_bin.21. GTDB lineage: Bacteria > Cyanobacteriota > Cyanobacteriia > Phormidesmidales > Phormidesmidaceae > Leptothoe. The sequence continues at coordinate 6,096 of JBCDIX010000013.1, read as the reverse complement.
CTAGAATTCGCAGCTTAGAAGCACGCCTTGCTCTGGCCCAAACTGACCTGGCCCGATTTCAGGATTTGCACGCTCAAGGTGCCATCACCCAACAGGACCTCGATCGTCAACAGACTGAAGTGGATGAGTTGACCAGCGATATTGCCAATGCGATCGCAACGAAAACTCAGCTAGAGCTAGCCCGAGATACTGCATTAGACAACGCGGCTGCTCAAGTTTCCATGGCTGAGGCAGATTTGCAGCTAGCCTCTGTAGAAACTGGTGTAGAAGCGGCTCAGCAAAATTTAGTCCTGGCCGAAGCCAGACTCAATCGCACGGTGATTAAAGCCCCCGTCGCAGGTCAGATTTTAGATATTTATATCCGCCCTGGTGAAGCAGTCTCTAACAATCGTCTGTTGTCTATGGGCAATACGGATGAAATGTATGTGGTGGCCGAGGTGTATGAAACCGATGTAGGTCTGGTCAAACCGGGGCAAACAGCCAAAATTACTAGTCGCAACGGCGCCTTTAACGGAGAGCTGACCGGCACAGTAGAGACCATCGGTCTACAAATATTTAAGAACGATGTGTTAGACGATGACCCTGCCGCCAATGCCGATGCCCGCATCGTAGAAGTGCGGATTGCGGTCGATCAAGATGAAGCGGTAGCCATGCTGACTAACCTCCAGGTAGATGTGCTGATCGACATTGAGACCGAGGAGAATTAGCCATGGCCAAGGTATCGGTGGCTTGGGCCAATTTGATGCATGAACGCACTCGGCTGGTGGTTGCGATCGCAGGTGTCGCCTTTGCTGTCGTTCTTATTTTTATGAACCTTGGCTTTATGGGAGCGCTAATTGCCACCGCCACCAATTTTTACCAACAGTTCAATGCCGAGCTATTTTTAATCTCACCAGAAACCTTAGAAATTAGCACTTCTACTGCCTTTCCACGGGAGCGGCTCTACCAAGTAGCGGGCGTCGAGGGAGTGAAGCGCGTTATGCCGCTGTACAGCGAATACCTGCTGTGGCGCAATCCAGAAACAGGGGTGAGTCGCGCCATTTTTGTCTACGGCATCAACCCCAATGATCCAGTGTTTCTGATGCCCGAGCTGCAAGGGGAAAACGCCCGCCGTATTCTCAGTCGGCCCGACACCGTTTTTATTGATCGCTTTTCACGCCCTGAATTTGGCCCCCAAGCGGTGGGCACCACCACTGAGGCCGACCGTCGTCGCGCCACCATCGGTGGCACCTATGCCCTGGGGGGCGGATTTGCCGCAGACGGCACTCTGATTATGAGTGACCAAAACTTTGTGCGCTATTTAGAACCGCGACCGTTGAACTTAATCAATGTGGGACTAGTGCAGATCACACCAGGGGTGTCCCCTGAAAAAGTGGCACAAACCATGCGCTCACTGCTGCCTGCCGATGTGGATATCTACACAAAAGCCGACATTATCGACCATGACTCCACCTACTGGCTAGAGTCCACATCCATTGGCTTTATTTTTAGCATGGGTGTGGCCGTCTCCTTTGTGGTTGGGGCTGTAATTGTCTATCAGATTTTATTTACTGACATTCGCGACCATCTACCCGAGTACGCCACGATGAAAGCGATGGGTTACCGGTCTCAGTACTTATTCAAAATTGTGCTGCAAGAAGCCATTCTTTTAGCCATGCTGGGATATATCCCCGGGCTTGCCGCGGCCCTGGGGCTATATCGTCTGACTACGACGGCCACTGCCGGCACCTTACCCGTTGCCATGAATGGGGGGCGCGTCATCTTTGTCCTGGCACTAACGTTGCTGATGTGCTGTCTGTCGGGGTTAATTTCAGTACGCAAAGCCGTCACTGCTGACCCAGCCGAAATCTTTTAGGAGGTTCCATGGTTTTACTACAGATACAACAACTCCATGTGCCTCCGGGCCAGCGGCTATTGCTTGAAGACATTAGCTGGTCAGAATTTGAAGCGATTCTCGACGATTTGGGTGAGCACCGCTCTGCGCGCATTGCTTATGACAATGGAACCTTAGAAATTATGGCCCCGCTGCCCTGGCATGAGGACGATAAAGAAATCATTAGCGATCTGCTCAAGGTTTTATTAGAGGAGCTAGATATCGACTTCCGAGCCCTGGGTTCTACAACATTCAAAAATCAAAGCATGCTCAAGGGCATTGAACCAGATCAGTGCTTTTACATTGCCAATGAAGCCGCTATTCGTGGCAAACAGCGGCTTAACCTGAGTGTCGATCCGCCCCCTGATTTGGCGTTAGAAATCGATATTACGTCTCGCACGCATCCCCAAACCTATGCTGCACTGGGAGTCCCAGAACTATGGCGACGAGAAAATGAAACTCTAAAGATCTATCACTTAAAAGCTGGAAAATACCTTGAGGCCAAGAGTAGTCTTGTTTTTCCAGACTGGCCTCTAATGATAGAAATTCCTCAGCGAGTGCGTCAAAGCCGTGTTGAAGGACGTAATCCAACTATCCGAGCGTTTCGGCAATGGGTCAGGGGAAGATTGGATGATTAAACGGATCCCGTTAGCCTGGTTTAATCTCACCCACGACCGCCGTCGTTTTGCCACATCGCTCGCGGGTGTTGGGTTTGCTGTATTGCTGATGTTTATGTTTAACGGGTTTATGAACGCCCTTTATGACAGTCAGCTACAGCTACTCAATCGATTTAATGGCGAAGTGATTATCGTCAATCGGCTACGCACCAATATGTTTGTGCCTCGGGCCTTTGCCCGCAGACGACTCTATCAGGCCCGTGCCTTTGAGGGTGTACAAGACGCTTACGCCATCTACATCAGCGATGTTAATTGGAAAAATCCAGAAACTCGCGAATCTCGGGGCGTCAGGGTGATTGCCATTAACCCCGATGAGCCAGTTATCAATATTCCTGAGATTGCAGACCATCGCCGAGAATTAAAGCTGCCAGAAACCGCCCTCATGGATACCCAATCCCGTGCAGAGGTAGGACCGGTGGAAGTCGGTGTCGTCAGTGAGCTAGCGGATCGACGGATTCGCTTGGTGGGCACATTTGCCATGGGCACTGACTTTGCCTCGGGCAACGGCAATCTGCTCATGAGCGACCAAAACTTTTTGCGCTACTTTGCTGATCGAGGGCCAGAAGAAGATAAACGCAGCTTTGCCACCGTGGATATTGGCATCGTTAAGCTTGAGCCTGGGACAAACATAAAGCGCATGGTTAAAACGTTGCAGGACAATCTGCCCAACGATGTTTTAGTTATGGCACGCGATGGCGAAGATGGCTTTGTTATTCGCGAACGCAAATACTGGCAAGAAAACACCAACATTGGCTTTGTGTTTTCACTGCTGACCAGCATGGGCTTTTTTGTTGGCATTATCTTGGTGTATCAGATTCTCTACACCGATGTGGCGGATCACTGGGCTGAATATGCCACTCTTAAAGCCATGGGTTATAAAAATGGCTACCTGCTAAGTGTCGTGATGCAAGAGGCTCTAATCTTGTCAGTGCTAGGGTTTATTCCGGGTGTGTTAGTCAGTCAGCTGCTGTATCAAGCGGCAGGTAATGCGACCGGTTTGTTTTTTCAGATGACGCCAGAACGCATTACAAATTTACTCATTGCTACTTTTATTATGTGTCTGGTATCAGGTGCGATCGCAGTGCGCAAAGTCCAGACGACCGATCCGGCAGACGTGTTTTAGAGGATAACTCTCCATGGTGGCTAATTATGCCTATTTCTCACCGGCAGATTATCTCGAACTAGAACGAGATAGCCCTATCCGGCATGAATATCGGCTGGGTTTAGTCTATGCCATGGCAGGGGGTAGCGACTTTCATGACCGCATTTCTCTAAATCTATTGACAGAAATAAACTTACATCTTCGAGGTTCAGACTGCCGATTTCATTCAGGCAATGTCAAAGTCAACTACGCCGATACTTTCTATTACTACCCGGATGCATTTGTAACCTGCGATCCGAGAGATCTCAAAGAACGCTATGTCAAACATTTTCCAAAGTTTGTTGCCGAAGTACTGTCGCCCTCAACCCAGACTTTTGACAGAGGAGATAAATTTGATGACTATTGTCAAATCAAAGCCTTTGAAGAATATGTTCTGATTTCACAAGATTTAATGCGGGTTGAATGCAGACGAAGAACCCAGGCAGGTTGGGAGACGGCCGTCTATGAAAGCGGTGAGCGGATCATATTTAAAAGTCTTGGATTGGAGCTAGCCATTGAACAACTGTATACCGGTGTTGAGCTAGGGTAGTCGTATGTTTCGAACTCAGCCAAAATCTACATTTGAGCCAGCCAAAGATGACTTGGCTGTACAAATCCAGCATCTTAACTATTACTTTGGTGTGGGCGACCTGAGTAAACAGGTACTATTTGATATTTCGCTAGAGCTACCCAAGGGACAAATTGTTATTTTGACCGGCCCGTCTGGATCGGGTAAAACAACCTTACTCACCCTGGCAGGAGCCCTGCGCCATTTACCAGAAGGCAGCCTGCGCATCCTTAGCCAAGAGTTGGTGGGCATGAGTGAGCGCGCTATGGTTAACGTGCGACGCAACATTGGCTTTATCTTCCAAGCCCATAATTTATTTGAGTCCCTGACCGCCAGCCAGAATGTAGAAATGGCGGTAGAACTAACCGGAGAGTTTTCGTCAAAGCGAGAGCGGGCTGTAAGAATGCTTAGCACTCTGGGCCTTGCCGAACGAGTCGATTACAAACCCCATTCGCTATCCGGTGGTCAAAAACAGCGCGTGGCGATTGCTCGCGCATTGGTTAACCATCCAAAGCTAATTTTGGCCGATGAACCCACAGCCGCCCTAGACAAAAAATCGGGTCGAGATGTGGTGAATTATCTACACAACCTATCGCGCGAAGAGGGCTGCACAGTCTTAATGGTGACCCATGACAACCGCATTTTGGACGTAGCCGACCGCATCATCAACCTAGTAGACGGACGTCTAGAGTCAGACACGACTCCAAATGCCTTTGTTCAAAGCAAAACAAAAGGTGCCATGACAGAAGTCAGCGCCGACATGTTCATCATGTAAGTGGTAAACCACTATGAAATTTGTTAATGGTGCTCAAGAGTTAACTTATGAGCGAGTGCAAGATTACTTAAACAATAGTGTCTTTAAGACAACCGTACGGGCCAGTGATGAGCGCCCCTATTTTGATCTGATTTATCAAGAGACAACGCTGATCGAGCTTTACATATTGCCATGGGAGACACATCCTTACCCCGATAAGGAGCTGGCCATTGTGCGCGCCAGTAGCTGCGTTGCTATTGGCTGTGGTCCAGAGTTAGATGTGCTGAGATTTTTGCTGGATGAAAATCGGAAAATGCGATTTGGCTCCTTTCAAACCGATGAGGCAGGCACCGTATTTTTTGTCAATCGCATTTTGGGTGGCAAACACATGGACCCGACAGAACTAGAGGTTTGTTTGTTGTCAGTGGGTGCGATCGCAAGTCGCTACAGCGATATTATGATTGGCAAGTTTGATGGTCAGCGTGCCCTTAACTCAACACTAACGACTAAACTATAAAAGTATAAAAACCTTCGCCCTTACCATGGAAGACCTCGCAGCCTATGATGGCGTTTTTGTAGTCTTGGCCATCATCATTCTCATCAGTGGTTTTATTATGCTTTTTGGCAACTTAGTTGGCGTAAACAAAAACTGGAAATAGAGCTACCCCGTTGAGTCTCTGTATCTTGTCGTAGGGACTCAACGGGGTAAAATCTGCCAATTTATTGAATGACTAGCTACCAGTGCAGACTCAAACAAAATTGTGGCATTGCTGAGCCTCATGATTGTTTTAGCCATGAGAGTTCGTTAGATAGTCACTGTTCTAAACCGATTTATCTCCTAAGTCAGCAATTGCAAACTTGTTGAACTTCACAGTATCAATACCATTAAAAACAGAAGTCTTTATCAAGATATAAATAAAGGAATTATTAATAACTGGAAACGGGTAGTGCTATTAAGGAAAGGATGGAGAAAAAGAAGCTTGATGCGCTTGTTTGCGACGTATTTGCTCGTTGTAGTGGTGGATAAAATACCAAATTGCCGCAATGTGATTTTCAAGCTTTTTCGAGAAGGATAAGGTTTTG